>NZ_JAKMST010000006.1:0-141361 GCF_025772785.1 Campylobacter sp. CNRCH_2015_0338h
GAGATTGCAAGCTTGAAATAGCTTGCAAATTTTATTAAACATTAAATCTAAAATGCATTACATCGCCATCTTGTACGATATAATCTTTTCCTTCAAGGCGTAGTTTTCCTGCTTCTTTAGCGCCACTTTCTCCTTTGCAAGCGATATAATCTTCATAAGAAATCACTTCAGCTTTGATAAAACCTTTTTCAAAATCATTATGGATTACACTTGCTGCTTTTGGTGCTTTCCAGCCTCTTTGTATAGTCCATGATCTAACTTCTATTTGACCTGCTGTAAAATAGCTAATTAGATTAAGCTTTGAAAATGCTGTGCGTATAACTACTTCAAGTCCACTACGTTCAATCCCTAAAGATTTTAAAAACTCAAAATGCTCCTCATCGCTTAAAGCTATCATTTCCTCTTCTATTTTAGAGCAAAGTTTGATAACCTCATGACCTGATTTTGCTGCAAATTCTTTAAGATTTTTTACAAATTCATTATCTTCTAAAAGGGAATTCTCATCTACATTTGCCCCATATATCACTTCCTTAGCTGAAAGCAATCTTAGTTCTTTTATAAGAGCATGATAGACTTCATTTTTATTTGGAAATGAGCTTGCACTATTGTTTTGATTTAAATGTTCTAAAAGCTCATTAGCTAAAGCCAAACTTTCTTTTGCACCTTTTTCATTAGCTTTTGCACCTTTGGTGAGTTTTTCTATTTTTTTACTAAGTTGTTCTATATCTGCTAGTATAAGTTCTGTTTCTATGATTTGCACATCACGCACAGGATCAACACTGCCCGCAACATGGGTGATATTTTCATCATCAAAACAACGCACAATATGTAAAATCATCTCTGTTTCACGTATGTTAGATAAAAATTTATTACCCAAACCCTCGCCTTTGCTAGCGCCAGCTACTAAACCTGCTATATCAACAAATTCTATATTTGAGCGTATAATTTTTTGTGGATTGACAATCTTTGCTAGCTCTTTTAAGCGATGATCAGGCACAGGAACGACTGCTTTGTTTGGTTCTATGGTGCAAAATGGATAATTTGCACTTTCTGCATTTTGTGCTCTTGTTAGTGCATTAAAAGTGGTAGATTTTCCAACATTTGGAAGTCCTACTATACCAACTGATAAACTCATTTTTATTTCCTTGAAAGATAAAGTAAATATGAAAGGCACATTCTAACACCTGCTCCACTTGCACCAAAGCTATGATAACCCCAAGCTTTTTCTAAGTAAGCTGGCCCTGCGATGTCTAAATGTAGCCATTTGTCTTTATATTCTTCTCTAATGAAAGAATTTAAAAATAACCCTGCAGTAATAGCCCCACCATAACGACTTGAAGAGGTATTGCTAACATCTGCTATATTTGATTTTATAAGTTCTTTTAAATGTGGATTAAAATGTAAAATAGTAGCTAAATCTCCACTTTTTTTACTTACTTTGAAAAAATCATTTTGTAAATCTTCATTATTTCCCATGATAGCACTTGTGTATTCTCCAAGTCCCACTACGCAAGCTCCAGTTAGAGTGGCAAGATCTATTAATAAATCAGGTTTTAGATCTTGAGCAAGTGAAAGACAATCTGCTAAAACTAATCTTCCTTCTGCGTCGGTATTTCTAACCTCTATACTCACACCTTCTCTTGAGATGAGTACATCATCAGGCTTGTAAGCATTTCCGCCTATCATGTTTTCAGTTGCACCGATGATAGAATGCACTTCTATATTAAGGTTTAATTCACTTGCACCTTTGATGATGGCCATTGCCGCTGCACCACCGCTTTTATCTGATTTCATCGTTAGCATATAATCAGCAGGTTTTAAACTAAGTCCACCACTATCATAAGTTAGTCCTTTGCCTACAAACACTACTTTCATTTTTGGATTTTGTGGTTTGTATGAAAGATGAATGAGTTTTGGAGGATGGATTGATGCACGATTTACCGCTAAAAATGCTTGCATTTTTTCTTGCTCTAAGAAATCACTCTCATAGATTTTACATGAAATCTTGCAATCATTTTGACTTAAGCTAAGAGCATCCTCAGCCATTTTTGCAGGAGTATAAATTTGAGGAATTTCATTTACGATATTTTTTGCAAAATCACAAGCATTTGAAAAAACCTGACCATAGTTTATACCTATGCAAGCTTCTTCTAGGTTGTATGCTTTGTCATTAATTTCATCTTTTGAGATGAAAATATTCTCTAACTTACTCTGTGTTTTTTCTTTTTTATATTTATCAAACTCATAAGCACCAAAAGTAAATCCTTGAATCATAGCATTAAAGCTATTTACTACGCATTTTCCTACAACACTCTTTGTTTTAACACTTTGAATTTCAAGTTTTTTTAAAGCTTTATAAGCATTTGCAAAAGCAAGTCTTATATCTTCATATTCTAAACTTTTAAGTTCACTATAAAGAATTTTATTTTGCATATCTATGCAAATTCCTTCGCCTTTATAATTTGAAAGTTTAAAGAGTTCTTGACTTTGAGTGTATTTTTCTATCTTTTTATCTTGTATTAAAATGATTTCAAAGTCAGCATTTATAGAATTTATAGTTTCTTCTTTAAAATTAAAAATCATTTATGCTCCCTTTTTCTAAGTATTGATTTTTCTATTTGTTTCATACCTAAAAATAAAGCAAGTAAAAAACAAGCAATAATAGGCACTGCAAAATACCAGTGATCTCCAGCCCATTCCACTGCAAGCCAAATTTGTTTTCCAAAAAACCATGCAAGTAAAATGGTTATAGCAGCCCAAGCCCAAGCACTAATGAGATTAATAAATGCAAATTTTTTCGCACTATAGCGTGTTAGTCCTATGCTCATAGGTATAATAGTTCTAAAGCCATACATATATCTTTGTATGAATATAATAGGCCAACCAAAACGCTGCAAGAGTAAATGTGCTATGGCAAATTTACGCCTTTGGGTGCGAAGTTTTTTCTGAATATATTTTTTATTATATCTTCCTATATAAAAATATATTTGATCACCTACAAAACCACCCAAACCTGCTACAAAGATGATAAGTCCTAAATTTACATGACCTTCATGTGCAAAAATACCTGCTAAAATAAGCGCAAGTTCTCCCTCAAGTATGCACCATAAAAACACGATGATATAAGCCCAGTTTTTATAATCATACAAAAGTTGTTTTAAAAATTCTTCCATTTTATACCTCTAAAACACTATAAACAGAAGTTAATTTAGCTAATTCTTTAGCCCCATCAAGATCTTTTAATTCTAGTAAAAAACAAGCTTCAATGCATTTTGCATTGAGTCTTTCTATGAGTTTAACAGCAGCGATAGCTGTACCACCTGTGGCGATGAGATCATCTATGAGCAAAACGTTTGCTTTTTGATTATTAAATGCATCGACATGAATTTCTATGGTATCACTACCATATTCTAAGCTATAAGATTCTTGTAAGCATTTTGAAGGTAATTTGCCTGGTTTTCTAATAGGCACAAAAGGTAGTTTTAATCTAGCACTGAGTGCAGCTCCAAAAATAAAACCTCTACTTTCTATACCAACGATATAATCAAGCTTTGCGTTTTGATATTTTTCAACTAAATGATCCATTAAAAATGCAAACGCTTCTTTGTTGTTTAATAAAGTAGTGATATCTCTAAAGATAATTCCTTCTTTTGGAAAATCCTTAATAGCCCTAATACTATCTAATAAGTATTTTTGATCTTGTTCTTTCATCATAATAATGCCTCGATTTTTGCTTCTAATTCTTTGATTCTTTGTCTTAATTTTTCATTTTCGATACGATATTGTGAATTTCTTGTTCTAAGAGAGGTTAGGTCTGCTTTACTTTTGTTTAATTCCTCAGTTAAAATGTCAATATTACCCAAACTTCTTTGAAGCTGTACTTGTAATTTTCTAATGACTATTTCAGTATCATCAAGATTATTTTTTATGAATTCTTTTGCTACTTTTTCTTTATGAAGTAAGGTTTTATAATAAAGCAACATAATAGTCATATAAATACTAACACAAATTAATACAGTTAATACAAGCCAACTTAAAATCATAATTTTGCCTCTATTTTACTAATTCGCACGCAATGTCTTCCACCGCTAAAAGAAGTATTAATGAAATTTGAGATGATTTCAAAAGCCATATCTACTCCGGTTAGTCTAGCTCCTAAGGCTAAAACATTTGCATCGTTATGTTCTCTTGAGAGTCTAGCGCTTAAAGGTTCGTTACACAAAGCACAGCGTATATTTGTATGGCGATTTGCTGCTATACTCATACCAATACCTGATCCACACACTAAAATTCCAAAACTATTTTCATTAATTTTAGAGCTTAATAAATGTGCATAATCAGGATAATCACAACGATCATTACTAAAAGGACCTAAGTCTTCAAAGCTTATATTTTTTTCTTGTAAAAAATTGATAATTTCTTGCTTTAAAATAAAGCCAGCATGATCACTTGCTATGTAAATTTTTTCTCTTAACATTTAATAATCACTTATCATTTGAAATTTAAAGTATTAATTCTATCATATTTAATTAAAATTTTTCTTTCTTGTATATAATTATTTTTTAATATTTTCAAATATTTAATTTGATATAATAATACTAAACTTAAGGTAAAAAATGAAGCTTATTTTGATTGGTTCTTCAACGGGCGGTCCAAGCCAACTAAAGTTTTTACTTAATGATATAGAACTTAAAGATTGTGCGGTAGTGATTGCCCAACATATGAACCCAGCTTTTATTCCTTCTTTTGTAAATCAATTCAACAAAGAAGCAAAAAGTGATGTGATCATACCAAATGACAAAGAAGTTTTAAAAAATAAAATTTATATTTGTCAAAGAAATATGGTTTTAAGTGGAAATAATGCTTTGGTGTTAAATACTACAGAGCAAACAAGTAGTTTTAATCCAGGAATTGATGTTTTATTTCATTCAGCTGTAAATCTTTGCAAATATCATAAAATTTTAGCTTTGATTATGACAGGAATGGGTGATGATGGTGCTAAATCTTTATTTGAGCTTTATAAAGTTGGTGTGAGGTGTTTATGTGAAAATGAGGCAGATTCTATAGTATATGGAATGCCAAAAAAAGCTAGAGATACTAATCCAAATTTAAAACCTATGAGTTTAATAGAACTCAAAAAAGAAATAATAAATTTTATCAAATCATAGGATGGAAAGATGATAAAAATTACAGAAAATGAAATGAATGATTTTATAAAAATAGTAGAGCAAATAAGTGGAAATAATCTTAATACTAAAAAAGATATTTTATCTATAAAGCTACCTAAATTTTTACAAGAATTAGGTTTAAGCAGTCTTAGTGAATTAAATGAAAAAGTGCAGTTTCAAAGAAATTTAAAGCAAGAAACTATGGATTTTATTACAGTTTGTGAGACATATTTTTTTAGAGAATTAGAACAATTAAAAGATGTAATTTTTTATATAAAATCTCTTGATCGACCTGTAAATGTGCTTTGTGCTCCATGTTCAAGTGGTGAGGAAGTGTATTCTTTAGCTATTTTAGCAAGTGAGAATTTTGTTAAAGGTATGAATATAGTTGGTATAGATATTAATAAAAAAATGATAGATAAATGCAATGAAATGTTATATTCAGAGCGCTCAGTAGCTAGATTAAACACTATGCAAAAAACGCGTTATTTTGATGTAAAAGATAGAATGTATCAGCTTAAAAAAGAGACTTTAGCTTGTAGATGTCGTTTTGAGCTTTGTAATGTTTTTGATGATTCTTTATTTAAACTTGGGAAATTTGATGTGATTTTTTCAAGAAATATGATGATTTATTTTGATCAAGATTTCAAAATAAGATTAATGGAGCGTTTCCATAGGATATTAAACAGAGAAGGTAGAATATACCCAGGAAAATCAGATCTTGTACCTGAAACAGCGTATTTTGAAAAAAACTTTTCAGCGGGTGGGGTTTATTATTCTAAGGTGGATTAATTATATTTTTTATTAAACCACCACCAATAAATCGCCGCAAAGATAAAACATACTCCTAAACCAAAAGTAAAATGGCTTAATTTTACTCCATAAAATTCAAATAAATATCCTGTTGAAAAAGCAATAATTGCACTAAAAGTTAAATACACCATATCATTATAGGCAATCACTCTACCATAATATCTTTTATCACAATCATTTTGCAAAAGTGTGTAAGTATAGCTCCATAAAGATGAAGTACAAAAACCTGCCATTACTAAGCCTACAAAGGCAAGATAAAAGTTAAATTGCAAGCAAGCCCAAAGCATTATACCTATACCTTGCGCTAAGTATAAATATACTAAAGTGTTTTTATTAATATAAGGACTAAGTACATAAGGTCCTATGAGTAAAGATATGGCTCTTATAGCATTAGAAAGCCCTATGGCTAGAGGTATGGAAATAACTTTTGCGTATTCATATTCGGC
Organism: Campylobacter sp. CNRCH_2015_0338h; assembly: GCF_025772785.1. Lineage (NCBI taxonomy): Bacteria > Pseudomonadati > Campylobacterota > Epsilonproteobacteria > Campylobacterales > Campylobacteraceae > Campylobacter > Campylobacter sp. CNRCH_2015_0338h. Next base: position 6,428 of record NZ_JAKMST010000006.1, read on the forward strand.
TAAAAGAGTGATTAAAACATCATAAGCGGTTATCCCTACAACTCCATGAAGTAAAATCAAATGAATGATTTTTTTATTGTTAAATACATAAACTAAACCTTCTTTGATTAATATAAAAAGATTGTTTTGTGTGGTGTTTTTTTCATCAGGTAAGATTAAAGTTTTAAGTATAAGCATAGCGCAAAACAGCATTAAAGTATCAGCTATGAAAGCTGGTTTTACTCCAAAAAGATCTATAAAAAGTCCTGCTGCGCCCATACCCAAAGCATATGATACAGCCCATATAATACTATGAAGCTCATTGCCTAGTTTTAATTCTTGTGGGGTTAAAATTTTAGGTAAAACTGACATTTCTGTTTGAAAATACATGCTTGCAACCGCCATACGCACAAAGGTTAAAAAGTATAAAAACCAAAGCATAGCTAAAGAATTTACAAAAATTAGCATAAAAATAGAAATCATCTCAATGCTAATCATTGTCAGTAATAAATTCTTAGGTTTAAATCTATCTACTATAACTCCATTTATAGGTGCAAGTATAATAGAAGGTAAAAAAACAAAAATAGCTGAAAAACCTATGATATTTGCAGGTGCTTGTAGCTCTTTGGTTAAGAGGGTAAAAACACCTACTTGGGAAAACCATGCACCAAAATAACTTATAAATTGTACCATTGCTAAAAGGCGAAAAGTTTTATTATTTTTAAGTAAAGACCTATAAGTCATGAGTATCCTATGAATATATGAAATTAAAGGGCTTGATTATATCGTTTTTAAGATTATTTTACATTTAAATGCTATAATAATTCTTTTTTATAAAAAAGGTTAATAATGAATAGATTAAGTAAAAATGAAGCATTAAATTTACTCCAAAATGCACCTTTATACGAATTAGGCGCAATGGCATATGAGAAAAAATTAGAGCTTCACCCTGAAAAAATAACTACTTTTGTGGTGGATAGAAATATAAATTATACAAATATTTGCTGTATTGATTGTGATTTTTGTGCTTTTTGTAGAAAAGAAAAAGATGATGATTCTTATATTTTAAAATACGAAGAAATAGGGCAAAAAATAGAAGAATTACAAGCCATAGGTGGAACGCAAATTTTATTTCAAGGTGGGGTGCATCCAAAACTTAAAATAGAATGGTATGAAGACTTGCTTTCTTATATAAAAACTAATTATCCAACCATCACTGTGCATGGTTTTTCAGCAGTAGAGATAGCTTATATAGCAAGAGTTTCTAAAATTTCTATCGAAGAGGTTTTAAAAAGATTACAAACTAAAGGACTTTTTTCTATACCTGGAGCAGGTGCTGAAGTATTAAGCGATAGGGTAAGAGATATCATCGCACCACACAAATGTGACACAGCTACTTGGCTTAGGGTGCATGAGAGTGCGCATAATATAGGTATGAAAAGTACTGCTACAATGATGTTTGGTACGGTTGAAAATGATGAAGAAATCATTGAACATTTTGATCATTTAAGAAATTTACAAGATAAAACAAATGGTTTTAGAGCTTTTATTTTATGGTCATTTCAAAGCGAAAATACTCCTTTGATTAAAAAACATCCTGAAATCATCAAGCAAAGCTCTAATAGGTATTTAAGATTGCTAGCTTTGGCAAGATTATATTTGGATAATTTTAAAAATTTGCAAAGTTCATGGGTAACGCAAGGCTCTTTGATAGGCCAACTTGCTTTAAAATTTGGTGCAAATGACTTAGGTTCAACTATGATGGAGGAAAATGTTGTAGCTGCAGCTGGTGCAAAATATAGAATGAATCAAGAGCAAATGATAGAACTTATCAAAGATATAGGAGAATTACCTGCTAAACGCGATACAGCTTATAATATTTTAGAAAGGTTTTAATGTTAAATTTAGACTTTAATAATACTAAAATAGACATAATATATGAGTATGAAAACGAGCTTCCTGTAGTATTTTTCAAACTCATTTTTAAAAATAGTGGAAAAATAGCAGAAAAACACAATAGGGGTTGTGCAAGTATGCTTGCTAGGCTTTTAAATGAAGGAAGTAATGATGAGTTTTTTAAAAGCTTAGAATACCGTGCTATAGAGCTTTATGCTAAGGCTAGTTTTGAGCATTTTCAAATTAGTATTAAATGCTTGAAAGAACATTTTGATTTTGCTTTAGAAAAATTACAAGAGTTGTTTTTAAATGTGCGTTTTGATGAAAAAATCTTACAAAGATTAAAAACTTTAGCCTTAGGTGAGCTTGCAAGTTTAAATACTGATTATGATTATCAAGCAAAAAGACTTTTAAATAAGAATGTTTTCAAAGATGAAATTTTTGCTAGTGGTCTTGATGGGACTAAAGAAAGCATAGAAAAGATTAGCTTAAAAGAATTGCAAGATTTTATGAGTGAAAATTTAGTACTTGATAATGCTTTATTTGTTTTTGGTGGAGATATTAAAGAAGATGAAGCAAAGATTAAAGCAGAAAAAATTTGCCAAATTTTAAAAAGAAATACCTCAAATCAAAACAAAAGTTACAAACTCATTGATGAGAGTATAGAAGCAAGTGAGCAAAAAAGTACTGAGCAAGCTTATATATACTTTTGTTCTCCATTTAATATGCAAATTAATGATGAGAAAATGTATTTAGCTAAACTTGCTTTATTTATATTGGGTCAAGGTGGTTTTGGTTCGCGTTTAATGGAAGAAGTGCGTGTGAAAAGAGGCTTGGCGTATTCAGCATATGCTATGCTTGATGTAAATTTAAATTATAGTAGAGTTTTTGGGTATTTGCAAACTAAAAATGAAAGTTCTAATGAGGCTAAAACTTTAGTTAAAGAAGTTTTTGAAAACTTTGTCCAAAATGGAGTGAATGAAAAAGAATTTCAACTAGCTAAGCAATTTTTAGTAGGTTCTATGCCTTTAAGATATGAAAGCTTAGCTAAAAGACTAGATATAATGCTAAATGAATATTTGCATGGTTTAAAACTTGAAAATTTGAAAGAAGAAATGCAAAAGATCAAAAACACTACCTTAGATGAGTTAAATGACTTTATCAAAACACATAGTGAAATTACAAAAGTGAGTTTTGCAAGTATAGAAAATGAAAGTTGAAGAAAAGGATTTAAAACTACTTCATACTTTAGGGGTTAAAAATTGTATCGATTTGGCTTTGATTTTGCCTAAAAAATTTGATGATTTTAGAATTTCAAAGTTTCCAAAAGATACATTTTGCACCCAAAATGTAAAAATTATCAGCACGCAAAATCATCACTCCCAGCTTTTTATACTTTGTGAATGTTTAGAATGGGGTATAAAAGCAAATATAGTAATTTTTCATCCTAATAAATGGCATTTTAAAATTTTTAAACACAATGCTTTGATTTGTATTTATGCAAAGATGAATTTTTTTAATGGAATTTGGCAGTTTATAAACCCAAAAATAGTAAAAAATATAGGTCAAATAGTCCCTAAATACCAAATTAGCTCTATTAAAGATGAAAGCATAAAAAAACTTATCTTAAAATATGTCAATGAAGCTAATTTAAAAGCGCTAAATTTAGAACAAAAATACATTAATTTGCTTTTAAATTTGCACAATTATGATGATTTAACTCTTTATGAAAATTTTAACGCCATAGTTAAAGACTTAAAATATATAGAAATTTTTAATCATTTAAGGCGTTTAAAGGGTAAAAAAATATCACAAAATGCTTATAAAATAGATCTTTTTGATATAAGCTCTTGGCTTAAGGGTTTAGAATTTAATCCTACAAATGATCAACTTTTAGCAATAGAAGATATTAAAAAAGACTTACAAAATAAAGTTGCTAAAAGGCGTGTGGTGATGGGTGATGTGGGTTGTGGTAAGACTTTGGTTATACTTGCTGCAAGCTTGCTAGTGTATCCTAAAAAGGCTATTTTAATGGCTCCAACTAGTATATTAGCAGAGCAAATTTATCATGAAGCAAAAAGACTTTTGCCTGATTTTGTTAATGTATTGCTTTTAAAAGGTGGTAAAAAAGATAAAGATTTAGCAAAATTAAAAGAACAAGCTCATTTTATCATAGGCACACATGCGCTCATTCATCAAGAAGAATTTGAAGCAGTTTTAGTGATGATAGATGAGCAACACCGTTTTGGCTCCAATCAAAGACAAAAAATAAGCGAGCTTAGCAAAAACTCTCAATATGCTCCACATATCGTGCAATTTTCTGCTACACCTATACCAAGAACACTTTCTATGATACAAAGTGAGCTTGTAAATTTTAGTTTTATTAAACAAATGCCTTTTAAAAAAGACATTAAGACTTTTTGTATACAAGATAAAGATTTTAAATATTTGCTTAAAAAAATCGATGATGAACTTGCTAAAAATCATCAAGTAATCATCATTTATCCTTTGGTAAATGAAAGTGAAAATATAGATTATTTGTCATTAGAACAAGCACAAGGATACTGGATAAACAAATACAAAAATGTTTATGTAACCCATGGAAAAGATAAAAATAAAGATCAAATTTTACAAGAATTTAGAGAAAAAGGTACGATTTTGCTTTCTACTACCGTGGTTGAAGTGGGGATTTCTTTGCCAAGACTTAGTGTGATTGTGGTTGTTGGGGCTGAAAGACTTGGGCTTGCTACCTTACATCAGCTTAGAGGTAGGGTAGGTAGAGTGGGGCTTGAGAGCTTTTGTTATTTATACACTAAGCAAAAAGAAATTCCAAGCCGTTTGCTTGAATTTGCTAAAACTTTAGATGGATTTAAAATAGCTGAGCTTGATTTAAAAAATAGGTTAAGTGGGGATTTACTAGATGGTAGAGTGCAACATGGCAATCATTTTAAATTCTTTGATTTTGCAGATGATGAAGAATTAGTTTTAAAAGCAAAAGAAAGTATCAAAAATATGGAAAAAGAAAATGGATAAACACTTTGAAATTTTAATTTCTAAAGGCAAGAAAAAACATTTTAACAAAGGGAATATTTTATTTTTTCAAGGTGAAAAAGCAAATAAAATTTACATTTTACTAAGTGGAAAAGTGCGTATATATAAGGTGAATGCAAAAGGTTTTGAACTAACACTGCATACTTTAACTCCGGTAAATTTTATAGCTGAAATGCCTGTGTTTGAGGGTATTAATTACCCAGCTAATGCTATTTGTGAGCAAGATTGTGAAATTTGTGTTTTTGATTTTGATGAATTTAAAAAATTATGCTTAGAAAATGGAGAATTTAGCTTTTTACTTTTGACTTCTTTAATCGGTAAAATTCGAATTTTAGAAAATTTCATCAGACAAAAATCTTTGGATTTAAAATCAAGACTAGTCAGCTTTTTACTAGAAAATGAAGAAAAATTACAAAATTTAAAGCAAAAAGAAATTGCTGTGATTTTAAATTTACCTCCAGAATCTTTGTCGCGTTTTTTAAAAGAATTAAAACAAAATGAGCTTATTTGCACAAATAAAGGTAAAATAGCAATTTTAAATAAAGAAAAAATGAAAAATTTAATTAAGTCTTTTTAAGTCTTATTTGTTACAATATTGTATTTAAAGTATGGAAGGTTTTATGGATTTTGATTTTTTAATCAAGTTTAGCCCTATGTTTATACAAGCTTCTTGGCTTACTTTAAAACTTGCTATTTATGGAGTATTTTTTTCATTTTTAGTAGGTTTATTTTGTGTGGGAGTAAGTTATTTTAAATTTTCTTTTTTAAATACAATCTGTAAAATTTATATAGAATTTTCAAGAAACACACCTTTATTAATCCAACTTTTCTTTTTATATTATGCCTTGCCTGAGTTTGGGATACACCTTAGTTCTTTTGCTTGTGCTGTGATAGGACTTAGTTTTTTAGGTGGTTCTTATATGGCTGAGAGCTTAAGAGCGGGTATGGAAGCAGTAAAAAAACAACAATACGAATCAGGGCTTTCTTTGGGTTTGAGTAAATGGCAAAATTTTCGCTATATTATCATGCCTCAAGCTTTGGGTATAGCTATGCCAAGTATTAGTGCAAATATCATTTTTTTACTCAAAGAAACTTCAGTAGTAAGTATTATTGCTTTAGCGGATTTAGTATATGTGGCTAAAGATCTTATAGGGCTTTATTATAAAAGTAATGAAGCATTATTTGCTTTGGTGCTTTGTTATTTGATTTTGATTTTACCTTTATCTTTAGTGTTAAACCGTATAGAAAAAAGGTTAAATTATGTTTGAAATTTTAAATCAAGATACCTTTTTTAGACTAGCACAAGGTTTAAAGGTTACTTTAGAGCTTTCATTGATTAGTGTTTTGATTTCACTCATAGGAGGAGTATTTTTTGGAATTTTAATGCATTCTAAAAATAAAATCCTTTATGCTTTTTGTCGTTTTATGCTTGAATTTGTACGTATTATGCCTTTGATTGTTTGGCTTTTTATAGTGCATTTTGGCTTAGCGAAATGGTTTGGATGGCATTTGAGTGCTTTGGGTTCAAGTATTATTGTTTTTAGTATTTGGGGTGTGTTTGAGATGATGGATTTGGTTAGATCATCTTTAGCAAGCATACCAAAACACCAGTATGAATCAGGACTTTCACTAGGTTTTAATAAATTTGAAGTTTATCTTTTTATCATTATACCTTTATCTTTAAGAAGATTATTACCAATGAGTATTAATCTTTTTACAAGAATTATTAAAAGCACTTCAGTGATTTATCTAATCGGTGGCATAGAGCTTATTAAAGTAGGCCAACAAGTGATTGAGTTAAATTTATTTCAAAATTCTTACGCGGCTTTTGTGATTTATGGTTTGATTTTATTGATTTATTTTATACTTTGCTATCCTTTGTCGGTATATTCAAAGTTTTTAGAGAAAAAATGGAGCTAATATGAGCATTTTAAAAATACAAAATTTACAAAAATACTATGATAATCATCATGTTTTAAAAGATATAAATTTAGAAGTAAATCAAAAAGAAGTAGTGGTTATACTAGGTCCAAGTGGTTGTGGGAAATCTACACTTTTAAGATGTATTAATGGTTTAGAGGAAATGGCTGATGGGGCTATTTTTGTAGATGATGAAAAAATTGATAAAAATTATAAAAAATGGACTCAAATTCGCCAAAAAATAGGTATGGTGTTTCAATCTTATGAGCTTTTTGATCATTTAAATGTGGAGCAAAATATACTCTTAGGGCCTTTAAAGGTGCAAAAAAGAAAAAAAGAAGAGGTTTTAGAAGAAGCAAAATACTGGCTTGATAGAGTAGGGCTTTTGCATAAATTAAAAGCCTATCCTAAAGAATTAAGCGGTGGACAAAAACAACGCATAGCTATAGTTAGAAGCCTTTGTATGAATCCTGAAATCATGCTTTTTGATGAAGTTACAGCAGCGCTTGATCCTGAAATCGTGCGTGAAGTTTTAGATGTGATTTTAAATTTAGCAAAAGATGGTATGACTATGCTTATAGTTACACATGAAATGGGTTTTGCAAGAGCAGTTGCTGATAAAATAGTTTTTATGGATGATGGAAAAATAGTAGAAATTTCAAAGCCTGATGAATTTTTTGAAAATCCAAAAACTGATCGTGCGAAAAAATTTCTCAATTTGTTTGATTTTCATCGTTAATTTTATTTTAGAAAAGATTTGTTAAAAAAATTAATATAAGGTTTATAAATTTAAATTTCAATCATAAGGAAAAAATATGAAAAAGATTTTTCTTTTATCGTTTTTAATGGCACTTTTTTTTAGCGCCTGCTCAAATTCAAGTTCCAATGAAAACTCTTTAGAAAAAATTAAACAACAAGGTGTAATCCGTATAGGTGTTTTTGGTGATAAACCTCCATTTGGTTATCTAGATGCACAAGGGAAAAATCAAGGCTATGATGTATATTTTGCTAAACGTATAGCAAAAGAACTTTTAGGCGATGAGTCTAAAGTACAATTTGTTTTAGTTGAAGCAGCAAATAGGGTGGAGTTTTTAGAGTCAAATAAAGTAGATTTAATCTTAGCTAATTTTACTAAAACTCCAGAAAGAGAAGCTGTGGTGGATTTTGCATTGCCTTATATGAAAGTTGCTCTTGGGGTGGTAGCTCCTAAAGGATCAGATATTAAAACTATAGATGATTTAAAAAACAAAACTTTGATTTTAAATAAAGGCACAACAGCTGATGCGTATTTTACAAAAAATAATCCAGAAATTAAAAGTATTAAATTTGATCAAAACACAGAAACTTTTGCAGCTTTAATCGGTAAAAGAGGCGATGTGCTAAGCCATGATAATGCATTGCTTTTTGCATGGGCTAAAGAAAATCCAAATTTTGAAGTGGTGATTAAAGAACTTGGAAATCATGATGTCATAGCTCCTGCTGTAAAAAAAGGCGATGAAGTCATGTTGAAATTTATCAATGATTTGATTGTAAAATTACAAAATGAGCAGTTTTTTCATAAAGCTTATGATGAAACCTTAAAGCCATTTTTTAGCGATGATATAAAAGCTGATGATGTAGTAATCGAAGGTGGCAAAATTTAATAATGCAAAAAGCCTTTAGAAATACCATCTATGCTTCTTTAGGTGGTATTTTAGAATTTTATGATTTTGTTTTATTTATCTTCTTTGCAAGTGTTTTTGCAAAAATTTTCTTTCCTCAAAATGATGATTTTTGGCCATTAATCTATACCTATGTAGCCTTTGGAGCAGGATATTTAGCTAGACCTTTTGGTGCTGTTGTTTTAGCACATTTTGCAGATATTAAAGGGCGTAAGAATGTTTTTTATATTAGCATGCTTTTAATGGTCGTGCCAAGTTTTGTTTTGGCCTTTTTACCTACTTATGAAAGCATAGGACTTTTAGCTACTTTTATGCTTTTTATCATACGGATAGCTCAAGGACTAGCCATAGGAGCTGAAGTGAGTGGTGCTTGGATTTTTGTGAGCGAATTTGTAAGTAAAAAAAGACTTGGTTTGGCACTTGGTTTTATTTCAGCGACTTTAACTTTAGGTTTATTACTTGGAAATTTAGCGACTTTAAGTATATATGCATATTTTGATAAAGAAGAAGTAGAAAGCTTTGCTTGGAGAATTCCTTTTTTTATAGGGGGATTTTTTGGCATATTAGCTTTATTTTTGCGTACAAAGCTTAATGAAACGCCAGCTTTTAAAAACATAAAAGAAAAAGAAAAAATTTTAAATTTTCCACTTTTACAAGCTTTAAAAACACATAAAAAAAGTATGTTAATATGCGCTTTACTTACTGTGGTTTTAACAAGCGGGGTAGCTACTTTAATGATACTGCCACAATATTTTGAAAGCTTATTAGGAGTTAGTAAAACTACTGCTTTGTTATATCAAAATTTGGCCATAGTGATGATCATACTAGGAAGTTTAGCACAAGGGTATTTAGCGGATTTTTTAGGACATTTTAGGATTTGCTTGATTTTTACTGTGGTTTTTGGAGCTTTTGGCATAAGTTTTAGCTTTTATAATGAGTGGTTTTTATCATTTTATTTGCTTGCTTGTTTTGCGCAAGGCATTATAGCTTTTGCTCCTATTTTTATGACTCAAATTTTTACTACAGAGTTAAGATCAAGTGGTCTTTCTTTTGCTTATAATGTTTCTTATGCGATTTTAGGTTTTTTAACACCCTTTGTTGTTAATTTTATGTATGAGAAGTATTTTTATATTTATATTATTTTTATAGTGATTGCTAGTTTGTTAAGCATGTTTTTGATAAAAGTATTTTTAAAGCAAAAACCAGTATTAAAAACTTTAAATTATAAACTATAACTTTGCTATAATTATATTTTATATTTTAGAGGTGTAAATGAATAAAATTTTATTACTAGCTGATGGGATTTTTGCTAAAGATTTTTTAAGGAAAATTCATAGCAATAAAACTTTTAAAGAGTTTTTAAGTGTTGTTTATTATAATGATGAAAGTGTGGATTTGGATTTAGAAAATGAACAAATATCTTTTTATAAATTTGATCCTACAAGTTTGGTTAAACTAGAAAATTTATTAAAGGAAGAATTCCATCAAGCTATCATCTATATGCAAGAAGAAGCAGATATGTTAGCTTGTTATAAAAATTTAAGAAAATTACACCCAAGATTAAACATAGTTATCATGGATTTGTGGAATAGTCAAATTGATGATAATTTTTGCGAAGTGATTAATATTTATGATACTTTAAGCACGAGATTAACAGGTTGTTTAGATAATATGCCTTCTATGGCACAATTTATAGGGCTTGGACAAGGTGAGATAATGGAGGTAAAAATTCCTGCAGGATCAAGCTTTGCTTATAGACATATAAGCTCTATTAGCCAAAAACGCTTTAAAATTGTAATGGTTTATAGAAATAATGAATTTATCCTAGCAAGACCTGGGCTTATTTTAATGCCAAATGATAGTATTTTAATCGTAGGCGATCCTAAAGTTTTACAAAGTGTTTTTACTAATGTTAAAACAAGCTTAGGACGCTTTCCATCGCCTTTTGGTGATAATATACTTTGTATTATAGATATGAAAAAAATGAGTGAGTTTGCTATAGAAAAGCTTATTTTTGCAAGTTTACTTTTACATGTAAGGATTAATAGTAAAAAGCTTTATTTTAAAGTGATTAATCCTACTTTAACTCCTATGTATTATAAACTTAAAGCCTTGCATAAAAATAGCTCTGAAGTGATATTTGACTATGAAAGTACAAATGTAAAAAACATTAAACCTTTTGTGGAAAATACTAGCATAGGTTTACTTGTAGTGGAAGATTATCTTTTTGAAAAAGAAAAAAGTTTTCTTTTTACTTTAAAAATTCCTGTTTTAAAAGCAGGTAAAGGGGATTTTGCTGACTTAAAATCATCAGTGGTTTTAAGCTCAAACTTTGAAGATGTGGAAGGTATTGCTTCTATTATGCTTGATTTAAATAAGCAAATCCAACTAGGGCTTGCTTTGTATTATTATGATTTAAAACTAAATAAAGCTGAAATTTTTGAATACCATCAATATTTTGAAAGCCTTTCAAAACTCCATGATGAAAAATTACTTTTAATAGAAGAAAAAGAACATAACCCTATCAATAAATTTTCTTATAAACAAAATGTATTGCATTTTGTGCCATTTAATGAAAAAATTTTAGGAAGTAATTTCAATAAAATTTTAAAAACAGATTTAAATACGATATATTATAAGATGAGTAAAAATTATCAATTATTTATACCATCGCTGTGAGAAAACAATGCAAGTTAAGGTAAATTTAGAAAATAATACAAGTTATAATGTCTATATAAATGAGCTAGAAAAGTTAAATTTTGATACTAAAGTAGTGATTTTAACTAATGAATTAGTAGCAAAGCTGCATTTAGATACGCTTTTGGAAAAAATTCAAGCTAAAGAGCTTTTTATCATAAAAATCAAAGATGGCGAAGAGTATAAAAATTTACAAACTATAGAATATATCTTAGATCAAATGTGTGCTTATAAGCTAGATAGAAAAAGCTTGCTTATTAGTTTTGGTGGCGGGGTTATCTCTGATATGGGTGGTTTTGTAGCAAGTATATATCAAAGAGGGATAGAATTTATCAATATTCCCACAACCTTACTAGCTTGTGTGGATGCAAGTGTGGGTGGTAAAACTGGAGTGAATAATAAATTTGGCAAAAATCTAATAGGCACTTTTTATCAGCCAAAAGCAGTGTATTGTGAGAGTGAGTTTTTAAAAACCTTACCTTCAAGAGAACTAGCTGCTGGTATGGCTGAATTTATCAAAATGGCTGTGGTTTTTGATGAGAAAATTTTATCTTTTTTAGAAAATTTAGACGAGGATAAATTTTTAAATGCTAAATTAGATGATATTACCTTGGCTCAAATCATTCAAAAAAGCATAGAACTTAAAGCTAGTGTGGTTTCGCAAGATGAAAAAGAAAGTGGTTTAAGAATGCTTTTAAACTATGGACACACTTTTGCTCATGTTATAGAAAATCAAACAGGATATAAAAAATACTTACATGGTGAAGCTGTGGCTGTAGGTATGAATATGGCAAATATTTTAGCATTAAATTTAGGATTATTAAGTGAGAAAGAATGCCAAAGAGTGCAAAATTTACTTGTGAAATTTAAATTACCTATATCTTATAAAATTTCAAATACACAAGAGTTTTACAATGCCTTTTTCTTGGATAAAAAGACACATTTTCAAAAGATTAATTTCATTTTAGCTTGTGGTTTGGGAAAAGCTTGTATAAAAAATGATATAAACAAAGAAGATATTTTACGCACTTTAGAGGTGTTTGCATGAAAAAGATTTTTTTACTTTTATTTTTACCTTTTTTGATGCTTTTAGCACAAGATGATATAAAACATTTAGAGCAAAAACTCAATGAATTACATAATAATTTAACATACAATACTTGGGTGATTAAATATAATAATTTTAATATTTATAGAAAAACTCAAAATGAAATTTTAGCTTTAGAAAAAGAAAGTTTAAAGGCTAATGAGCGCAATAAAAGCATTATAGAAAGACAAATTTTAATCTTAAAAGAAAGATTAGAGCTTTTAAGTGAGTATAAAAGTGCAAATTTTTCCAAGATGGTTTTAGCTCCTGAAGAAGTTGATAAAATAGATAAACTAACTAATCCTTTAGCCATCATTTCAGCATACTCACACATAAAAAAACTAAGACGTGATAAGGAAGAGTATATTAATCTTTTAAATAGTTTTAAGCAAACCTTGGATGAGCTTATAAAAGAAAATGTTTTAGTGGCTGAGATAGCTAAATTGGCCCCTAGTAAAGAACATGATGAGTATTTAAAAATATCCAATCAAATGGTAAGAGATTTTTCGCAAACCTTGCGTTTTGGAGAAATTTCTTATTCTGTTTATGAGAAAAAAATACAAGAAGAAATTGAAAAAACAACAGCTTCTATTAAAATTCAAGGTGTAAGAGCTTTTAATATAGTTTTGGCTATTATTATCGTTATAGCCATAGCATTTTTACTCAAATTTATAGCTAGAAAATACATAGGCGATAATGATCGCTTTTATACAGCAAATAAAATCATTAATTTTATTAATATCAATGTGATTATTTTGATTTTGCTTTTTGGATATATTGAAAATATTAGTTACTTAGTGACTGTGCTTGGTTTTGCTTCTGCTGGTTTAGCTATTGCTATGAAAGATATGTTTATGTCTATGCTTGGTTGGTGTGTGATAGTTTTTGGTGGAAGTTTTAGAGTGGGTGATAGAGTTAGAGTTTTTCAAAACAATACACATTATATCGGTGATATAATTGACATTTCGTTTTTAAGAATAACCTTATATGAAGATATTTCTTTGCTAACTTATACAGATAATCGAAGAAGTGGTAGGATAATTTTTATACCAAATAATTTTATATTTACTAATCTCATATCAAATTATACCCATCATGGTATGAAGACAGTTTGGGATGGACTTGATATTACTTTGACTTTTGATTCAAATCATCAAAAGGCTTTAGAAATAGTGGAAGAAATCGTTATAAAAGCTTCTAAAGGTTATACAAAAATTGCAAAAGAATCTATGAGTAAATTAAGAAATGAATACAGCATTAGAAATCCTAAAGTAGAGCCTAGGTTTTTTACATTTTTAGAAGGTTATGGCATGAGAATTTCTGCTTGGTATATGACAAATTCTTATGCAGCTTTGATTTTAAGAAGTAATATAAGCAAAGAAATCATTAATGAATTTAATAAGCATGATGATATAAAAATAGCTTATCCATCGCAAAATTTATATATGGCAAAACATGAATTTATAGAAAATAAGGAAGATATTTGAAAAAAAAGGTATATTTTAAAACTTTTGGTTGTAGAACTAATATTTATGATACGCAATTATTAAAAACTTATATTAAAGATCATATTGTTACACAAAATGAGCAAGAAGCTGATGTGATAGTGATAAATTCTTGTACTGTTACAAATGGTGCTGATAGCGGGCTTAGAAGCTATATTAATGGTGTAAAGAAAAATGGAGTTAAGGTTATACTTACAGGCTGTGGTGCTGTAAGCAAGGGAAAGGATTTTTTTGATAAAAAAGAAATTTTTGGAGTTTTAGGGGCTTCTAATAAAGATAAAATCAATGAGCTAATCTCGCAAGATAAAGCCTTTTATGAGATTGGAAATTTACGCTTTATTGATACAAAAATCGTAAGTAATTATGAAAATCATACTAAAGCTTTTGTAAAAATTCAAGAAGGATGTGACTTTGCTTGTAGCTATTGTATAATCCCAAGTGTTAGGGGTAAATCAAGAAGTATGCCAAGTGAGGAAATAATAAAACAAATCAAACTTCTTGCACAAAATGGTTATAGTGAAGTAGTTTTAACGGGTACTAATATAGGAAGTTATGGTTTAAAAGATAAAACTACACTTGGAAAATTATTGCAAGAAATAGGTAAGGTGAGTGGCATAAAAAGAGTAAGACTTGGGAGTTTGGAGCCTGCTCAAATTGATGAGAGTTTTAAAGAAATTTTAGATGAGTCTTGGCTTGAAAGGCATTTACATATTGCCCTGCAGCACACTCATGAGAAAATGCTACGTATTATGCGCAGAAGATCACACACGCAAAATGATTTAGCACTGTTTAATGAGTTAAGTCAAAAAGGTTTTGCTTTAGGAACAGACTTTATTGTAGCACACCCTGGAGAAAGTGAATTAATATGGCAAGAAGCTTTAGAAAATTTCAAGCAATTTAAACTTACACATATTCATGCTTTTATTTTCTCACCGCGTGATGGAACACATTCTGCTTCTATGAGTGAACGAATTAATGGTGAAATAGCCAAAGAAAGATTAAATATTTTAAAAGATATAGTCGCGCAAAATAATTATGAGTTTAGAAAAAATCAAAAAGATACTTTAGAAATTTTAGTTGAGAGTAAAAAAGATGGTTTTTATGAAGGTTATGATCAATTTTTTAATAAAATCAAAATTACAAGCAAAGAAGATATTGCTAAACAATGGATAAATATTGAAAAATATGAATGCAAAGAAGATTGTAACTATGTAAGGTTAGGGGATGAAAAATAAAAAGATTATCTTAGCTTCATTTTTATTGCTTTGTGTTTTTGTAATAGTTGCGTTTATAAAAAATCAACCTGATTATATTAGCAAGGCTGCTTATGAAGAGCTTTTAGAGCAAAATTTAATCCAAAAAGCCATAGTAGAAAATAATGAAATATTATTAAAAAGCAAAGAAGGAAATTTTTTAATTGCTAAAGATGTAGTGGATTTAAATGCTTTGTGGCAAAAAATTCCTTTAGAATATGCTAAAGATTATAATTTAAGTGAGTTTTTTTTGATATTTATTTTGTTTGCTTTTCTTGTAAGTTTTTTATTCTTTCTTAATAAAAAAAATAAAGATAGACAAAATTTACTTTCTTTAGAAAAAAATATTTTAGAAAAAAATGAACAAAATAACACTATACAAGATGTAGTAAGTGAAGTTAAATTTAAAGATGTAGCAGGGGTTGATGAGGCCAAGGTGGAGCTTTTAGAAATCGTTGATTTTTTAAAAAATCCTCAAAAATATAAAGATTTTGGCGTGAAAATGCCAAAAGGGGTTTTACTAGTAGGGCCTCCTGGAGTAGGTAAAACCTTGATAGCAAAAGCAGTAGCAGGCGAGGCTGGGGTGCCATTTTTTTATCAAAGTGGGGCTAGTTTTGTAGAAATTTATGTAGGTATGGGTGCAAAAAGAGTAAGAGAGCTTTTTTTAAAAGCTAAATCAAAAGCTCCAAGTATCATTTTTATAGATGAAATTGACGCAGTTGGTAAAAGTAGGGGGGATTTTTCTAATGTAGAAAGAGATAATACCCTAAATCAACTTTTAACTCAAATGGATGGATTTGAAGATAATAGTGGTGTTATAGTGATGGCCGCTACAAATAAAATCGATCTTATGGATAATGCGTTATTAAGATCAGGGCGTTTTGATAGAAGAATTTTTATATCTTTGCCTGATTTTAAAGATAGAATGCATATTTTACAAAATTATATGAAAGAAAAAAAATCTAGTGTAGATTTAGAAAAAATCGCAAAAGCTAGTGTGGGTTTTAGTGGAGCAGCTTTAGAGACTTTAGTTAATGAAGCGGCCATTAATGCTATAAGAAGAAAATCAGATTTAATAGAAGAAAATGATTTTTTTGCAGTGCTTAATAAGGTTTTAATGGGTAAAAAAAAGATTTTCTCTCTAAGTGATAAGGAAAGAAAAATTCAAGCCACATACCAAGCAGCTAAAGCTTTGTGTGCTTTTTATTTTGATGTTAAATTTGAAAAAATTACCCTAATCGAAGATAGATTTAAAGAGTATGAAAATACTATCAAATCAAAATCAGAATTATTAAATAAAATAAAAGTTTTTCTAGCAGGCTCAGTTGCTATGGAGCTTATTTTTAATGAAAGCTATACTAATGCACAAAGCGATCTTTTAAAGGTTAAAGAATTGCTTACTTTCATGGAAACTTTTGCTATGGCAAATGAGAGTTTATTGCAAGAGCAAAAGCAAGAAGTGAAAGAATTTTTAGAGTTAATGAAGGAAAAAGTTGTGAGATTAGCTAGCATTCTTTTAGAAAATGAAAAAATAGAAAAACAAGATGTAGAAAAAATCATAATGGAGTAAAAATGGTAAAAATAGGAATTTTAGTACTTTCAGATAGGGCAAGTAGCGGAGTTTATGAAGATAAATCTGGAGTAGAGATAGAAAAAATTTTAGATTCTTATATAAAAAATGAAAAAAGTTTTTATTATGAGCTAATTCCTGATGAGTATGATTTAATTATAGAAAAATTAGCTTATTTGGCTGATGAAATAAAATGTGATTTGATTTTTACTACAGGGGGTACGGGGCCTGCTTTGCGTGATGTTACACCAGAAGCAACACAAGCAGTGTGTGATAAAATGCTACCAGGTTTTGGGGAGTTAATGCGTGCAAAAAGCTTAGAATATGTACCAACAGCTATACTTTCAAGACAAAGTGCGGGTATAAAAGGAAGATCATTAATTATTAACTTACCGGGTAATCCAAAAGCTATAAGAGAATGCATTGAGCCTATATTTCCTGCTATTCCTTATTGTGTGGATTTAATAGGTGGAGCTTATATTGAAAATAACGAAGAGGTAATTTCTGTATTTAGGCCAAAGAAAAAGTAAGTCTAACTAGACTTACTTTGAGGTTACGTATCCTTGTGATAAAAGTGCGTTCATACCGCCTTTTAAATTAGTAACCTCTATGCCATTTTGATCTAGTAAAGCAGAAGCTTTAGCGCTTCTTGAACCACTTCTACAAACTATAGCGATAGGTTTATTACTTGAAATCTTTTTAATTTCCTCAACGAAATTTTTATTTACACTGCCATCTTCATTATAAAAGCTAATTTTAATGGCGTTTTTTATTGTACCAGTTTGCGCCCATTCACTAGGTTTTCTAACATCAATTACTTGATAATTTTCCAAAATATCCGCATTAATATCGATATTTTTGACTTCTGCTAAAACAAAACTAGCACAAAGTGTCAAAGATAAAAATATTTTCTTCATAATTAACCTTCCTTTTTTGTAGCTTCATAGCCTTGCGATAAAAGCGCTACCATGCCACCATCTAGATTGGTGCATTCTATACCTAGAGCATCTTCTATCATCATAGCAGTATGTTTGCTTCTTGAGCCTGTAGCACACACAAAGGCTATGTTTTTATTTTGATAATCTACTTTTTCTTTAAACTCTTGGATGAAATTTTCATTCATAAAGCCATTATCATCGCAAAGTGCGATGGGTATAGCTTCTTTTATAACTCCGCTTTTCCATTCGCTTGGGGTTCTTACATCTATAATACAAAATTCGTGCAAAATATCTTTAGAAATAGCTATATTTTTCATTTTTCTAAAGCCTTAGAAACGATTTTGCTTAAGGCATTGTTAAATTCGCTAGGGTTATCTATACCCATACCTTCACTAAGTTTAGCCATATTTAAAAGAATATGTGCCATTTCATTAGCTAAGGTATCATTTTCTTTTAAGGCTTTTAAAATTTCATGATTAGGATTGATTTCAAGTATAGGTTTAACTTGCTGTTCTTGTCCCATTTGTTTAAGAATTTGTTGCATAGCAAAATCAGGTTTATTTTGATCATAAACAATACAGCTTGGACTATTTGAAAGTCTTTGGCTAAGTTTTACCTCTTCAACTTCATCTTTTAAAACTTCTTTTATTTTAATGAGCAAGCTTGCAAATTCAGCTTTTTGCTCTTCGCTAGTTTCTTCACTAGCTAGATGATTGATAGCGCTAAATTTTAAACCTTCAAATTCATTCATCATAGGCATAACTATGGTATCAATTTCCTCATCAAGCAATAAAACATTGATATTTTTTTGTTTATAACTTTCAAGAAGAGGAGAATTTCTTAAAAGTTTTTCATTTTTTCCGCTAATATAAAAAATTTCATTTTGACCTTCAGCTAGGTTTTGTTTATACTCTTCAAGATCAATTAATTCTTCTTTATTTGAGTTTTTAAAGTATAAAAGCCTAGCTATAGCGTCTTTATTTTCGCCAAAACCATATAAACCTTCTTTTAAAACTTTTCCAAAATTCTCATGGAATTTAAGATAGTTTTCTTTATCTTTTTCTTTGAATTTTTTAAGTTCAGCTAAGATTTTTTTAACACTTGCTTCTTGAACGCTTTTTAAAATTTTATTTTCTTGTAAAATTTCACGGCTTACATTAAGCGGTAAATCTTCTACATCGATAATCCCGCGCACAAATCTTAAATAAGTTGGTAATAATTCTTTATCATCATCGCTGATAAAAACTCTTTTTACATAAAGTTTTAAACCACTTTTATAATCTACTCTATATAAATCAAATGGAGCTTGTGCAGGTATAAAGAATAAAGAATTATACTCTATAGAACCTTCAGCTTTTGTGTGGATATAAAGCATAGGTTTGTTTGAATCATGAAAGTTTTGTTCATAAAATCTTTCATAATCTTCAGCTTTTAAGCTGGCTTTATTTTGTCTCCATAAAGCACTTGCTGTGTTAATTTGAGTGTTTTTTAATTCTTTTTTAGGTTCTTTTTCACCTTCTTCTAATGGCAAATATTCTTCTTTTTCCATAAAAATAGGAAATTGTATGTGATTTGAGTATTTTTCTACTATACTTTCAATGCGGTATGAGTTTAAAAATTCTTCATCTTTTAAATGTAAGGTTATGCAAGTGCCTTGCTCATCTTTGTTTGCATCTTCTATTTCATAACCACTAGCATCAGAAGTCCAAAGATAAGCTTTATCATCTAATGCCTTTTTGCTTAAAACCTCTATTTTAGAAGCCACCATAAAAGCAGAGTAAAAGCCTACACCAAATTGTCCTATAAGTTGTGAGTCTTTTTTGGCATCACCACTTAAGTTTTCTAAAAAGCTTTTTGTACCACTTTTAGCAATGGTTCCAAGGTGATTGATCAAATCTTCTTTATTCATACCTATACCATTATCACTTACGGTTAGGGTTTTTGCTTCTTGATTGAAGTTTATTTGAATTTTTGGTTCAAATTTTAAATTTTTATAAGCATCATCACTCACGCTTAGATAACTAAGTTTATCAAGTGCATCGCTTGCGTTAGAAATAAGCTCTCTTAAAAAAATTTCTTTGTTTGAATACAAAGAATGAATCATAAGTTGTAAAAGTTGATTAACTTCAGTTTGAAATTGCATTTATATCTCCTTTATTTAAAAATTAAAAAACCAATCCATACTGCCAAAAGACAAAGGATAACATTTAAAATAATATTTAGAAAAAAGTGAAAATAATCACCACTTTGCAAAAATAGCAAATTTTCATAAGAAAAAGTTGAAAAAGTCGTAAAAGCACTTAAAAAACCTGTGCTAATTAAACTTTTAGTAAAAATATGCACACCTTTAGAGTTTGCATAAGAAAAAAACAAGCCCATTAAAAAAGATCCTATGATATTAACAAGTAAAGTACCATAGGGAAAATCATGTGGAATGATTTTATTAAAAAAGCTACTAGTAAGCATTCTAGATATAGCCCCTAAAAAGCCACCAAAACCTACAGCCAAAATTGTGCTAATCAAGCTTTTGACCTTTCATTGTCTAAGATTGTTTGCATTTTTTCTCTAGTTTGCTCAAGCCAATCATCTTTACTTATATCAACAAGATCAAGAAATACTACTTTTAAAACGCCACTCTTTGCGCTAAAGTTTTGCGTGTCTAAAATTTTAGCTGAATCAACAATTACCACAGGTTGGACTTTTAGATTAAGTTTTTCACTTAAAATTTTAGCTCCAACTTTAAATTTTAAAAGTTTTTGTGTTTTAGATCTTGTACCTTCTGGAAAAATAGCCAAAATTCTATCTTCTTTTAGTCTTTCTTTGGCTTCTTTTAAAAGTTTTACTAGACCTTTTGGACTTCTATCTATACAAATAATTTTAGGTTTTTTAATCAAAGTTTTAAAAACGGGGAGTTCACCAAGTTCTTTTTTTGCTATCCAAGATATATTTTTTGGACATAGATCTTCCAAAACAACTATGTCTAACAAGCTTTGATGATTGATTAAAAGTAAATTAGCTTGAGGGTGTATAGAACCTTGAGTTTGGATTTTATAATTTATTACATATTTTTGCAATTTTGACCATGCTTTTCTGATTTTCCAAATTTTTTCTTGTGATTGTAATAATAAAAAGGCAATGCATAAAAATATAATAGAAAAAATAAATTCAATCCAAAATACTAAAGCTTTAAATCTTTGATAAATCTTCACTTTTTACCCAGCCTATTTTTCCATTATTAAATAAAATTTTTTTATATTCATCTCTTGAATCTAACACTTCTACTTCTTGGTTATATTTTCCAGAATAAAAATGAGTTGAGTTAAGAGTTGGTAAAATTTGCACTTTACTTTCAGCTTTTAATATGGCTTTGTATATGTTATTTTGGGCTAAAAAACTTGCTATTAGAGCCAAAATTGCTAAGCCTAAAGCTACATAGCTTTTCTTAAATACAAACCATAAAGCAAAAATACCACACAAGCTCCACAAAAATACTTGTTTGTAAAAATTAAAGTCATTGGTTTTTGGATTTAAATCACTTTGTGTGCTAATGCTATCTTCTTTAAGTTCTATTTTTAAAGAAAAATCTTTTAATTCTTTAGAATTTAAATTAAAATAAGAAAAATCAAAGCGTGTTTTGCTTTTATCTAAAATAGCATAATAAAATCCACTTTGTTTTTCAAAATCGCCTTTAATAGCCTCTACGCCTTGTTTTTGAATATCTTTTATATTAAAACTTGCTAGGTTTGTGTTTTCTCCTGCAAGTTCTATAAATAAAATCATATTATCATTGTCAAAATGGCTTGCTTTTACTTGTTTTACTTCTAAATTACTTGCAACTATGTGTGAGTATTTGTTAGAAGGAGCGTCGATTTTTTTAAGTCTAATAGGTTTTATAATTAGTGATGAGCTTTGAAAAATATGATCATTTCTGCTTAAAGAAACGATGATTTTATTTAAATTGGCATTTAAACTTTTTGCTTCAAACCATAATTTTGTATGATATGAATTAGCTTTTTGCTCCCAAATAGGATTAGGATTAATCCAAAGCATATCGTCATTTTTTTCAAAACTCACATTTAAATCAAAACTTACATTAGTTGTGGTGATAACCTCAAGATCTATAGCAAAAGCTTCATCTATGTAAGCTTCATCAGTGTATTCTTTTGCGTTTAATACTAAAGAGCCTTGAGGAATAAAATTTTCATCATTGATTTTACTTTCATAATTACTCTCATCACTTGGAGCGATAGTTTGATAAATTTGCTTAGCTTGATCGTCTAATTGATTGTAGTTTTTTTCTAGGGTGTTATAATCTTCAAAAACGCTATTTTCTTGAGCATATAAATTAAACGCTAGCAAAAAAACACAAAAAACTTTGAAGGTTTTTAGCAATTTAAAAATCCTTCAAACATTTTAAGTCCTACTTTTGAGCCAAGTATATCATCACACATTCTTTCAGGGTGTGGCATAAGTCCAAAAACTTTTTTATTCTCATCACAAATTCCAGCTATATCGTTTAAGGAGCCATTTGGATTATTGATATATCTTAATAAAATCATATCTTTATCTTCTAGCATTTTAATACCATCTTCGCTATTAAAATAATTTCCTTCTCCGTGAGCAATAGGCAATTCTATAATGTCATTTTTTTGGAAATTTTTCAAAAAAGCATTATTGTTTGATACTACTTGCAATGCTTGCATTTTAGAAATAAAACTTAAGCTATTATTATGTTTCATAGCTCCCTTTAAAAGACCAAGTTCTAATAAAATTTGAAAACCATTGCAAATACCTAGGACATATCCACCTTTTTGTACATGTTCTTTAAGTGTTTTCATAGCAGGAGCAAGTTTTGCAATGGCTGCACATCTTAAATAATCTCCATAAGAAAATCCACCTGGTAAAACAATTAAATCAGCACTAAAATCTTGTCTTTCATGCCAAATGATTTCAATTTTTACACCTAGTTTTTCAAAAGCATAAGCTGTATCAAACTCGCAATTAGTTCCGGGAAAACGAATAATAGCTACTTTCATAATATTATCTCATAATCTTCTATCACAGTATTTGCAAGCAATTCTTTACACATTAAATCAACATGTTTTAAAGCTTCTTCTTTATCCTCACAAGCTATATCAAAACTAATTTGTTTTGAGGTTTTAACATTTGATATGTTATTAAAATCTAAAGAATGCAAAGCCTTTTCTATGGCTTTGCCTTGAGGATCTAAAACCCCGTTTTTTAGTGTGATATTTACAGTTACTTTCATTATTTTTCCTAACTTAAAATTCTTTTTAATACTTCTTCATAGGCCATTTTTACATTACCTAGATCTTGTCTGAAGCGGTCTTTGTCTAATTTTTCATTAGTTTTGCTATCCCAAAATCTACAACTATCAGGGCTAATTTCATCAGCTAGTATCATATTTCCTTCACCATCAATACCAAATTCTAATTTAAAATCAATCAATCTTAAACCTTTAGATTCAAAGAATTTAACCAAGATAGAATTGATTTGTCTTGCAATGTTTTTTATTAATTCTAAATCTTTTTCACTTTTTACTAAATTTAAAATCAAACAATGCTCATCATTGATAATAGGATCGCCTAAATCATCATTTTTATAACAAAACTCAACTACAGCAAAAGGTAAAATCGTACCCTCTTTAATGCCCAATCTTTTTGTTAAAGATCCTGTGGCTACATTTCTAGTAATAACTTCAATAGGTATAATATTGCATTTTTTTACAATTTGTTCTTTATCGCTGATAGTTTCTACTAGGTGTGTTTTAATACCTTCTTTTTCTAAAAGATGAAAAATTTCAGTACTAATTTTACAATTTAACGCACCTTTTCCCGCTTCATTACCTCTTTTTTCTGCATTAAAAGCAGTTAAATCATCTTTAAATTCCGTGATGAGTAAATTCTCATCATCAGTTTTAAACATTTTTTTACCTTTTCCCTCGTATAAAAGATCTAGTTTTGTTGCCATTTTACTCTCCTTTTGTGATGTTTAAAATTTTGATTGCATCTATTGCAGTTTTTAATTGTATATCATTATCAATTTGTTCTTTGGTGATGATATTTTTATCTTCTTTATTATCTTTTTTCTTTTCTTGATGTCCGATTTTATCAAGTTCAGCTTGTAAGTGTTTTTTTAGATCGCTTTCTTTGATTTCAAAGCCATGATTTTCTTCTTTACTTACTTTTCCTGGGAATACTTCTATATCAGGACTAACCCCGACAGCTTGTATGGTTCTACCACTTGGTAAATAATATTTTGCTATAGTAAGTCTTAAACCTTCTTTGCCTTTTTCATCCATAGGTAATATAAGCTGTACACTACCTTTTCCAAAGGTTTTTTCTCCTATGATAATAGCGCGTTTGAAATCTTGTAAAGCCCCACTTACAATCTCACTTGCACTAGCGCTACCACCATTTACAAGCACTACTAAAGGTGCGTTGGTGATTTTTTTACTAGGATTTGCTTTAAATTCTACATTCTCATTTTCTATTTTTCCTTTTTGTGAGACAATGACTCCTTTATCTACAAAAAGATTTACTAAGCCTACGGCTTGATTTAAAATACCACCCGGGTTGGTTCTAAGATCTAGTATAATTCCTTTTACATTAGGATGTTTTTTGATAGCTTTACTAGCTTCATCTACGACATTTTTATCAAAATTAGTCACTCTTAAATAAAGCAAGTTTTCATTTTCGATTAATTTTGTATAAACGCTATCTACTTTTATAATATCTCTTTTTAAATTGACATCAAATGGTTTTGCATCGCCTTTTCTATAGATAGTTAGAGTGACCTTTGTCTTAGGTTCTCCGCGCATTTTAGAAACAGCTTCATTTAAAGTCATACCTAAAGTTGATTCGTTATTAATTCTTAAGATAATATCATCAGTTTTAATACCTGCTTTATCTGCTGGACTTCCTTCTATAGGAGCTACAACGCTAATTGCTCCATCTTTTTGCGTAATAGTAAAGCCAAGTCCACCAAATTCTCCATTAGTTTGCTCTTTAAGTTCTTTATAACCTTTTTCATCTAAGAAAGAAGAATGAGCATCTAAATTTGTTAGTAAGCCTGCTATGGATTTATCAACCAAATCTGTATAATTAACATCATCAACATAGTATTGTTCTATAATGGACATGGTTCTTGTGAGTTTAGATAAAGCTTCTATTTTCTTTTCTGCTTCACTAGGAGCGGGGTTTTTAGCTTGTAAATTAGTAAAAATAAAAGAAGCAGTTACTAAACTGCAAATGCTAGCTGCGATAATAAGATTTCTTTTTGTCTTCAAAGGAAAAACTCCAAAATAAATATGAATTCATAAAATAATTATCTAATTTTAGTTATTTTTGCTTAAAAAATCGTAAATAAAGTAAATATTTTTATTATATTAGTGCGTTTATATAAAAAATTATTTATAAATATAACTAAATAAACTTGACAATAATAGACTAAAGTTATATAATACATCTCATATAAAAGTAAAAAAGGAGCAAAAATGGCAAATATACAAGATTTTTTAACAGATTCTATGCTTTCAAATATAGAAAGTGCGATTTCTTTGGCCATTCATTCTAAGAATAGTGAAATAAAACCTTTGCATTTATTATGGGCTTTAAGTATTGATAGTTCAAGTTTGCTAAATCAAGTTTTTAATAAATTAAATGTTTCTAAAGAGGCATTTGAGCTAGAAGTAAAAAGTAAAATTTCATCTTTTCCTACTAGCTCAAATGTAAATAAAGATAATATTAAATTTTCAAATGAATTTATTAATTCTTTAGAAAAAGCAAAAGGCTTGGCTTTAGAAAACAAAGATAGCTATTTGGCTGTGGATATGTGGCTTGTCTCAGAAAGTACGAGTGGGGTTATTAAAGAACTTTTATCTAAATTTGTAGATTTAAATGAATTTAAAAAAGAATTAGAATTTATTAGAGCTGGAGCTAAAATAGAAACCAAAACAAGCGATGAAACGCTTGATTCTTTGTCTAAATTTGGTATTGATTTGACTATGAAAGCTAAAAACAATGAACTTGATCCTGTCATAGGCAGAGAAGAAGAAATTCAAAGATTAATGCAAATTTTAATCAGAAAAACTAAAAATAATCCTATTTTATTAGGTGAGCCAGGGGTAGGAAAAACTGCTGTAGTAGAAGCTTTAGCACAAAGAATAGTAAAAAAAGATGTTCCTACTTCATTGCAAAATAAAAAAGTCATAGCCTTGGATATGAGTGCTTTAATAGCAGGAGCAAAATACAGAGGTGAATTTGAAGATAGATTAAAAGCTGTTGTAAATGAAGTAATAAAACACAAAAATATAATTTTATTTATAGATGAAATTCACACCATTGTAGGTGCAGGTGCAAATGAAGGAAGTATGGATGCAGCAAATATTTTAAAACCTGCTTTAGCAAGAGGTGAGCTTCATACTATAGGCGCTACAACCTTAAAAGAATATAGAAAATATTTTGAAAAAGATGCGGCTTTGCAAAGAAGATTTCAACCTGTAAATGTAGCTGAACCTAGCGTGAATGAAGCTTTAGCAATGCTAAGAGGTATAAAAGAAAAATTAGAAATTCATCATAATGTAACTATTAATGATAGTGCACTGGTAGCAGCTGCAAAACTATCTAAGCGTTATATAGCTAATAGATTTTTACCTGATAAGGCGATTGATTTAATTGATGAGGCCGCAGCAGAATTAAAAATGCAAATAGAAAGTGAGCCAAATTCTTTAAGAAAGGTTAGAAAACAAATTGAAAGCTTAGAAGTAGAAAATGAAGCTTTAAAAATGGAAGAAAATGAAATTAATGAAAAAAGATTAGAAGAGATTAAAAAAGAATTAGCAAATTTAAAAGAAGAGCAAATTAAACTTAATGCTAAATTTGAAAATGAAAAAGCAGTATTTAATGGTATAAGTGCAAAGAAAAAAGAAATCGATACTTTAAAAAATGAAGCTATTTTAGCTAAAAATAAAGGAGATTTCCAAAAAGCTGCTGAAATAGAATATGGCAAAATTTTAGAGTGCGAAAAAGAGGTATTAAATTTAGAAGAAAAATGGAAACAAATGACCCAAGAAGGAGTTTTGCTTAAAAACCAAGTAGATGAGGATTTAGTAGCTGGTATTTTAAGTAAATGGACAGGTATTAGCGTGCAAAAAATGCTTACTTCTGAAAAGCAAAAATATTTACACATTCAAGAGTATTTACAAGAAAGCGTCGTAGGACAAGATGAGGCTTTGAGTGCTTTGGCTAAAGCTATTAAGCGTAATAAAGCAGGGCTAAATCAAGCAACTAAGCCTATAGGAAGCTTTTTATTTTTAGGGCCAACTGGGGTAGGTAAAACAGAAAGTGCTAAAGCTTTGGCTAAATTTTTATTTGATGATGAAAAAGCTATGGTGCGTTTTGATATGAGTGAATTTATGGAAAAACACAGCATATCAAGACTTTTAGGTGCACCTCCAGGATATATAGGGCATGAAGAAGGCGGGGAGTTAACTGAAGCTGTTAGAAGAAAGCCTTATAGTGTGATTTTATTTGATGAAGTAGAAAAAGCCCATAAAGATGTATTTAATATACTTTTGGGAATTTTAGATGATGGTAGGGCTACAGATAGTAAAGGCGTAACGGTGGATTTTACTAATACTATCATTATCTTAACTTCTAACATAGGTGCAAATTTTATTATGGAGTTAAAGGGCGAAGAAAGAGAAAAAGCTATCAAAGAAGCTCTTAGAAGCTTTTTTAGACCTGAGTTTTTAAATCGTTTAGATGATATTATTACTTTTAATCCTTTGGGAGAAAGTGAGGCTGAAAAAATAGTTAAATTGCTTTTTAATACCTTGCAAAAAAGTCTTGAAAATAGAGGTATCAAGGCAAGTTTGAGTGATAATGCTGCTAGGTTAATAGCAAAGGTTGGTTTTGATGTAGATTTTGGCGCAAGACCATTAAAAAGAGCCTTATATGACATGGTAGAAGATAAATTAAGTGATATGATATTATCGGATGAATTAAATGAAAATGATGAGATTATTATAGATTCTAAAGATGATGAGATTGTCATTATTAAACAATAAGCAAGTGCAATACTTGCTTATTTTAGAGTAAAATTATCCTATTAACATTAAATTGTAAATACTTCGTATATTTGTTTAAAAAAATATTATTTTTTATCTATTCTTAACAATAAATGTTTTAAAATCTTTAATGATATTTCTATATTTAAGGAACAACAAATGAGTGATTTAGATATTTTTAATCGCCGTTTAGACGCATTAGAAAAACTTCCTCTTTTGAAAAATGAGATTTCTATCTCTAAAGCCTTAGAACAATCAGGTTTTTCAAGAAGAGATTTTATGAAATGGGCTAGTGCAATGACTGCATTTTTAGCACTACCTGCTAGCTTTACTCCAGTAGTTGCAAGAGCTGCTGAGCTTAGTGATAGACTTCCAGTGATTTGGCTTCATATGGCTGAATGTACAGGATGTTCTGAGAGTTTATTAAGAAGTGATGCTCCTACTATTGATAGTTTAATTTTTGATCATATTTCTTTAGAATATCATGAAACTATAATGGGTGCAGCAGGTTGGCAAGCTGAGCATAATCTTGAAGCTGCTATGGAAAAATACAAAGGTAGATATATCCTAATGGTAGAAGGTGGTATACCAACAGGCGCTACAGAAAACTTTTTAACTATAGGACCACACGGTAAAACAGGCAAGCAAATAGCAGTTCAAGCTTGTGATAATGCTTTGGCTATTTTTGCTATAGGCACCTGTTCAGCTTTTGGTGGTATTCAAGCTGCTAGACCTAATCCAAGCAATGCTGTGAGTTTAAGTAAAGTTACAAATAAAACAGTTATTAACGTTCCAGGTTGTCCTCCAAGCGAGAAAAACATTATAGGTAATGTGATTCATTATATATTGTATCAAACATTGCCAGCGCTTGATGCTTATAATAGACCAAAATGGGCTTATGGATTAAGAATTCATGATCTTTGCGAAAGAAGAGGACGCTTTGATGCGGGTGAATTTGTGCAACAATTTGGTGATGAAGGGGCAAAAAAGGGATATTGTCTTTACAAGGTAGGTTGTAAAGGACCTTATACTTTTAATAATTGCTCAAGAGAAAGATTTAATCAACATACTTCATGGCCAATCCAAGCTGGACATGGTTGTATAGGTTGTTCTGAACCAGATTTTTGGGATACTATGGGGCCTTTTGAAGAAGTGATGGCAGGAAGGTTATTTGATACTGTTTATGGTTTGGGTGCTGATAGTATTTCAGATAAAATTGGTATAGGTGTGCTTTGCGTAACAGGTGTTGCTGTTGCTGCGCACGCTGTAATTGCTTCATTAGAAAAGAATAAGGATTAAGAATGTCAAAAAGAATTATTATAGATCCACTTACTAGAATAGAAGGACACTTAAGAGTTGAAGTGGTGGTTGATGAAAATAATGTCATTAAAGAAGCATATTCAGGATCAACTCTATGGAGAGGTTTGGAAACTATTGTAAAAGGTCGTGATCCAAGAGATGCAGGCTTTTTAACTCAAAGAATTTGCGGTGTTTGTACTTTTTCACACTATAGAGCAGGGATTATTGCGGTAGAAAATGCTTTAGGTATTACCCCGCCATTAAATGCTGTTTTAACCAGAACTTTAATGAATGCAGCTTTATACATGCATGATCATGTGGTGCATTTTTATCAACTTCATGGGCTTGATTTTGTTGATGTTGTAAGTGCTTTAAGTGCTGATGTAAAAAAAGCAAGTGATGAAGCATTTAAATATACCGATATGCCTTATGCAACAGGTGCAGATAAACTTTTAGAAGTACAGCAAAGACTAAAAACCTTTGTAGATAAAGGAAATCTTGGACCATTTGCAAATGCTTATTATGGACACGCAACTTATCGCTTTACTCCTGAGCAAAACCTTATTGCGCTTTCACATTATTTAGAATGTTTAAGAATTCAAAGAACAATAGCTCAAGCTATGGCGATTTTTGGTGCTAAAAATCCTCATCCACAAAGCTTAACAGTAGGTGGTGTGACTTGTGTTATGGATCTTTTAAACCCATCAAGAATGGCTGAATATATGACTAAATTCCAAGAAGTAGCTGATTTTATTAATCGTGCTTATTATCCAGATATCATAATGGCTGCAAAAGCTTATTCTAAAGAAGCAAGTGTGTTAAATGATGTAGGGGTAAATAATTTCTACACTGAAAAAGAATTCCAAGTTTCTAGCGATGAGTGGCTGTTTGAAGGTGGTATTATTAGAAATGGTGATTTGAGTAAGGTTGAAGAAGTAGATGAAGCTAAAATCACTGAAGAAGCTACAAGATCATGGTATGCAGATAATGAAGCTTTACATCCTTATGATGGCAAAACTAATCCAAACTATACAGGCTTAATTGATGGTGAAAGCATTGATGATAAAGGTAATATAGTTCATAGTAAGGTATTTGATACTAAAGGTAAATACAGCTGGATTAAAGCTCCAAGATATGAAAATTTACCTATGCAAGTTGGACCATTAGCAAATATTTTAGTAAATTATGCTAAGGGTAATAAAATCGTAGTAGAAGCGGTTGATTCATTCTTAAAAACCACAAATTTACCACTTAAAGCACTTATGAGTACTTTAGGAAGAACAGGTGCTAGAGCGATTGAAGCTAAAATCATTGCTGATTATGGTTTAAAAGCATTTAATTCTTTAGTTGAAAATTTAAAAACAGACGAAAGCACTTGTGCTACTTATGTAATCGATAAAAATAAAGAATACAAAGGTAGATTTATGGGAAGTGCGCCTCGTGGTGCGTTGAGTCATTGGTGTAGAATTAAAAATGGTGTAATTGAAAATTGGCAAGCAGTGGTACCTTCTACTTGGAATGCAAGTCCAAAAGATGCAAATGGAGTAGGCGGTAGCTATGAGCAATGTCTTATCGGTATGAAACTAGCTGATGTTAAACAACCTTTAGAAGTAATAAGAGCTATTCACTCTTATGATCCTTGTATAGCATGTGCTGTGCATGTAATGGATACTAAAGGCAATAATCTTAGCGAGTATAAAGTTAATGTAAATTTATAAGGAAAGGACTTTAGTATGGATTCTAAACATTCCTTAAAATCAAACAGAAAGGCTGAATACGAATTTAGTATTGGCCTTCGTTTTACACATTGGTTAAGAGCAGTTGCGATCGTGATTTTAGTAGGGACTGGATATTATATTTCTTATGTATTTCAATCTCCATCTATTTCATCTGAACCAACTTTATTTATGCAGGCAAAATACCGTATGGTGCACCAAATTTTTGGTTTCATCTTAATAGCTTGTGTGATTTTTAAAACATATTTGTTCTTTTTTGATTCAAAAAGTGATGGTGAGAGAAAAAGCATAAAAGATATTTTTAATGTAAAATTATGGATAGATCAGATTAAATTTTACATTTTCTTAGGAAAGCACCCGCATTTGCAAGGTGTGTACAATCCTTTGCAATTTGTAACTTATTTTTTCTTTTATCTTGTTATGTTTGGACTTATCTTAACAGGATTAATCCTTTATATGCATGTATATCATGAAGGCTTGGGTGGATTTTTATATAACATCTTAAGACCTATTGAAGTAATGTTAGGTGGATTAGCCGATGTTAGAACTTACCATAGAATTTTAATGTGGATTGTGTTGATTTTTGTTCCAGTGCATATTTATATGGCTGTGTTTAACTCAGTTAAAGGCAAAGATGGTGCTTTAGATGCTATCTTTAGTGGTTATAAATTTGTAAGAGAAAATCATTGAAACTTCTAATCTTAGGTATTGGTAATATTATGTTTGCAGATGAGGGCTTAGGCGTTCATCTTTGCAAACTTTTAGAAAAAAATTATAAGTTTTATCACGAAAAAGACTCAGTGAGCTTTGTAGATGGTGGAACTTTGGCTTTGCAACTTAGTTATATTATAGCTGAATATGATGAAATGGTTGTGATTGATTGTATTGCAGCAGATGATGCTAAGATCGGAGATATTTTTTTCTTTCCTTATGATGCAATGCCCAAGAAAGTTAATTGGAGTGGTAGTGCACATGAGGTTGAAATGCTTCAAACTTTACAATACATGGAGCTTATGGGAGATTTGCCTAAAACTCAAATTTTAGCCTGTGTGCCAAAGCGCATAGAACCATTGAGTTTTAAACTTTCAAAAGAAGTCTTGAGTGCTTTAGAAAAAATGGAGAAAATTTTACTTGATTTTTTAGAGAAAAAAGGCTTTACTTATGAGAGAGTTGCTAATTATAATATACAAGAGCTTGCTCTAAATTCTTATAAAAGCTAAGCAAAAGCTTAGCTTAATTTTTAATCATCAAATTTTTGTCCTAAGAAATTTCCATTTACATCAGTATAAATTTCCATCATATTATTTAGTTTAAATTTATAACCTTGAATTTCTTTTTCAACTTTAATTATACTTGCATTTGGGTGCATTTTCTTAATCGTTGTTAAAACATTTGGACTTAAAAAAGAAGTATCAATCGGTCTGTATTTTGCATCAATTTCTTTCCAATCTCCATTGATAAAAAACTCAAGTTCAGTTCCATTGTCTAAATAAACATCAAAACTATCAATATCTTGTTTAACTAAAGCTATGTTTGAGCCTGTAAAGTGTTTTTGTATAAAATTTTTAGAATTTGCTGGTAAAGCATTTACACCTACAACCATATCTCTTGCAAAAACACAACTTGCTAGAGCTAATGCCGTTAAAGCTATTTTTAATTTCATTTTTTATCCTTTAAATTGAATTATTTGTGAAATCATATAAATATTGAGTGAATTTTGTGTGAACTTTGTTTTTTTAAAATAAATAGCAAGTATTTAATTGTATAATGATAAAAAAGTTTTAAAAGGATAAATAATGTATAGGTTTGCACCATCGCCTACTGGAGATATGCATATTGGAAATTTAAGAGCAGCTTTGTTTAATTATATTAAAGCAAGACAAGAAAATACAGATTTTATTTTGCGTATTGAAGATACGGATAATGCTAGAAATATTGCTGGAAAAGAAGAGGAAATAAAAGCTATTTTAAAAGAATTTGGTATAACTTGGCAGCATTATTATGTGCAAAGTGAGAACTTGAAATTTCATCGTCAAATGGCTTTAAAGCTAGTAAGTGAAAAAAAAGCTTTTGCTTGTTTTTGTACTGAGGATGAGTTAGCTCATAAAAAAGAATTAGCTAAAAGTAAAAATCAAGCATATAGATATGATGGTACTTGTGAAAAATTAGCAGATATTGATGTGTTAAATTGCGAAAAACCTTTTGTAATCCGTCTTAAAAAACCTCAATCTCAAATGAAATTTACTGATTATATTAAAGGCGAGATTAGTTTTAATCCTGAAGATATTGATAGTTTTGTGATTATGAGAGCAGATAAAACCCCAACTTATAATTTTGCTTGTGCGGTTGATGATATGCTAGAAGGTATTACTTGTATTATAAGGGGAGAAGATCATGTTTCAAATACTCCCAAGCAAGAACATATTAGAGCAAGTTTGGGTTATGATAAAAGCATGACTTATGCACATTTACCTATCATTTTAAATGAAGAAGGTGTTAAAATGAGCAAAAGAGAGGCTCATTCTAGTGTAAAATGGATGCTTGATAATGGATATTTAGCAAGTGCTATTGCAAATTATTTAATCCTTTTAGGCAATAAAACTCCAAAAGAGATTTTTACTTTAGAAGAAGCTATAGAATGGTTTGATTTGAAAAAAGTTTCAAAATCTCCTGCTAGATTTGACACTAAGCGCTTGATGCAAATCAACCGTGAGCATATAAAAATGCTTGATAATGATAAATTAAATTCTTTGTTAAATTTAGGCAAAGATGTAGCAGAGTTTGCAAAATTTTATACTCAAGAAGCTAGCACTTTAAATGAGATAAAAGAAAAAATACAAGCTATTTTTGCAGTTAAAAATTATAATGAATTTGAAAATGAGTGTAAGTTGATTAAAGAGATTTTAAAAGATTTGGATTTACCTCAAGAATATGATGAGTTCAAAAAGATTTTAATGGAAAAAACAAATTTAAAAGGTAAAAATTTCTTTATGCCTTTGCGTTTAGTATTAACAGGGGTTACTCATGGACCTGAAATGAGTGAAATTTATACTTTAATCAAGCCTTTTATTAAAGAAATTATAAAGGAGTAAAATGGGAGTTGGAACAAGTTTGATTGTGTCTTTGGTGCAAATTTTTTCTTTAGTGATTGAAATTTATGTGTGGATTATAATTATTGCTGCTTTAATTTCTTGGGTAAGGCCTGATCCATATAATCCTATAGTACAAATTTTATATCGTTTAACTAATCCTGCTTATGCTTTTGTAAGAAGATTTATCCCTACTACTATAGGAAGTATTGATTTAGCACCTTTGATTATTATTTTAGGATTAAAATTTATCCAAATATTTTTATCAAATTTAATTTTAGGAAGTTTATAAGTGTTGAAAAAAAGTGTGGTATTACTCTTAGTTGGAGTAGTTTTTGCAAATAGTGCGATGTATTCTTACAAAGAATTAGAGCAAAGACCAAATTCTTTAGCTAAGGATTATTATTTATATCGTTTATTAGAAAAAAATGAATTTAAAAAAGAAGAAGTTGAAGGTTTAAAAGAGCATATTTATCGTTATGCAGGGCGTATTAAAAATGCTATTGAAACGATTATTCCACCTTTGGGATATAATAAAGAATATGAAACTTGTTATAAATTTAATGCGCAAAATATCTTAGATGCTAATGCTACTTGTCAGCTTATAAGATTAAACAGTTTAACTTTTATACAAGATCTTAATACTTCAACGCGTAATGAGATGAAAAAAATTATCCCGCAAGATAATCCAAATTTAGTAAAGCTTTTAGAAGCTTTTAATGCTAAAGATCCTCTAAGTTATGCGGTTTTAAATTATGATAGTGCAAATTTTTATAAAATTTATGGCTTTTTAAAAGATAAAAAGGATTTTTTCTTAGAAAAAGATTTTGTTAATGAGTTAGCAAAAGAAAAAGAATTTACAAATTTTGTAAAAGAAATTATCATTAAGAAAAAAAGTCCATTGATAAGAAAATCTTTGGTCAATGTGGATGCAAATTTAACTCTTCAAGATAATGCTTTTTATCTGGGAGTGAATGCTATTTTAGAAAATGACGATAAAAAAGCACTGGAATTTTTCCAAGTAGCAAAAGATACTTTTAAAAGTAAGCCTTTAGTAGATAATGCAAATTTTTGGATTTATTTAATCACTCAAGATAAAAAGTATCTTGATGAGCTTGCTCAAAGTGATTCTTTAAATATTTATAGTCTTTATGCAAGGGAGTTAAAGGGCTTGCCTTTGCCTAAAATAGAAGAATTAAGTCCAAAAAAACAAAAAAATGATTTTGATATGAAAGATCCTTTTGCTTGGCAAAAACTTGCAAAAGAAATTGCAAAAGGTACTCCTAATGAGCTAGAAAAGCTTGCAAAAGATTTTTATACTAAAGAAAATATCGCTATTTATGCTTATATTAAAGAAAGAGCTGAGGGTTTTAAAAAACATTATTTCATTATGCCTTATTTTGAGTATTTAAAAGATTATTCAACACAAAGAAAGGCTATGATTTTAGCTTTAGCTAGACAAGAAAGCCGTTTTATCCCAACAGCTATTTCAACCTCTTATGCTTTAGGTATTATGCAATTTATTCCATTTTTAGCTAATCATATAGGCAATAAAGAATTGCAAATTCCAAATTTTGACCAAGATATGCTTTTTGACCCAAAAACAGCTTATACTTTTGCAAATCATCATTTAGATTATTTAGAATCTAAACTTAATTCTCCAGTATTTGTGGCTTATGCTTATAATGGAGGTATAGGATTTACTACTAGAATGCTTAAAAGAGAAGATATGTTTAGAGCAGGAAAGTACGAGCCATTTTTATCTATGGAACTTGTTCCTTATGCAGAAAGTAGGGTGTATGCTAAAAAGGTTTTAGCTAATTATATTGTGTATTTGCATCTTCTGAACGATAATACACCGATTTCGAAATTTTTTGAAACTTTAACTCAAAACACTGATTCTCAAAACACAAATCAAGTTTTAAAATAGGTTTTTGTACCAACTCATCAAGGGTGATTTTGTAATAATTTGCATAATCACTTTTGATGATATATTTAAACAACTCATCATTTTGATCCAAGGCTTTTAAGTTAGTTTTTTCTCCATCTATGAGTATTGAAATTTGTTCTTGTTTGATATTGATATTTGGTAAAAAACTAAGCACAAAAACTTCTTGTTGACTTTTTCCGTCTAATACGGGATTTAGATAACTTAACAAAGCTACTACTCTATTATCTTTATAATTAAAATTGATTTTTTGTGCATACATAAGAGTTTGGCTTTTTAAATCGATTTCACTTTGTTTTTGAGTTTTATTTGAGCATGCAGTAAAAATAAGTGTTAAAAAAATAATCATATAAATTTTTTTCATATTTTATTCCTAATTTTTTTATAATTATAAGCTTTTAACTTTTAAAAAGATATAATTTTGTTTATTTTCTTTGATTTAAGGAAGTTATGAAAAGATTAGCAATGGCTTTTAGTGGGCCTTCCAATTCAGGTAAAACAACTTTAATAACCCAAGTTGCTAAATATTTTATGGAACAAAATTATAAAGTATGTATTATAAAACATGATCCAAAAGATAAAGCAAGTTTTGATATAGCAAAAAAAGATAGTTTTAAATTTTTTCAAAGTGGTGCTGATGTAATGGTTTTAAGCCCTACAAGGACAACTTTATTTACACATTCTCCAAGTACTTTAGATGAAGCTATTTCCAAACTAGGGGAATTTGATTTTTTATTTATAGAGGGCTTAAAAACCTTAGATATGCCAAGAATTGGTGTTTTTTGCAAAGAAGTGGATGAGAGCTATTTTGCTTATTCTAAGGCTATTGCAAGCTATGAGAAAATCGAAAATAAAAATTTAACTTGGCTTTATTTGGATGATTTAGAAAGTATTTGTGATTTTATATTAAAAAATTCAAAAAAAGTATAGGGGTAAAATATGCAAGAATTAATTAACGATATACAAAAAGCAGTGATTGAAATTTCAAAAGAACTTAGATATTTAAAAGATTTTGATTATACTACTTCTCAAAATGCTACTGGAGATAATCAATTAAAACTTGATGTAAAAAGCGATGAGATTATCACTAGAATTTTAAAGCAAAGCAAAGGTATAAAAAGCTTAATTAGTGAAGAAAAACAAGAGCAATTATTAATCAATGAAAATGAAAAATACGTTGTTGCTTATGATCCTTTAGATGGCTCATCTTTGGTGGATGTGAATTTTGCTATAGGTTCTATTTTTGCTATTTATGAGCAAAAGGCTAGTGCAAAAAATCTAAAAGCAGCAGTTTATGCTATTTATGGTGTGCGTTTAGAGCTTATAGTATGCATAGATACTCCTAAGCTTTATAGGTTAAATGAAAATGATGAATTTGTTTTTGTTAAGGATTTAAAATTAAATGAAAAAGGCAAATTAAATGCAAGTGGTGGGACACAAAAAAATTGGTCAAATACTCATAGAGCTTTTATAAAAGCTTTATTTGATGAAGGATATCGCTTAAGATATTCAGGTGCTATGGTGAGTGATTTACACCAAATTTTACTCAAAGGTGGAGGATTATTTTCATATCCTGCAACAAGCGATGCGCCAAATGGAAAATTAAGAGCATATTTTGAGGTATTTCCTTTTGCTTTTATTTTTGAAAAAGCAGGAGGGCTTTCTACTAATGGAGAAAATGATTCTTTGCTTGATTTAGAATTTGAAAAAATCCATGCAAGTACGCCATGCTTTTTGGGTTCAAAATATGAAATTGAAAAACTAAAACAAGCTTATAAAGGGCTTTAATGGCTGAAGTTAAAGATGAATTTGAACTAGCTTTAGAAGCTAAAAAAAATGAACTTCAAGCTTGTCAAAATGATAAAAACTTAAAATCTTGTTTACCTTGCTCTATGATTTTTGAATGCTCTTTAAGAAAAGAGTATATTGATGCAGTTTATAAGAGTATGTCTAAAGGTAAAGAAGGTGGATTTGATTTTTAATTAAAGGTTGAAAATGCGTTATATTACTACTCCGATATATTATGTAAATGATGTGGCTCATATTGGTCATGCTTACACTACGATTATAGCAGATACTTTGGCTAGATTTTATCGCTTGCAAGGAGAAAAAACATTCTTTTTAACAGGTACAGATGAACATGGTCAAAAGATAGAGCAAGCTGCTAGTGCTAGAAATTTTACCCCTAAAGAATATGCAGACGAAATTAGTGCTAAATTTAAAAAACTTTGGGATGAGTTTGAGATTTCTTATGATTATTTCATCAGAACTACAGATGAAAATCACAAGTTAAGCGTACAAAAAGCATTTAAAAAAATGTTTGATAAAGGTGATATTTATAAAGGAACTTATGAAGGCTTTTATTGTGTTTCTTGTGAGAGTTATTTTACCCAAACTCAGCTTGTAAATGAGTGTCATTGTCCAGATTGTGGTAAAAAAACACAGCTTTTAAAAGAAGAAAGTTATTTTTTCAAGCTTTCTAAATATCAAGATCAAATTCTTAAATGGTATAAAGAAAAAGAGCCGATTTTACCTAAAAATAAGGCTAATGAATTAATCCACTTTGTAGAAAGTGGTTTAAAAGATCTTTCTATTACAAGAACGAGTTTTGAATGGGGTATAAAGCTTCCAAAAGAACTAAATGATGAAAAACATGTGGTATATGTTTGGCTTGATGCTTTGATGAATTATGTGAGTGCTTTGGGTTATGGACTTGATGATAAAAATATGGATCTATGGCCTGCTCATATTCATTTTGTAGGTAAAGATATCTTGCGTTTTCATGCAGTGTATTGGCCTGCGTTTTTGATGAGTTTAGAACTCCCTTTGCCTAAATTTGTAGCAGCGCATGGCTGGTGGACCAAAGATGGTGAAAAAATGAGCAAATCTAAAGGCAATGTAGTAGCACCTAAAGAAGTAGCAGATACTTTTGGTTTAGAAGCTTTAAGATATTTTTTACTCAGAGAAGTTCCTTTTGGCAATGATGGGGATTTTTCACAAAAAGCATTAATCACTAGAATCAATGCAGAATTAAGCAATGAGCTTGGAAATTTATTAAATAGAATTATCGGTATGAGTGCTAAGTATTCTCAAAATATTATTGATTGCAAAGATGTGAATTTGTATTTTAATCAAGAATTAAATGAATGTAAAGAGTATTTAGATAATGCAATCAATGCTTTAGAAAATATCCAGCCAAATCGCTGTTTAGAAGAACTTTTTAAGGCTTTATCTTTAGCAAATTTAAGTATTAGTAAGTATGAGCCTTGGAATTTAATTAAAAATGATCAAATGCAAAAAGCTAATGCCTTAGTAGCTTTATGTGCTAATATTTTAACAAAAGTTACTATTTTACTTTCAGCTGCTATGCCAAAAACAGCTTTAAAAATCGCCAAAGCTTTAAATTTTGAAATTTCAAACGAAAACTATCAAAAACTAATTTTAAATAATCAATTATGCGATTTAAAATCAAGTGCATGTGAAGCTTTATTTCCAAAAGTTGAATTAACACAAGAAAACAAAAAAGAAGAAAAAGTAGAAGAGAAGCCAAGTTTAGCTCAAATTAAAATTGATGATTTTAAAAAAATTGAAATTAAAGTAGCACTAGTAAAAGATTGTCAAAATATAGAAGGCAGTGAAAAGCTTTTAAAATTTCAACTTGAACTTGAAAATGGCGAACTAAGACAAGTGCTTTCGGGTATTGCTAAATTTTATAAAGCTAGTGAGTTAATAGGCAAGCAAGTTTGTGTCATTACCAATCTAAAAAAAGCTAAAATTTTTGGCCATGAAAGCCAAGGTATGATTTTAAGTGCAGAAAAAAATGGTAAATTAGTTTTAATTAGCCCACAAAGCTTTATCGAAAATGGAGCTTTAATAGGCTAAATGAATATTTCTAATTTTATTGAGCTTATTAATGCTCAAGTTTTAAACTATGGAGCAACTTCTAGTGTTTATGATTTTAGTATAGATTTAAACAAAGTCAAACAAGCAAGTGTATTTTTTGCTAAGAATAATGAACAAGCTAGTTTTGCTATAAAACTTGGAGCTTATGTTATAGTAAGCGAGGAGAAATTAAATCTTGAAGATAAAGATGTGTTTTATCTTCAAGTTGATGATCTTGAAGAAGCTATTTTTAGGCTTTTTAGATTTTTATGTGAAGAAAAATCTTATGAATTTATATATTGCAATCATGTAGAATTAAAATTTGCAAAAGCCTTTAATTTTAAAGTCTTAAATTCAAATATTTTATTAGATTTTGATCTTTTAAAAAATTCTAAAGAAAAAACTTTCTTTTGTTCTGATGATGAAAAATTTATTTTAAAATTAAAATCAAATTTTCATACCTTAAAAGCTTGTAAATATGAAATTTTAGGCTCAAAATCTTTATTTCAAACGAGCTTACTTTGTAAAAATTTGTATTTTAAAGATTTAAAATTTGCATTTTTTTATGCAGATATTTTTGCTAGTTTTATTGAATTTATAGAAAGTCAAAAATTACCCTTTAGTTTTAATGATAAAAAATTAGAACTTTTTAAAGCCTATTTTTTAAACTCAAAAAATGAAATTTGTGTTTTTGGAGGTAGCTCTAGGGTGATTTTACTCGTGGAAAATGATGAGGATTTTGACTTTATAGCACAAAAACTTCAAGACACTAAGGGTTTTAAAACCGCATTAAAAAATTCTTTATTTTGTGATTTTTCTTATACAAATTTAAAAGAATTAAAAAATTTTCTTGACTTTAGATATTGCTTGATAAAAGAAAACATAGAAGACTTTTTAGAATGTTTTTTTGTCTATGAAAAAAATATTAATTTATTTGATTAAAAAAATATATACTTTAAAAAGCTATATTTCTAATTTTATTTTATTAATTTAAAGGAAAAAATATGAAAAAATTTTTATTTTTAAGTTTATTTGCTGCAGCTGCATTGAATGCTGAAATTTTAGTTTATGGCCCAGGCGGTCCAGCTCCTGTTTTAAAAGAACTTGCTAAACAATTTGAGGCAAAAAGCGGAGAAAAAGTTATCGTTAATGCAGGGCCAACACCTAAATGGATCAAACAAGCCAAAATGGATGCTGATATCATTTATTCTGGTAACACATCTATGATGGATGGATTTGTTAAAGCTATGTCAAAACAAATCAAAATACAAGATGTTCAGGTTTTAAATGCTAGAGGATCAGGTATGATAGTAAGAGCTAATAACCCTAAAAAAATTAAAAAATTTGAAGACCTTTTAAAAGATGGTGTTAATGTTATGGTAGTTGATGGAGCAGGGCAGGTTGGCTTGTATGAAGATATGGCTTTAAAAACAGGAAAAATCGAAAACCTAGAAAAACTTAGAAAAAACATCAAAGTGTATGCTAAGAATTCAAAAGCAGCAGTTGATGAGTGGAAAAATAATCCAAATATCGATGCTTTAATCATTTGGACACATTGGATTAAAGCAGTTGGTGAGAAAGAAAATAAATTTATAAAAGCAGATAAAAACTCAATTATTTATAGAGCTGCTGAAATAGCACCAACACAAAAAGGTTTAAAAAATCCAAAAGTAACTGAATTTATAGAATTTACACAAAGCAAAGAAGCGCAAAAAGTATGGGAAAAAGAAGGTTGGTTAGCTAAATAAATTAAGTTAAAGCATTTTACTTTATTGTAAAATGCTTTTTAAATTATTTTTCGTTAATTTCTGCTTCTATATTAATTTGCACTTCATCACTAAGTGTCAAACTAGAAGTATCTGGAGCAAATTTAAAATCACTTCTTTTAATTTGTCCTTGTAAAGTAAATCCCGCCTTTTCTTTACCACTATCTGTTTTAATAACCCCACCAATTTCAGTATCTAAAACAATATCTTTACTTACACCAGCAATATTTAAAGAGCCATACATCTTACCTTTTTCATTAGAAATTTTTTCATATTTGCTCATAGTAAAAGTGATGTTTGGGTGAGTTTTTGCTTTGAAAAAATCATCTTGTTGTAAATGGGCATCTCTTGCTTTATTTTCAGTATTTATAGAAGCAACTTTTACATTTGCTTGAAGTTTATTAAATTCAAATTTAGTACTATCAAAATCAACCACTGCATCATAGTCTTTAAAATTTCCATTTACATTACTAATTTGTAAATGCTTGATTTTAAAAGCTACATTTGTATGAGCTTTATCTAGAATAAATTCTTTACTTAAAGCATTGCTTGCTAAAATTGAAGCAGCTAAAAATGAACCAAGTAGTATTTTTTTCATTAATTCTCCTTTTTTAATTTGTAAAATCTATTATACAAACAAAAATAAAATGAAAGTAAATTTTAAATGTACTCTATAAAATCTTTCATATGGGCTTCTTTAAAGCCTTTTAATCTTAATAAACAACTATCACATTTACCACAAGCTTTATCTTCTCTTTCATAGCAAGACCAAGTGTATTCTAAGGCTACCTTTTCTTTTAAGGCTAATTCAACTATTTGTCCTTTGCTTAGATGAACTAATGGGGTTTTAATTGTAACATTACAAGTTTTTGTTGTGCCTTCATTGATAAACTCACTTGCTTTTTGTATGAAATTTGCACTACAATCAGGATAACCACTGCTATCTTCTTGCACTACTCCTATGAAAATACTTTCGCATTTTTCTTTTTCAGCTATGGCTCCTGCAATAGATAAAAAAATGCCATTTCTAAAAGGAACATAAGTATTTGGAACTTCTTTTTCGTGTAGCTTTTCTTTAGGAATTTCTAAATTTAAATCCGTTAAAGAATTACCACCAATATTTGCTATAAATGAAACATCTAAAATATATTTTGTTTTTATGTTAAGTTTTTCACAAATTTTATTAAAACATTCTCTTTCTTTAAGCATGGTGCGTTGATTGTAATCAAAATGCAAAGCAATGATTTCATATCCTTCTTTTTTGGCTAAATATGCACATAAAGTACTATCCATACCACCACTTATAATACAAAGAGCTTTTTTCATACTTTTCCTTAATTTTGATATAATTTGAAATTATAAAATCAAAAGGATAATAATGATTTTTTGCGAAGAAGAAATAGATATTTCTTTTCTTGAAAAAATTGCTCAAAAAATGAGTGATCAAAATATAGAACTTGTTTTGGTAGATGAAAAAACCATGCATGAAATTAATCTTAACCAAAGAGGAGTAGATAAAACTACAGATGTTTTGTCTTTTCCTTTAGTGCAAAATTGTGAAAATTTGCTTGGTAGTATTGTGATAAATTTAGATGAAGTAAGTAAAAAAGCAATGGAATATAAACACAGCAATGAAGAAGAAATGGCATTGCTTTTTATACATGCTATGCTTCATTTGCAAGGTTATGATCATGAGGTAGATCAAGGACAAATGAGACAAAAAGAACAAGAATGGATTGAGTATTTTAAACTACCAAAAAGTTTAATTATAAGAACACAAGAAGGGGATTGAATGATTAAAAAAATAATATTAAATTTAGGTTTATATGTGAGTTTATATGCATATAATGAAAATACATTTACATTAAATATTTTAAAAGGAAAGGAATTTGATATTCACTTATATAGTTCCATTAAAAGTAACACTAGTTATGGTTTTGTCCAAACAAAACAAAAACAATACAGTTTTTGGGGTAGTGCTAAGAATGATGAGTATTATATAGATATAGCAGATTTTGGAACTTGCGTTTTAAAAGATATGCATAAAAATAAATTTGATGCTTTATGTAAAATAGATGAAGTAAAAAAAGAATTTAGTTTTTTAGCCAGCAAGACAAATACGATGATTAATCAGCTATCACTTAAAGAACAAAAACAACTAGATGCTAATAAAACTATAGAATTTGACTTTAGTGAAGATATTTTAAAATTAACAAGTAAAAATGAAAAATTAAATAAAATTATTGATGATTTTAATGAGAATTTAGATAAAAATTCATTAAAACAAAAAGCAAAAGAAAGCTTTGAAAAATGGAGTAAAGAAAACATTTCTAATAATGAGTTTTTTTCTCAAGCTTATATGTTTTACCAAGATGAGCATATTATCTCTTTAGGAAAAAATATTTATGAATATAAAGGTGGTGCTCATGGTATGACTAATTTTTTAAGAAAAACTTATAGTATTGATGATATGAAACTTATAAATATAAAAAATGAGTTAAAAATAGAAAGTGAAGATTTTCAGAATATGATTAAGCAAAAGATTTTAAGTTTATACAGTGAAAATGAATTATTTGATATTAAAGAACTTAAAATGAGTGAAATTTTTGAAGTAAGAAAAGATGGATTAAATTTTATATGGGAACCTTATGAGGTAGCTCCGTATTCAACAGGAGCAGTTGAAGTTTTTATAAGTTTTGATGAATTAAAACCTTTTTGGAAGAAAAATTCAAAACTTGCTTATTTGAGTAAAATCAAATAAGCATTTAATCATCAAATTTTTGTCTTAAAATTGTTCCATTATCGTCTATGTAAAGCTTCATTTGATTGTTTAGTTTGATTTTATAATAAGAAATTTTTCTTTCTATTTCTATGATTGCTGTATTAGGGTAGATATTTTTGATGGTATTTTGTATTGTTAAAGGTAAAATCGCATAATTTAACGAGCTAAAATTTTCAGCCTCTTTAAATTCTCCATTAAGTGAAAATTCAATCTCACTTCCATCGCTTAAATAAATCTCATAAGAATAACC
The DNA here is from genome assembly GCF_025772785.1 of Campylobacter sp. CNRCH_2015_0338h. Taxonomy (NCBI): domain Bacteria; kingdom Pseudomonadati; phylum Campylobacterota; class Epsilonproteobacteria; order Campylobacterales; family Campylobacteraceae; genus Campylobacter; species Campylobacter sp. CNRCH_2015_0338h. The sequence continues at coordinate 50,827 of NZ_JAKMST010000006.1, forward strand.
ATCTTGTTCTACTAGGCCTATTTCTGCATTAAAATAATCTTTGATAAATTGTTTGATATTTACCGGTAAAGAATCAGGTGCTATAACTATACCTGCATTAAGGGTATTTAGAGTGATCAAAAAAGCAAAAGCTAGTTTTTTCATTTTTAACCTTATTTTATTTTTTGACGATATTGTATCTTATTAGTGTGAATTTTATGTGTAAGCTAGAATTTAAATAGCTTTTTGTTATAATTATTAAAAATACAAAGTAGGGTAATGATAGCTTCTTTTCTAATTGCTTTAAATATTGTGATATTTGTCTTTGTGAATTATCTTTATTTTGGATCTTTAAATTTAGATGCTATTTTAGGTTTAAATTTATTTTTCTTTCAAGGATTTTACTGGCAAATTCTAAGCTCAATGTTTATGCATGGAAATTGGCCTCATTTGATTTTAAATATGATAGTGCTTTTTCAATTTGGCTCTATGCTGGAAAAATACTTAAAAAGCTTTAAATTTGCTTTGCTTTACTTAATTGGCGGAATTCTTTGCTCTTTGCTTAGTGTTTTTTATATGTATTTAAGCTTTGATGGTAGTTTTGTAAACGTAGTGGGCGCAAGTGGTGCCATATGTGTTTTAATGGGATATTATGCATATTTGGATAAAACCGCCACTAAAGGACTTATCATAGCTATATTATTAATGAGTTTTGTACCTATTTTTATGGGTGTAAATATAGCTTGGTATGCACATATTTTTGGCTTTATATGCGGATATCTTTTGGGTAAATTTAAGGTTATAAAATGAAATATATCTATTTTATCCGTCATGCTAAGGCTCAAAAAGAAAACTACGAACAAGATTTACAACGAGAGCTTAGTTCTAGTGGAAAAGATGATCTAAAAACTATGATTTATAGGATTAAAGATTTAGAATTTAAAGCCCAAAGTATCTTTTCAAGTCCTGCTAGGCGTTGTATAAAAACAGCGCAAAAACTCTGCAAAAGTTTTTCTTTAAAAGAAAAAGATATCAAGATAGAAAAAAACTTTTATGATGGTAATTTAGAAGATGTATTAAATTTTATAAAAGAATTAAAAGAGAGTAGGGTAGTGCTAATTATGCATAATCCTTTATTGCAAGAACTTTGTGAATATTTAGCTCATATAGATTTAGAAAACTTTCCAACTTCTGCTATTTTATGTATGCAATTTGATATAAAAGAATTTAAAGATATAAAAGAACACAGTGGGGAAGTTGTGTTTTTTGATTATCCTAAAAGTCAAGAAAATAACTAATCTACATTTTTAAACTTCAATTTTATTTAAGCAAAAATACAAACTAAAATTTAGTTGAAATAAAAAATATACATCTTTAGTCTTTCATAGTTACATAAAATAACTTATAATATTTTTCAAAAAATTATACTTATTTTTTTATGGATAAGTTATTTTCACTCAAAAATTAAAATGCTTTAAAATACTATATTATATGTGTTTTAAAATACATTTTACTTATGAAAGAACAGATAAATATAAAAGTTTGAAAATTATAGTTTTCAATACAAAATATATATAATTTCAATATTTTACTATTTATCATATAATTTTACATATATATTAAGTTTAAGTTAAAATATTTTTATAGACTAAAAAAGCTAAAATGATGAGTAAAAAGGAAAATAAATATAAAAGTTTAGCTTGTATGGAATTTTTGGTTTTATTTGGATTTTTGGATTAATCTTGAAAGTTGTCTTGCTAAAAGTTTGGCACTATTTTCATCTTTGCTAAGTTTTTTCATATTTTCTCTAAATTCATAAAGTCTTTTTTCTTGTGCAAAGTCATTTGAAGTATTATTTTGTTTTGAGGTATTGCTTTGGTTTGCTTGCTTTTGCGCGGTTTTTTTCTTAAAAAACATATTATCACCCTATTTTGTTTTTATAATTATAGCTTGATATTTTTTAAGTAAGATTTTTTTATAATTTTTATATTAATTTTAAAGGAAAAAAAGTTTGAAAACCATAGGTTTAATAGGTGGAATGAGTTATGAAAGCACACTTAGCTATTATGAAATAATCAATAAATTAACAAATGAAAAATTGGGAAAATTACACAGCGCTAAGATAGTTTTAACTAGCGTTGATTTTGAAGAAATAGAAGAATGTCAACGCAAGAATGATTGGCAAAAAGCAAGTGAAATTTTAACCCAACATGCCCTACTTTTGCAAAAATGCGGAGTTGATTTTATATTAATTTGTACTAATACTATGCATAAATGTTATGAAAATATACAAAAAAACATTCAAATTCCTATCTTACATATAGCTAAAGCTATGCTTTTAGAGCTTCAAGAGCAAAATATAAATAAAGTATTGTTGTTAGGGACAAAATACACTATGCAAGAAGATTTTTATAAACAACTTTTAATTAATTCAAAGATCGAAGTTTTTATTCCCAAAAATGATGATATTTTAAAGCTTAATGATATTATTTTTAATGAGCTTTGCAAAGGTATTATAAATAAAGACTCAAAAAAATATCTAGATGATTTGATTGCTCAATTTCCAGAGGTTCAAGGAGTAATTTTGGGTTGTACTGAACTTGGTTTAATTGTAAAAGAAAGCTCTAAAAAGCTATTTGATAGCGCATATATTCATGCAAAAATGGCTACTTTGAAAGCCTTGGAGAATGAGTGATGAAATATCCTCTAGATTGTGAAAAAAATTTTGAAAAGTCCTTTTTATTTTGGCTTTGTAGATATGTGAAATTTAAGCTTAATTCTTTATCAAATAAGGAATTAAAAGACCCTCAAGCTTTGGCTGTAGTAAATTTAGCCTTAAGTAAGGGTGTTAAAAATATACAAGAGCTTGATGCTTATGTAAAAAAAGCAAGAAATGCAGGACTTAGCGGTGTAAATACGTATTTTAATCCTTTGAAAAAACTTTATGAGTATTTGTTATTTTATAAGCTTTATTCACTAAAACAAATCGATGAAGAGCTTTTAGTCGAAATTTTAGCAAGTATTAGTGCTTCTTTATCTGATGCGAGTAAGAAAAATTATCGCATAGCTGTGATTAATTTTTTTGCATTTTTAGATAAACAAAATGAAGAAGATCAAAAAGCGCATATTTTTGATATTAATCTTAGAAATTGGGCAGGTATAAGTGGTTCTAAAGGAGTTAAACTGCCTGAATATATGAACGAAGATGAAGTGAGTAAATTTTTAGATGCTATTGATAATACAGATTTTAAAAGCAACACTATACGCAATCGTTTGATTATTAAAATCATCATTTTTACAGGAATTAGGGTTAGCGAGGCTATTAATATAAAATTAAAAGATATTAGCGAAGAAAATGATCTTTATATCATACGTATTAGAGCTAAAGGTAATAAATACCGCGTTGTGATGATTAAAAAAGAGCTTATAGAACATCTTTTAAAAGATGTAAGAGTAAATTATCTTTCTTGTGATGGACTTTTATTTGTCAATCGCAATGGCAAAGCCCTAACCCAAGCTTATGTTTCGCGTATAGTAGAACAAATTTTATTTAAAGCAGGAATTCGCAAGCAAAAAAACGGAGCACATATGCTAAGACACACTTTTGCTACCCTACTTTATAAAAAACAAAAAGATTTAGTTTTAGTCCAAGAAGCACTAGGCCATGCAAGTTTAAATACTTCAAGAATTTACACACACTTTGACAATGAAAAGTTAAAATTGGCTGCAGAAGTAGCTAAAAAACTTCACGATAGAACTTAAATTTTTATAAAAAAATCCGATATATCCTTAAAGAAAGGATATATCATGCAAATAAATGATTATGCTAGTAAAATTAATCCTTATATTTTAAACACTCAAAAAGAAGAAAAAGAAAGTAAAGAGAATAAGAATTTTATAGAATTTAAGTTTACACAAGGTGTGAAAGAGCTTGAAAAAAGTGTTAAAGATAATCAAAATAACAGTGAATCTGAAGATCAATTAAGCAAGCTTTATAGCGAGTTAGCTAAGATACAAGCTAAAATTGCAGAATTAAATGCAAAATTACAATCAAGTCAAGATCCGCAAAAAGCTCAAATGATTAATTCTCAAATTCAAAGTTTAAATGCACAAATGCAAAGTATATATGGCCAAATCATGCAAATACTTTCTCAAGCTATGCAAAGTATACAATGATTTTAATGTTTTTTAGCATTTAAAAACACACTAAGAATGATCAAAGCAAAAGCAAAAAGATCAATCACACTATAAATAGTTCCTAAAAATAAAAAACTCATAAAAGCAGCAGCCACAGGTTCTATACAAGCTATCATACTAGCTTTAAAAGCTCCTATTAATTCAACTCCTTTTAAGTATAAACAAAAAGCCCCTATTGTGCCTATAAATACAATCGCGCTCATAGCCAAAAAGGAATTTAAAGAAAAATCATATTTTGGGATATTTCCTTGTAATAATACAAAAAGCAAAAAAGAAGCAAATAAACTAGCCAAACCCATGATTAAAAATAAGCCATATTTTGCTATAATAAGCCTAGCACTCAAAGAATAAAACGCTACTCCAAGAGCTCCAAAAAAAGCCCAAATAACACCTCTTATATCAAGTTTTAAGTTGTTAATATCTCCATTTGTTATAAGTAAAAATAAGGCAAAAAGTATTAAAAATAAAGCGATTAGTTCTATTTTTTTAGGTAAAATTTTGTTTTTAAAACACATAAAAAGCATTATGATTAATGGTGCGTTGTATTGTATCATCGTGGCGGTTCCTGCATCGGTATAATAAATAGCCTTAAAATAACCATATTGAGTTATCAATAAACCAAAGATAGAAAAAATCAAAAGAGAGCTAAGTTCTTGTTTTTGCTTTAGTAGTTTTAATTTGAAATTTTTTGCACCCAAAATTATTAAAATAATGCCTGTAAAAAGCAAACGATAAAAACTCACCCATTCAGCAGAATAATGATTTTTAAACAAATACTCAGCCAAAACCCCACTTATGGCCCAAAATATCCCACCAAGTATGACTAGAAAAACTCCCAAAAAATACCTTTTAGTCTTATTAATTTATATAATATTTGTAGTAAAATATTATTATATCATTATGTATATATTTTAAGGAAAATTAATGACTTATTTAGAGATTGATGGTGTTGAAAAATTAAATGGAGAAGTGATAATAAGCGGTGCAAAAAATGCAGCACTTCCTTTGATAGCTTCAAGTATTTTAGCTAAAAATGAAGTGCAAATTTCAAATTTACCAAATGTAGCAGATATTTGTACCCTACTTTCTTTGCTTGAAAATTTAGGAGCAAATTATACTTTTAAAGACAATTTTGCAAAAATAAATACAAAACATTTAAATAAAACCATAGCAAAATACGACATCGTGCGTAAAATGCGAGCTTCTATACTTACCTTAGGACCTTTACTAGCTAGATTTGGAAATTGCGAAGTTTCTTTACCGGGAGGTTGTGCTATAGGCCAACGTCCTATTGATTTACACCTTTTAGCTTTAGAAAAAATGGGAGCTAATATTGAGATCAAGCAAGGTTATGTGGTAGCTAGCGGAAAGCTTAAGGGTGCTGATGTGATGTTTGATAAAATCACTGTTACAGGTAGTGAAAATATCATCATGGCAGCAACCTTAGCTCATGGTAAAACTAGACTTTTAAATGTTGCTAAAGAGCCTGAAGTAGTGCAACTTTGTGAGGTTTTAGCTAGAGCTGGGCTTGATATACAAGGCATAGGATCTTCTGAGCTTGAAATTTATGGCACAAGTGGAGAGCTTTTAGAATTTAAACCTTTTGAAATCATTCCTGATCGCATTGAAGCAGGAACTTATCTGTGTGCAGGAGCTATCACTAACTCAAAAATTACTCTAAAAAAAGTCAATGCGAGCCATCTTAGCGCAGTTTTGGCAAAGCTAGAGCAAATGGGCTTTAGCTTTGATATTAATGAAGATAGTATTAGTATAAATCCTGCCAAAGAAATCAAACCAGTTGAAATTTTAACTAGCGAATATCCAGGCTTTCCAACGGATATGCAAGCACAATTTATGGCTTTAGCTTTAAAAGCAAATGGCACAAGTATTATCGATGAGAGATTATTTGAAAATCGTTTTATGCATGTAAGTGAGCTTTTAAGAATGGGAGCTGATATAAGATTAAACGGGCATATTGCTACTATAAATGGTACTAAAGAGCTTTTGGGAGCTGATGTTATGGCTACTGATTTGCGTGCATCTTCTGCTTTGATTTTAGCGGCTTTAGCAGCTAAAGGCACAAGTAAAATTCATAGAATTTATCATCTTGATAGAGGGTATGAAAATTTAGAAGAAAAATTTAAAAAACTAGGCGCAAGTATAAGAAGGCTTGAAGAATGAGAGATATTTTTGCAACTTTAGATTTTTTAAAAGAACAAATCAAAGCAAAAAATGAATTTCAAAAAGTAAATTTGACACAGGCTTTGGGGTGTATTTTATATGAAGATATTTTTGTGAAAAAAAACCTACCCGCTTTTGATAATTCTGCCCTAGATGGTTATGCATTAAATTATACACATAAGAATGAATTACTAGAAATAAAAGGAAGCATTTTAGCAGGCGATAAAAATGATTATATTATAGAAAAAAATGAATGCTATAAGATTATGACAGGAGCTAAAATTCCTCAAAATGCAAATACTATTTTAATGTTTGAAGAAGCTTTGCTTGAAGATGAAAAGCTCAATGCTAAAAACGCTAAAGAAAACAATGCCATCCGTTTTAAAGGCGAGGAAGCAAAGCTTGGAGAGCTTTTGTTTAAAAAGGGACAAAAAATCACCTCAGGTATGATAGCTATGCTTGCTGCTCAAGGAATTTATGAGCTAAAAGTCGTTAAAAAAATGCGTGTTGGGATTTTTTCAAGTGGAGATGAGCTTGTAGAACCTTGGGAAAATGCTGATGAATACAGCATATATAATGCAAATGCTTTTGGAATTTATGCTATTTTGCAAGATTATGCTGATGTTGAGTATTTAGGACTTATAAAAGATGATTTAAATGCATATAAAAAGCTTTTAAAAAATAAAGAATTTGATATGCTTATAAGCAGTGGTGGGGCTAGCGTGGGTGAGGCTGATTTTATCAAACAAGCTTTGCTTGAGTGTGATTTTAGCCCTATTTTTGAAAAAATCAATGCTAAACTTTGTAAGCATGTAAAACTTTTTAGCAAAAGCGATATGCTTTTTCTAGCTCTACCAGGAAATCCTTTAGCTTCTTTAGTTTCAACGCATATTTTTGCAAAAAATATACTCAATTTACTTTATGGTAAAGAACTTTTGGAATTTGATAAAGCAAGATTGACTAAAGATTTAAATTTCAAAGGCCAAAGAAATGATTTTGCTTTTGGAAAATTAGTCGATGGGTATTTTAAACCAAGTGAAGCTAAATTTGGCTCAGGTATGCTAAAACCTTTATGTGAAAACACGCATATTTTAATCACGCAAATTGATGATACAAAATTAGCAAAAGATCAAGAAGTTAAAGTTTTAAAAATTTAATAGGGTATTACACTACCCTATTTTGAATGATTAACTTCTTGCTTTATCTAAGGTTTTAAAAAGATTATTTAAGATATTTTCTTCATTTTTTTGGTATTTGCTTTGGCGTAATTTCTCCCAAGCATATACGCTATAATCTTTAGAAATCGAACCTATATTTAAATCTGTATTACTAAAAGCATTGTTGCTATCTTTTTTATACTCTTTTTCTTCTTTGTCTTTAAGTGCATTAAGTGTAGCTTGAAATTCATCTGAAGATGTGTTTTTTTCTTTGATTTTTGTCATATTATTTAGGGCTAGCGGACTATTTTTATCATTTACTTGCATGAGAACTCCTTTTAAAATTTAATAACTATAAGCAAAAAACATTCCTTAATTTTAAAAACTTGACAATAAAATAAAGTTTTGATAAAATCACACTCTACTTTCAAAATGCGGGAATAGCTCAGGGGTAGAGCACAACCTTGCCAAGGTTGGGGTCGCGAGTTCGAATCTCGTTTCCCGCTCCACTTCTTTTAACTAAAATCAAACTTTTTTAATGTATTATACGATTAATATATTTTTATAAAAGGTCGCTGTATTGTTTTTTAAGCAAATCATTCTAGTTTTATTTTTCTATACTTTAAGTTTTGCTTCAAATTTTGATGAAGTAAAATTAGCTTTGATTAAAGAATTTAAGACAAATTATCCGCAACTAGAAATCATTTCTTTAGATCTTAACACTCAATCAAGTTTGCCTGCTGATTTTAATCAATATATTTTTTTAAAGCTGGGTAATCATAATTTTGATAGAGCAGATGGTTTTGTAAAGGCTGAATTTAAAACTCCAGAGCAGTTTAAAAAAAATATATTTTTTAAGTATTTTTTAAAGGCAAAATTAGAAGTTTTACAAACCACACGCCCTATTGCGCGCAATGAAAATTTAAGTCCTGCTAGTTTTAAAATTTTAAAAATTCCTTTTGATAAAGCTCCTCAAGGTGTATTAAAAAAAGATGAAATCGCAAATTTAATAGCCAAAAGCAATATAAGAGAAAATATGATTTTAAAATATAATATGTTTAAAACCAAAACCCTTATACAAAGAAATGATTCTGTTTATGGGGTTATCAAAGATGGGGATTTAAGCATGATAATAGAATTAAAAGCCTTGCAAAGCGGGAATTTAAACCAAAGAATTCGCCTTAAAAATAAAGATGGAAAAGTCGTGCATGGTAAAGTCATTAGTAAAAATTATGTGGAGCTAAAATGAGAAAAATTTTAGTAGGTATTAGCGGGGCTAGTTCTTGTGAACTTGGTTTTTTATTGTTAAAACATTTAAAAGAAAAAGGGCAAATTTATGCCATTATAAGTAAAAATGCAAAAATAAGCTTTGCAAAAGAAAATTCTCTTTTAGAAAATATAGACTTTTTGCAACACGTAAAAGATAAATTTGAACTTGAACATGTAAATTTTTTAGATAATGAAGATATTAGTCAATGCGTTGCAAGTGGATCTTTCGGCATAGAAACGACTTTTATCACACCTTGCTCTATTAACACTTTAGCAAAAATTACTTGTGGTATAAATGATACTTTACTTACAAGAGCTGCAGGAGTGGCTTTAAAAGAACGCAAAAAACTCATACTTGGAGTAAGGGAAATGCCCTATTCTACTTTAAATTTAGAACAAATGACTAAACTTTCTAGCTATGGAGTTATCATCGCTCCTCCTGTAATGGCAAGTTATGCTAAGATTGATAATTTAGAAAAATTATATGAATTTATCATAGGAAAATGGCTTGATCTAGCAAATATTGAGCATAATTTATACCAAAGGTGGCAATGATGGCTAGTTGTATATACCCAGGGACATTTGATCCTATCACTAATGGACATTTAGATGTTATCGTTCGAGCTAGTAAGATGTTTGAAGAAGTAATCGTTGCCATAGCTAAAAGTGAGAGTAAAAAGCCTATGTTTAGCTTAGAACATAGAGAAAAAATGGTAAAAATTGCTACAAAAGACTTAAAAAATGTTAAAATTACAACTTTTGATAACTTACTAGTAGATCTTGCTAAAAATTTGCAAATAAATATCATTATAAGAGGCTTAAGAGCGGTGAGTGATTTTGAGTATGAATTACAACTTGGTTATGCAAATCACATGCTTTGGGAAGATTTTGAAACTATATATCTTATGCCAAATTTAAAAAATTCTTTTATTTCAAGCTCTATAGTAAGATCAATTTGTATGCATAATGGCGATGTGAGTAAGCTTGTGCCAAAAGAAATTATATCTTTATTAAAGGAGAAAGATTGTATATAGCTTTTGAAGGGGTTGATTGTGTGGGTAAAAGCACGCAAATAGAGCTTTTGAAAAAATATTTTCATAATGCATTTTTTACTAAAGAACCAGGTGGAAGTGAGCTTGGGGTGCATTTGAGAAAAATTTTATTAGAAAGTAAAATACAATTTTCTAAAAAGGCTGAGCTTTTGCTTTTTTTAGCAGATAGAGCAAATTTAATCGACATGCATTTAGCGCAAAATAAAAATAAATTTATCATTTCAGATCGTAGTTTTATCTCTAATATGGCTTATGCAAGATGTGATTTTGATCAAAATATTTTATTTGAGTTAAATTCTTTTGCCACAGGTGGACTTTTTCCACAAAAGGTTGTATTTTTGCATGGTTCTAAAGAGCTTATTGAGCAAAGACTTTCTAAAAAAGATCTAGATAGTATTGAAAAAAGAGGGATTGAGTATTTTTTAAATATACAAAAAGCTTTAGAAGAAACTTTAGAGTTTTTAAAAACTAAAATAGATATAAAAATTTTAAAATTAGATGCTTCTTTGAGTATTGAAAATTTACATGAAAAGATTAAGGAATTTATAGATGATTAATGCTTTAAAAGGAATGAAAGATTTACAAGATGACCAAGCTGTTCTTTATGAAAAAGTAGTTAAAACTTGTGAAGAAGTAGTTAAAAACTATGGTTTTACTTTTATTAATTGTCCGCATTTAGAACTTACTAAGCTTTTTAAAAGAAGTGTTGGGGAAAGCTCTGATATAGTTGGCAAAGAAATGTATGAATTTGTTGATAAAGCAGGCAATGATGTGTGTTTGAGGCCTGAAGGGACAGCTGGAGTGGTAAGATCATACATAGAAGCTAAAATGGATAAGGCTCAAAGTGTTAAAAGATGGTTTTACCATGGTTCTATGTTTCGCTATGAAAGACCACAAAAAGGAAGATTGCGTGAATTTCATCAATTTGGTGTAGAAAGCTTTGGTATAGCAAGTGTGTATGAGGATGCGAGTATTATTTTAATGCTAAATGAAATTTTTAAACGCTTAGAAATTCATACAAGTTTGAAAATTAATTCTTTAGGCTGTAAAGAATGTATGGGTGTATATAAAGAAAAACTCATAGCTTTTTTAAATTCTAAAGAAGGTTTTTGTGAGGATTGTTTAAGAAGAAAAGATTTAAACCCTATTAGAGTGCTTGATTGTAAAAATGATCATTGTCAAAGTTTAATCGAAAATGCGCCAAAACTAAGTGAAAATTTATGCCCATGTTGTAAAAAAGATTATGAAAAATTACAAAAACTTTTAAAAGAAAATGATGTTGAGTTTGAATGTGATGAGAAATTAGTGCGCGGGCTTGATTATTATTCTAAAAGTGCATTTGAGTTTGTTAGCGATGAAATCGGTGCAAAGGCTGCTGTGGCAGGTGGTGGAAGATATGATAGATTGATTGAATACTTAGATGGCAAAAGTGGTTATGGCGTGGGTTTTGCTATGGGTATAGAAAGGATTATGGCTATTTTAGAGCAAAAACAAAGCGTAAAATCAAGAGAAGGAATTTATCTTTGTGCTATGGATGAAGCTTATATAGATACTATTTTTAAATTAGCAAATACTTTAAGAAAAAAACATAAAGTGCATTTAAGTTATGAAGCAAAAAAACTTGCAAAGCATTTAAACCAAGCAGATAATGCTAATGCTAAAATCTTTTTGTGTATAGGTGAAGATGAAATGGAAAAAGAAGAGATTTTTTATAAAAATTTAGAAAATAAAGATACTAAAAATATAAAATTAGCAAATTTGGAGAATGAGTTATGATTGATTATGGTATTAATATTTGGGGTGCGAATAATTTTATCATCGAAAATGGCAAAGTATGTGTAAATCATGGTAAAAAACCTGCCATTATAGATATAGTAAATACTTTGCGTGATGATGGCTATAAGGGACCATTATTGCTCCGTTTTCCCCATTTAATCCATAAGCAAATTGAGCAAATTTATAATAAATTTGCCAAAGCAAAAAAAGAATTTAACTATAAAGGTTCTTTTAATGCTGTGTATCCTTTAAAAGTCAATCAATACCCAGGTTTTGTAAAAAATTTAGTTAATCTAGGTAAAGAATATAACTATGGTTTAGAAGCAGGAAGCAAGGCCGAACTTTTACTAGCTATGGCTTATAATAATGAAGGCGCTCCTATAACAGTCAATGGTTTTAAAGATAAAGAACTCATAAATATGGGCTTTATAGCGTGTGAAATGGGTCATAATATCACTTTAACTATGGAAGGGCTTAATGAGCTTGAAGCAATGATTGAAATTGCTAAAAATCGTTTTAAACCAAAGCCAAATATAGGCTTAAGGGTGCGCTTGCATTCAGCTGGAGTAGGAATTTGGGCAAAAAGTGGTGGTATAAATTCAAAATTTGGTTTAACATCTACTGAGCTTATTGAAGCGGTAAATCTTCTAAAAGCTAATAAGCTTTTAGATCAATTTACTATGATACATTTTCATTTAGGCTCACAAATTACTGAAATTCATCCTTTGAAAAAAGCTTTAAATGAAGCGGGCAATATCTACACTGAGCTTAGAAAAATGGGTGCAAAAAATTTAAAAGCTATTAATCTTGGCGGAGGTTTAGCAGTAGAATACTCTCAGTTTAAAAACGAAACAAGCAGAAATTACACATTAAGTGAGTATGCAAACGATGTTGTGTTTATTTTAAAAAGCATTGCAGAGCAAAAAAAAGATTTAGAGCCTGATATTTTTATAGAAAGCGGGCGTTTTGTAGCGGCTAATCATGCTGTTTTAGTAGCGCCTGTTTTAGAGCTTTTTTCTCAAGAATACACAGAAAGCAAACTTTTATTAAAAGATAAAAATCCAAAACTTATTGATGAACTTTATGATTTGTATAAAAACATTAAAGCCTCTAATGCACTTGAGTATTTACATGATAGTATTGATCATATGGAGAGTATTTTAACCTTGTTTGATTTGGGTTATGTAGATTTACAAGATCGCTCTAATAGTGAAATTTTAGTGCATTTGATTATGAGAAAAGCTATTTCTTTAGTGGGTGATCAAGCTGATTTGTCGAGTTTGCAAAATGAAGTACAAGAAAAATATTTAGTGAATTTTTCAGTATTTCAGTCTTTACCTGATTTTTGGGGCTTGAAGCAAAATTTCCCTATCATGCCACTTGATAGACTCAACAAAAAGCCAACTAGAAGTGCAAGTATATGGGATATAACTTGTGATAGTGATGGAGAAATTTCTTATTCTAAAGATAATCCTTTGTTTTTACATGATATTGATGTAGAAGCTGAAGATTATTTTTTAGGATTTTTCCTAGTGGGAGCTTATCAAGAAGTCCTTGGTATGAAGCATAATCTTTTTACACATCCAACCGAAGCTTGTATAAGTATTAATGAAAAGGGTTTTGAAGTAGAAAGCGTACTAGAGGCTCAATCTATTTTAGATACCTTAGAAGATCTTGATTATGATATTCATGCAATTATGGATAATATTAATGAAAAAATTTATGCTTCAAAACTTGTTAATGAAAATCAAAAAAAGCATATTTTGGGTGAAATTTATTTATTCTTAAATGATAATGGATATTTAAAAAGCATAGGTTCTAAATGAATATTTTTAAACTAATCAAAGAAGATTTTTCTATGCCAAAGCAAAAAGATCCTGCATATAGATCTTGCGTGGAATTAGTTTTTAATTATCCTGGTGTTTGGGCTGTGGTAAATTATCGCTTTGCGCATTTTTTTTACCAAAAAGGTTTTAAAAAAATAGCAAGGATTATTAGTGGAATTTCTCAGTTTCTTACTGGAGTTGATTTACACCCTGGGGCACATTTAGGTAGAAGGATATTTATAGATCATGCAAGTGGGGTTGTGATTGGTGAGACTTCTATTATAGGTGATGATGTTTTGATTTATCAAGGTGTTACTTTGGGTGGAACGAGTTTAGATAAAAATACCAAAAGACACCCTACTATAGAAGATGGCGTGATCATAGGTTCTGGTGCTAAAATTTTAGGCAATATTACCATAGGTAAAAATGCAAAAATAGGCTCAAATGCAGTTGTATTAAAAGATGTTGGGTCAAATTTAACAGCTATTGGCATACCTGCTTATATTAAAGAACATGGTAAGATTGGTTATGAAGAAAAAATCGCTAAATTAGAAGCAAGACTTGCTATTTTGGAAGAAAAGCTAAATAAAGAGGATAAATGATAGCAATTACAGGTGGAGGCACAGGAGGACATTTAGCTATAGCTAGATGTTTATTGCAAAGTGCAAGAAAACAAGGTGTAGAATGTATTTATATAGGAAGTGAAAATGGCCAAGATAGACTTTGGTTTGAAAATGAAAATGGCTTTTATAAAAAATACTTTCTAAGTTCTCAAGGCGTTGTTAATAAAAAAGGCTTAGCTAAGGTTCAATCGTTTTTGCATATTGTAAAACTTGCAAGAAAAACAAAACAAATTTTAAAAGAACATAATATTAAAGTAGTTTTTAGCGTGGGTGGATATAGCAGTGCTCCAGGTGCTTTTGGTGCTTTAATGGCAAATATCCCGCTTTTAATCCATGAGCAAAATTCAAAAATGGGAAGTTTAAATTCACTTTTAAAGCCTTTTTCTAAAGCTTTTTTTACTGCTTTTGATGATCAAGTTAATAAAGCAAATACTTTCTTTTGTCCTTATCCTATTAGTGAAATTTTTTCACAAAAAGCAAGAGTGAGAAAAGAATTAAAAAATATTATTTTTCTTGGTGGATCTCAAGGGGCTAAATTTATAAACGATCTTGCCTTAGAAAATGCTTTATACTTTAAAGAAAAAGGCATAAATATCATTCACCAATGTGGTAAGAATGATTATGAAAGATGTAAAAAAGCTTATGAGGATTTAAATGTCAATGTAGAGCTTTTTGACTTTGATAAAAACATTATAGATAAAATTTCTAAAGCAGATTTAGCCATATCAAGATCAGGTGCAAGTAGTCTTTTTGAGCTTAGTGCAAATTTACTTCCTTGTATTTTTATTCCTTATCCATATGCGGCTAAAAATCATCAGTATTTTAATGCTTTGTATTTAAAAGAGCGTAATTTATGTGAAATTTTAACCCAAGAAGAAAAACATCAATTTTTAAATTTGGTAGAAAATTTCTCACTAGAAGAAAAATCTTTAGCCTTGCAAGAATTAAAAAGTGAAAATGGTGCAGATTTTATGATAGAAAAAGCAAAACAAATGGGGTTTATTTAAATAAAATACTCCCTAAACGCACCATATTTGAGCCACATTTTATAGCTAACTCAAAATCCCCGCTCATGCCCATAGAGCAAATTTTTGCCCCGTGTTTTTGTAAATTTTCATAGATTTTAAAAGTTTGCTCAAAACTTTCTTGAACTTTTTCCTCATCCATAGAACCTATACACATAATACCTATAAGGTTTAAATTTTTACACTCTTCTTGTATTTGCAAATACTCTTCTATGGCCTTATTTTGCTCTATGCCACTTTTAGAACTTTCATTGGCAGTATTTATTTCTAATAAAGTATCTAATTTATAATCAAGTCTTTTATCTACAGCTTTGGCACTTTTTAAGCCATTGCAAGATTGCCAAAGTAACGGGTTTTGTTTGATTAAAAGGTTGATTTTATTACTTTGAAGATTACCTATAAAATGCCACTTGATTTCTAAATCTTGAAGTTTTTCTTTTTTTAAAGCTAAAGCTTGGACTTGATTTTCTCCAAACTCTACAACACCTTGCTTAAAAAGCTCTCGAATTTGTTCATCTTGAACATACTTGCTAGCTGCTACTAAACGCACATTTTGTTTTATGGTTTTTTCAAAAATACTTTCTAAATTCATCTTTTCCTACATTAATTCATATAATTTTTTACGCTCACTTGAGCTTCCTATACCAAGTTGCATACGATATTTAGTGATAGTTCTGCGCCCTAGTTGCACACTTGGGAATTCTTTTTGAGTGAGTTCAAGAATTTTCAAATCACTCAAAGGTTTTTTAGGATTTTCTTTTTTAATTAAATTACTAAGAAAATCTTTAATAGTTGCATTAGAAGTTTCACCATCATCAACTGCGGTGGTAAAGAAAGACTTTAAGGGTATTAAACCTCTATCACAACTTAAGTATTTATTTGCAATTGCCCTTGAGATGGTAGAAGCATTTCTTTCAAGATCTTGTGCTAAGTCTTTAAGCTGCATAGGTTTAATATCTCCGCCCATGAAAAAATCATATTGATATTCTATAATCATAAGCCCTAGTTTATAAAGGGTAGCTTTACGCATAGCTAATGCATCGATTAAATTTTTAGCATCTTTTAAATAAGCACTTAAAAACTCATGATCTAAGCCATCTGCTTCAAAGGCAATTTCAGGGTAATAATCATCATTGATTTTAATTTTAATTTCACCATTTTCTTGATAAATAAATATATCAGGAATGATTTCCATGCTCTCTTCAAAATACTCTAAAAAAGGCGGAATAGAGATTTTTTTAATTATCGCTATAGCCTTTTTATACAAAGGATCTTTGATAAAATCTTTTGCATTTTCTAAATTTAAAATTAGCATTTTGCAAAACTCATAAAGCTCATCATCTAAGTCAAAATGCTCTAATGCAAAAATAAAAGCCTCCTGATTGTCTTTTGCCCCTACTCCAACGGGATCAAGGTATTTAAATCTTTGCCTGATTTTTTCTACTTCTAAAGGATCAAATTCACCTAAAATTTCCTCATCATACTCAAAATAACCTTCATGATTTAAACATTCTATGATTTTTTCGGCAATGGTTTGGGATTTTTTAGTAGGAAAAAATGGTGGTATGATTTGCTCGCTTAAAAGTTCATACACATTTTTTACTTCCAAGCTTTTTGCATCAATCATTTGCGTGGTGGTATTTTTACTAAAATATTCTTGATAATACTTGTTTTGATTGTTTGTAATACTTGAGTTTTCTTTGATCTCTATAAAAGGATTTTCTTTAGCAAATTCATCTAAGCTTTCTTTTAGATCTTCAATGTTAGCTTGCAATATAGGAAGCCAAGATCTTAAGGTTTGTGATAGTTTTGCTTTTTGTGTTATAGAGGTTTTTTGTTTAAGCATTATTCAAGTCTAAACTCACTTCCAAGATAGTATTTTTTAACATCTTCGTTATGCGCAATTTCATTAGCATTGCCACTAGCTAGCAACCTTCCACTTCTAATCACATAAGCTCTATCGCAAATTGCTAGAGTTTCTCTTACATTATGATCGGTGATTAAAACACCTATATTCATAGCTTTTAAGTCATTAATCAAGCTTTGAATTTCACTCACTGCGATAGGATCAACCCCAGCAAATGGTTCATCAAGAAGTAAAAATTTAGGATCACACATAAGCGATCTTGCGATTTCACAACGCCTTCTTTCACCCCCACTTAAACTCATACCTTTTCTATGTCTAATAGGTTCTATACTAAGTAATTCTAGCATTTGCTCTATCTTTTGTTCTAATAAATTTTTATCCTTATATATTACTTGGGCGGCTAAAAGTAAATTTTCTTCTACGCTTAAGTCTTTAAAAACACTACTTTCTTGAGGTAAATACCCAATGCCAAGTTTTGCTCTTTTATTAAGCGGTTCTTTTGTGATATCTTGTGAGTCTAAAAACACTTGTCCACTTGTTGGTAAAATAAGTCCACATATCATATAAAAACTTGTGGTTTTTCCCGCTCCATTAGGCCCTAAAAGTCCTACTACTTCCCCGCTTTGTACTTCTAGTGAAACATCGTGTATGATTTTAGTTTTTTTAATGATTTTTTCTAAATTTCTAGCTTCTAGCTTACTCATGTACTATATACTTTCTTTTATTTTCATAAGGAATGATTTGTAAAATTATATTAAAAATTTGATATTTATCTAAGTATTTTTTTAATTTTTCATCACCCCACTCTACCAAATGCAAACCCTCTTCAAAAAAATTTTCAATCAAACCATTTTTTAAAAGTCCATCAAAACCTTCTTGATAAATATCATAATGATACATTTTACCTTGTTGAAAATCATATGCTTGCATGATAGAAAATGTAGGAGAATTAAGTGTTTTTTCTATTCCAAGAAATTGAGCATAATTTTGAACCAAAGTAGTTTTACCGCTTGCTAAATCCCCTTGAAGTAAAATAACTCCATTTTTAGGTAAAATTTCACAAAGCTTATAAAGCTCATTTTGACTTAAAATCATTTCTTTCATTGAATTTTTACCACATATTTTTCTTGCATAGCTTTTGGTATGCTTTTGGTTGTTGGTATGTCTAAAACTTTATAAATATTGGTATATTCTATAAATTTAATGCTTATTTCATCGCCAATTTTTACTTCTTTACTAGCTTTAACCACTTGATTGTTTATACTCACTACGCCACTTTTGCACATATCCTCTGAAATAGCACGACGCTTAGTAATATTAACTACATTTAAAAACTTATCTATTCTCATAAAAATATTTTATCAAAAAATACAAGAAAATGTTATAAAATGTCTAAATATTTTACATTATATTAAGCTAAATTCGTTAAATTTTAAAATTATTTTTACAAAGAGGAAAGACAATGAAAAAAGATATCAAAAAAGTGGTTTTAGCATATTCTGGTGGACTTGATACAAGTATAATTTTAAAATGGCTACAAGATGAGTATAAATGTGAAGTGGTAACTTTTACAGCAGATATTGGACAAGGTGAAGAGCTTGAGCCTGCTAGAAAAAAAGCGCTTTCTTTGGGTGTAAAAGAAGAAAATATTTTTATTCAAGATTTAAAAGATGAATTTGTAAAAGATTATGTATTTCCTATGTTTAGAGCAAATGCTATTTACGAGGGAGAATATTTACTAGGTACAAGTATAGCAAGACCTTTGATAGCAAAAGCTTTAGTAGAAATAGCAAATAAAACAAAAGCAGATGCTATTAGCCATGGGGCAACAGGTAAAGGAAATGATCAAGTGCGTTTTGAATTAGGCGCTTTGGCGCTAAATCCAAATTTGGCCATTATTGCTCCTTGGAGAGAATGGGATTTAAATAGCCGTGAAAAACTCTTAGCTTATGCGCAAAAACATGGCATTGATATAGCTAAAAAGCCAGGTAAGTCACCTTATTCTATGGATGCAAATTTATTGCATATTTCTTATGAGGGTTTAGTGCTTGAAGATCCTGCGGCTAAACCTGAAGCAGATATGTGGCGTTGGGTGAAAGATTTAAAAGAAACTCCAAATGAAAGCGAAGCGATAGAGCTTGAGTTTAGTAAAGGTGATTTGTGTGCTATTAATGGAGAAAAAATGACTCCTGCACAGCTTTTAGCAAAACTTAACGAACTTGGTGCAAAACATGGTATAGGTCGTCTTGATATTGTTGAAAATCGCTATGTGGGTATGAAAAGTAGAGGTTGCTATGAAACTCCAGGTGGAAGTATACTTTTAAAAGCACACCGTGCTATAGAAAGTATCACTCTTGATAGAGAAGCAGCGCATTTGAAAGATGAATTGATGCCAAAATATGCAAGTTTGATTTATAATGGCTATTGGTTCTCACCTGAAAGATTAATGCTTCAAGCCTTAATTGATGAGTCACAAAAATATGTAAATGGTAAAGTTAAACTTGAATTATATAAAGGTAATGTAATGGTAATAGGCAGAGAAAGTGCGAATGATAGTTTATTTAGTGAGGCTTATTGTACTTTTGAAGAAGATGCTGTGTATGATCAAAAAGATGCAGCAGGTTTTATAAGATTAAATGCTTTAAGATTTATCATCGCAGGTAAAAATGGAAGAAAATTTTAAAAAAGGAAAACAATGAAAGTATTATTGATTAAAGATGTAAAAAGCTTAGGAAAAGCAGGAGAAGTTAAAGAAGTAAAAGATGGATATGGACAAAATTTTTTAATTGCCAAAGGTTTTGCTAAGGCTGCTACACATGAAGTTTTAAAACAATATGAAGCAGAGCAAAAGAAAAAGGCAGAAAATTTAAGATTTGAGCTTGCAAATTTGGAAAAATTAAAAGAAGAATTATCTAAAATCACTATTTGTATAGCTAAGCCTGTGGGAGCTAATGGAAGCTTGTTTGGTGGGGTTACTAAAGATGAAATCGCTCATGCGCTAAAAGAACAAAAAGGCATAGAGCTTGATAAAAAAAGCCTAGAATGTGATACTATAAAAGAACTTGGCATGCATGAAATTTCAGCAAAATTAGGCCATGCGATTCATGCTGTATTTAAGCTAGAAGTTAAAGGAGAATAATGTTTCACGCAACTACAATTTTAGCTTATAAAGGTAAAAATAAGTCTGTAATTGGCGGAGATGGACAAGTAAGTTTTGGAAACACTGTTTTAAAAAACAATGCAGTTAAAATTAGAAAATTAAATAATGGAAAAGTATTAGCAGGTTTTGCAGGAAGCACTGCTGATGCTTTTAATCTTTTTGATATGTTTGAGAAGTTACTTTCTAGTTCGAAGGGTGATTTATTAAAGGCTGCAATAGATTTTTCAAAAGAATGGCGTAAGGATAAATATCTAAGAAAACTTGAAGCAATGATGCTAGTATTAGATAGAAATCATATATTTTTACTTTCAGGAACTGGAGATGTAGTAGAGCCTGAAGATGGCGCTATAGCCGCTATTGGTAGTGGGGGTAATTATGCACTTTCTGCTGCAAGAGCTTTAGCTAAACACTCAAGTTTAGATGAAGAGGAATTAGTCAAAGAAAGCTTGCAAATAGCTGGTGAAATTTGCATTTATACTAATACAAATATTAAAACTTATGTAATTGAGGATGATAAATGAATTTAACTCCAAAAGAGATTGTGAAATTTTTAGATGATTATGTAATTGGACAAAAAAATGCTAAAAAAATCATAGCAATTGCTTTAAGAAATCGTTATAGAAGAATGCAGCTTAGTCCTGAACTTCAAGATGATATCATGCCAAAAAATATTTTAATGATAGGATCAACTGGAGTTGGTAAAACAGAGATTGCAAGAAGGCTTGCTAAGATGATGGGACTTCCTTTTGTAAAAGTTGAAGCAAGTAAATATACTGAAGTTGGTTTTGTTGGGCGTGATGTAGAAAGTATGGTTAGAGATTTAGCTAATGCTGCTTTAAATTTAGTAAAAAATGAAGAAAAAGAAAAAAACAAAGAAAAGATTAATGAATTTATAGAAAATAAGATTTTAGAAAAACTTTTACCGCCTTTACCAAAGGGTGTTAGTGAAGAAAAACAAGAAGAATATCAAAATTCTTTAGAAAAAATGCGCGTGAAATTAAAAGCTGGTGATTTAGATGATAGCACAATAGAAGTTGAAATTTCACAAAGTGTATTTGATACTAATCCAAATTTACCACCTGAAATGGGTGCTATGCAAGATATAGTAAAAGTTATTGGTGTGGGTAATAAAAAAGTTAAAAAAGAAATGAAGGTAAAAGATGCAAGAATAGCTCTAGCTCAAGAAGCAAGTGAGAAAATTCTTGATATGGAAAGTATTAAAGGCGAGGCTTTAAGAAGAGCTGAAAATGAAGGGATTGTTTTTATCGATGAGATAGATAAAGTAGCAGTTTCAAGCTCAAATTCAAACCGCCAAGATCCAAGCAAAGAAGGGGTGCAAAGAGATTTGCTTCCTATAGTTGAAGGTAGCACTATACAAACTAAATTTGGTCCTTTAAAAACTGATCATATTTTATTTATCGCTGCAGGTGCTTTTCATCTAAGCAAACCAAGTGATTTAATCCCTGAACTTCAAGGGCGTTTTCCTTTAAGAGTTGAGCTTGATTCATTAGATGAGGATGCTTTATATGCTATTTTAACAAGACCTAAAAATTCATTACTAACACAATACATTGAGCTTTTAAAAACTGAAAATGTAGAGCTTGTTTTTGAAGATGAAGCTATTAGAGAAATAGCAAAAATAGCAAGCAAGGCCAATGAAGAAATGCAAGATATTGGTGCAAGACGTTTACATACAGTAGTGGAAAAACTTTTAGAAGATATTAGTTTTGAAGCAGATGAATACGCAGGTAAGGTATATAAAATAGACGATTTTAAAGTGCAAGTTAAGCTTGGAGATATCATAGAAAATAAAGATTTAGCTAGGTATATCTTGTGAAAAGTGGCTTTATAAGCATAGTGGGTAGAACTAATGCGGGAAAAAGTTCTATCCTAAATTCTTTATTAGAAGAAAAAGTTGCTATGGTTTCTCATAAGCAAAACGCTACAAGAAGAAAGATTAATGCGATCATAATGCATGAAAATCATCAGCTTATTTTTATAGATACACCAGGTTTGCATGCAAGCTCTAAGGCTATGAATCAGCTTATGATTGATTTAGCGATTAAAAGCATTGTAGATTGTGATGTGATTTTATTTGTAGCTAGTATTTATGATGATATTAAAGATTATGAAAATTTTTTAAGTTTAAACCCTAAAGTGCCGCATATTGTGTTGATTAATAAGGTTGATTTAGCAAAAAAAGAAGTTTTGCTTAAAAAATTAAGTGAATATTCTCAGTTTAGCTCACATTTTAGTGCTATTATCCCCTATTCTGCAAAGCAAAAATTTTATAAAAAAATTCTTTTAGATGAGATGGTTAAGTATTTGCCTGAACACCCGTATTATTTTGATCCTGAGTTTATTACTACAACAAATGAAAAGGATATTTATAGAGATTTTATCTTAGAAGCCATATATGAAAATTTAAGTGATGAAATTCCTTATAGCACTGAAGTCAAAATAGAAAAAATCAAAGAACTAGAGCAAATTTATTATATCAATGCCACTATTATTACAGATAGTAATTCTCACAAAGGAATGATATTAGGTAAAGATGGTGCTACAATTAAGCGTATAGGTAAAGAAGCTAGAGTGAAAATAGAAAAATTAGCACAAAAAAAGATAATGTTAAAATTATTCGTTCAACTTGAGAAAAATTGGCACAAAAACGAGCAAAACCTTAAGAAAATACTTTATGATGAGTAAGAAAACTATTCTAAAAGATTTTCTTGCTTATGAAAAGCTTTTATATATTAAATTTGCAAATCCTATTAGCGAAGATGAAATTTTAAAAAAGAGCTTTGAAGAGCTTGGTCTTAAAGATGATTTTTCTTATAAGCTAAAGTATTTTCAAGATAAATCTTTTGCATATGTATTCTTGTGTAAGTATGAAGATATTTTAGATATTGATTATATAATACCTGAACCCCTGCTTTTTGAAGTGTATTTTAAGAACGATGTAAATAGTGAAAATCTTGCATTATTGTTTAAAGAAAAATACATAGTTTTAGTGGAGTATTTGGGGTGTGATTTTCAAAATTGTAAAGTTATACCATTAAATGTTTATGATAAAATATATAATGAAAATTAAAGAATACCTATAAGCACATTATAAGCATAGATGATACTCAAAATCTTAGTAGTTTTGATAAATTTAATAGTAATATTTTTTATCAAAAATTGTTAAAAAATTGCGATCAAGTCAAGATTAATTTTACCAACAAAGAAAAAATAAATCATTTAAAATCTTTTAGTTTTAAGATTTTATTGGCTTTTGTTTGTGGAATTTTACTAGCTTTAGCTTATCCTTTGTATTTGTATACACAAAAATCATTTTATGAAAATGAGAAAACAAAATATGAAAATTTAATAAAAAAGCAAGATGATATTTTAGAACAGGTAAAAATTAATCAAAAGCAAAATCAAGAGTTTAAAAAACTACAAGAAGAAAATGAGTTAAAGGTTGATTTGTTACAAAAATTTTATGCAAATACACTTTGTTATAAAGATTTTTATGATTTTTTAAAAGTTTTAAATTCTCATCAAGCTTATATAGAGGCTTTGCATGTTAAAAATAATGATTTTATTATAGAGCTTAAAAATGACTATGAATTTTATGAAGATTTTAAAAAGCATCATTTTGTATTAAAAAATAAAGAAGTTAATAATGGAAAAATCACTCTTGTTTTTGAAAAATCTTTATAAAAATTTAGAAAATATCTTTGCTAAGTTATCTGAGCGTGAATTTATATTGTCTTTGATAGTTGTTTTTGTTTTTGGTTTTTTCATGGTTTATATGGGTGTTTTTGACTATTTTGAAAAACAAATGAAGTTGTCAAAAGATGAACTATATATTTTACAAACAAAATACGAGCAAAAACAAGAAGTGATTTCTGATTTAAAAGAAGATGAAAATATATCTTATAATGATCACTCATTTTTAAGCATAAATAAAGATTATCAAAGTATTTTAAAGGATATAGAAAAGAATCTTAATGGAGTTAAATCTTTGCAAATTCAAAGTTACAAAAGTCAAGATGAATATTTTGCTTATTATGAATTAAGATTAAGTTTTGTTGGCGATTTTATTTTTTTAACGCAGTTTTTGCAAAAATTAGATCCTTATATAAAAGTTAAAAATTTAGAACTTGTAAAATATGAAAATAAATTAAAAATTACATTAAATCTTGTTTTTGCTCTGGTATAAAAATAATTTTTTTGGTAGAATTTGTCTAAACATGGCAAGCGATCGCTTCTTTTTGAAGAGGAAAGTCCGAGCTGCAATAAGACAAAGATTCCATCTAATGGATGGCTAGGGCAACCTAAGGGAAAGTGCAACAGAAAGAAAACTACCATATTTTATATGGAAAAGGTGAAACGGTAGAGTAAGAGCCTACCAGTAGCTTTGGTAACAAAGCTAGCTATGTAAACCCAATCTGCAGCAAGAAGGGGTGGTTTTTGTCTTATAATATAACCCTTCGCTTGAACTTGTTTGTAAAAACAAGTCTAGATAAATGATCGTTCTTGACAGAACTCGGCTTATAGCCATGTTTTACTTTATATAAGCAGAAGCTTTTTTGAGTTTTTGTAAATTAACAGCTATTTCATCTTGTTTTTTTTTCATAAAAGCTATCGCTTCATTAGTTAGCGCTAAAGCCTCATTGGGACAATCTTTATAATCCGGTTTTTCCATAAGTTTAACTATTTTTTCTACATCTTCAGTATAAACAGCTAGTTTAAACTCATCAATCCATTTTTTTTCACTCATTTTTGGTGTACTTCTCTCCAAGCTTCTAATAAGCCTTTTACTACATTTATTACTTCATCCACTCTTGCTTCACTGTTTTCTATGTTTGCTAAAGAAAGAAGTTGTAATTCTCTAGTGTATAAGCCACTTAAATAATGTGCTACTTCGCCGCCCTTATCATAATCAAGACAATTTAACAATTCAATAAAAATAGCACTAGCTCTTTTTACATAATACACTCTTTCTTCTATATTTTCATTTTGTATAGCTATTTTTATCCTGCTTGAAAAGCGTAAAATCCCACTGTATAGCATCTCTATAAGTTTTTCTTGGGATTCTACACCAGTTTGATTTTGTGAATATGCGCTATAAACTGCACTATTTAGCATTTAAACCCTTTCTTTATTTTAAGAATTTTGATTATTTGCTGCATTGATCATATTTGCAATAACACTTGCTTGGTTATTTAGTTGTGCAATGATACCATCATATGCTGCCCATCTTGACCACATTGTATCATATCTACTTTCTATGGAAGCTTTGGTGCTTTCTATGGTTTCATTTAGATTTTTTGATTCTTTTGTTAAAGATGCTTTATAACCTCCAAATGAACCTTCAGAACTCATTATTTCACCCATGGTATTTTTTAGCATACCAAAAGTTCCAGTTTCTTCTTTATAAACTGAATATAAGGTTCTAGAACTTAAACCAAATTTTTTCAAAAATTCATTATCACCTTGAATTTCTAAGTTACTACCTGAAGTTCCTTTGATTTTAAATTGAATTTGTTGATTTTCATTACCTTGGTTAATGATTTCAAAGCTAGCCTCTAAACCTTCTAAGCCAAAACTATTTATATGATCAACCAAATTTTTAGCTTTTTCAATATCATCTGCACCTGTTAATACAAAAGGATCTCCATTTGGAGTTTTGCTTAAATCTATGGTTGTATCATTATAAGTGATAGTAAAACTACCTTCTTTAAATGTTATATCTTCTTTGCCAAGATTACTTACTCTATCACCAGCTAAATCAATATCTTCAAAACCATTACTTCCTACGAAAAATTTTTCAGCTAATTCAGGATCTTCGTTAAATTTAGAGTTAAATTTTCCTGAATCAAAAGATAAAACACCATCGTTTAACGTTAAGCCATAATCAGCCAAAGACAAACTTACTTTAGAGGAAACTTCAATCCCTTCTGAACTTTCACTATCACCAACCGTAACAGTTCCATCTACTGTTATAGTTTGAAGTAAAATATTGTTTATCTCAGATTTTATATTATAAATTTCGCTAACACCTACAAAATTCCCTTGTACTCCTGCTTCTGGATCATATTTTGTCGCTGCATTAAGATTTATCATTAAATCATTATAAGCAGTAACTAAACTTTCTAAAGATTGCGCAAGTGCTTCAGTGTCTTGAGAAACATTAAAGGTTATTTCTCCTTTTTGTTTTAATTCTAAGGTAACATCTGGAGCTATATCAGTGATAGTATTAGTTGGTCTTGTCATTTTAACACCATCTACACTAAAGATAGCATCCATACCTTTTTGGATATGATTTTCATTGTTTGAAGCTACATTGTAGCCTTGTGGAGTGCTAGTATCTAGAGTAATGCCAAATTTACTACTTAATAATGAAGTAGCTTTTTCATCTCTAGCATAATTAGCTTGGTCAATATTTCCTTCAGTATCAGTTGCATAACCACCATCAAAAAGACTTAATTGCCCACCATTGGTAGCTCTAAAAGTAAAAGATTTTCCATCATCTCCAAAGCTTAATTCCACTTTTCCATTGGTTTGTTTTTTTAAATCTTCTGCTAAACTTTTATAAGTAGTATTCTCGTCTATATCAATGGTAAATCTATCATATCTTTCACCATTTTTAATAACAAAAGTAAAAGAGGTTTTTTCTCCTGGGTTAAGTAGTTTGTCATCAAAGCTTCCACTACTAATTTGTCCGCTTATTTTATCTTTATTTTCTTCTCCAGCACCTGTTGGTCTAAAACCATACAAACCACCAGCGCTAATGCTATTTTTATCAAGTCCCCAACCCATAGCATTTAATAACTTTTCATCACCTGAAAAAGAAATATTATTTTTAGTTCCTGTTTCAGTACTTTGTACTACTAAGCGGTATGGATTATCTCTATCTCCTGTATTGACTATTTTAGCTTCTACTTTTCCACCTGTTGCGGCATTTATTTTTTCTGCAAGCTGAGATACAGTAGTGCTTTCATCAATATCGATTTTATAATCTTTTCCATCTTGGGTAATAGTAAAAGAAGTTTTGCCATCTACACCTTCTATACCCAAACTACCCATTACAGTAGCAGTTTTATCTTTAAATCCATTACTTTGATACACGTCTTTTTGTGCAAGTTGATCAACAATAACTTTCATGTTTGTAAGGTTAGATAAAGATCCTACTACTAAGCTTGCAGCAGCGCTATCTCCACTTACACTAGGTGATACTTTTTTCTTGTTAAATTGTGAAGCATCACCTAAGCTATTTACGGCTGTTTGAAACGCAAGTAGCTTAGCTTCAAGTTCTGCTAGGTCTTTTTGTCTTGAAGTATTAGTTTCAAGCTGTGAGTTATAAAGACCTAAATGCGCATTCATTTCTGCTTCTTTTAGCTTGTTTAATGTATCGCTTGTTAAAACTCCTGAACCTATTCCTAAACTTCCTAAACTACCTACTGCCATAATTAACTCTCCTTATCAAAAATAGTGCCAATAACACCTTGAAAATGTTCTATTAGCTTCATAACTTCCTCGCTAGGAATTTTACGTATTAACCTACCAGTATCTTTTTCGGTTACACTAACATACATTTCATTGATTTTATCATTATATGCAAAACGTACGTTTGTTTCTAGTGTTTCCATTTGATTATTAAGTTTTTCTGTTGCATTTTTCAATTTTTCATTTAAATTCTCATCTTGATTATTTAAATTAGTTTGCTGTTGATTTTCTTGAGATACTTTTCCAGTACTTTTTGTATTAAATTGTGCTGTGTTTGCATCCCTTTGAATATTTCCAATGTCCATTTTAAACTCCTTTTTAAAAGACTTTAAAATACTCTATCGACATAATTTTAAAAAACTTAATATTTAGATTAAAAATCTCTATATTATTAATAAGCAAAAAGTGTTCTCAAAAAGCTTAAAATTAAAAAATTTCAAACTTTTTGAATAATTTTTCATCATTTGGAAGTAAATTTCTTGTAATAAGTCTATCTATGACTTCTTTAGAGCAATTTGTCATTAAAGGCCATTCTTTATGATAATCTTCTAATGATCCTTTATTTGTTGCATCAATCGCAACGCAATCTTTTTTGATAAATATATCTCTTTTTGCATCTATATTATTTACCACACGCCAAATTAGCATATAAGGATTTTCTAAAATAGCATCTGAATCTAAGAAAACTAAAATTCTAAAATGTTTTTTATAAGTTTGTAATTTTTCAAAAACTTGAGTTATTTTTTCTTTTTTATCTATCAAAATCACGCAAACTGGAGCAAAGGTTTGAGTGTAAAATTGCTTTAATTTTAAAATACTTTGATCTTTTTCTTTAAAAAGTGAAAGTAAAGCCTCATCGCTTAGAATTTCAAGTTCAACTTTTTTCTCATCACCACATGCATCAAGCCCTGCTTTGCCACCATAACAATAAGTGCTTGAAGCATGGTCGAGTTGATCGCAAATTCCTTCGCTAATAAGTAATTTTTCTTCATCAAAGCGATTGAGTATATAAGGTATGAGTTTGTCATAATCTTTCAAACAAGGCGCATTTTCATCAACAAAAATAGCATGTTTTACAAAACTCATTTGCCCTACTCCCCAAAAAGTATGCATGACTTGTTTTGCATGAGCTGGGTATTTTGTTTCTATTTTAGCCAAGATTAAATTATGAAAAACTCCATTTTCAGGCATATTATAATCTATCAAATCAGGAGCATTTGTCTGAAGTAAAGGTAAAAAAACTCTTTCTGTGCCAAGCCCCATGTATTTATCTTCTAAAGGCGGTTTTCCTACAACAGTAGCTTGATAAATCGCATTTTTTTTAGCAAAGATTTTTTCTACTTTTAAAACAGGACAAAGCTCAACCGGAGTGTAAAAGCCTGTGTGATCTCCAAAAGGTCCCTCAGGTGCAAATTCATTTGGATCTATAAAGCCCTCAATCACAAAATCACTATCATAAGGCACATAAAGATGATTGCTTTTACATTTTGCCAAAATGGCAGGTTTTTTCTTGATAAAACCATAAAGTAAAAGTTCAAAAATTCCTTTTGGCAAAGGCGCTTGAGCACACCAAATATATAAAGGATCTCCACCTATGGCTATGCTTACTGGCATTTTTTGATTTGCTTTTTTATACTCATGGAAAAAATGGCTCGCATCTTTGTGAATTTGCCAATGCATAAGCAAGGTTTTTTCATCAACTACTTGCAAACGATACATTCCAAGATTATTTTGCTTTCCATCTATACTTTGAGTATAAACTTGTCCCATGGTGATAAAAGGCGCAGCATCTTTTTCCCAAGTTTTTAAAATAGGCATATCATATAATGAATTTAAACTTTTGTAGTTAAATTCTCCATCTTTTTTAATGCGTTTTGGTGGGATATTTTTTAAATCAAGTAAGGTTTTGAAAAAATTTAATTTTGCGCCAAAGCTTTGTGGTATATGCATTTTAAGTAAAGAACTAATTTCTTTAGCTACATCTTCATAGTCTTTTTCAAATGCTAATTTTAAAGCTTTTTCATTACAAAAAGTATTTAAAAGAACAGGATAATCGTATTTTTTACCATTTTTGACTGCATTAGTAAAAAGCAAAGCTTTAGAATCTTCTTTTTTAACTTCTATATAAGCTAAATGTGCCATTTCAAGATCAACATCAACGGGTTCATGAATGGTTTTTAATAAATTATTTTTTTCTAAAAGATCTATGAATTTTTGCATTTATATCATACTCTCTGCTTCTTTTAAAATTTCTTTTGCACCTTTTGCTATCATTTCTTTAGCTAAAAGCTCGCCCGCTTTTGCGTAATCTTGCTTATCAATCATTCTTTTTTCTTTGAGAATTTTACTTGCATCAGGTAAGCCTACTATGGCGCGAATTTCTATTTTTTCATCAATGATTTTTGCATTAATACCTATAGGTACTTGGCAGCCACCTTCTAGAGTTTTTATAAAATCTCTTTCTATATGGGTTTCTATAAAGGCATTTTCATCATTTAAGCATTCAAGGTATTTTAAAATTTGTTTATCATCAATGCTTTCTATACCTAAAGCTCCTTGGGAAGCTGCGGGTATCATCTCATCAAGCTCAAAAGCTCTAATGTATTTTATTTCTTTATCTAAACCTAAGCGTTTAATACCAGCTAAAGCCAAAATAATAGCGTCAAATTCTTTAGCTTTAAGTTTTTCTAAGCGCGAGTTGATATTACCTCTTAGAGAAATGATGTTTAAATCAGGCCTTAACGCTAAAAGTTGCATTCTTCTTCTAAGGCTTGTAGTGCCTACTTTTGCACCTTTTGGAAGAGCATTTAAACTCTCATAATACTCACTTAAAAAAGCATCATTTACCACTTCTCTTTTTGAAATAGCAGCTAAAACTAAGCCATCAGGAAAGAAGCTCGGCACATCTTTTAAGCTATGCACAGCTAAATGCGAATCGCCTCTTAATATACTTTCTTCAAGTTCTTTTGTAAAAAGTCCTTTTCCGCCTATTTTAGCCAAAGGTGAATCAAGTAAAACATCACCTTTAGTTTTAAAACCCTCTAAAGAAATTTCTAATTCAGGATGTGTCTGTGATAATTTATTTTTTATATATTCGCTTTGCCATAATGCAAGTTGGCTTTTTCTTGTTGCGATGATTAATTGCATTTTTTATGCTCCTGTATGATTTCTACATCTATAATTTCTTCTTCATTATTTGTTTGATGATATTTTCTTTTTTGTTTTGTAAATAATTTTAATATCATCATGAAAAATAAGAGTAAAATTCCTAAAAATGTACTTAAAATTCCTGGTATTAAAAGCAAAATTCCTACTATGGTTAAAGAAAATAATTTAACCATACCAAATAAATTTGTATTGGTATTTTGCATAGTGATGAGATTTGTCCAAGTCTTTGCTAAAAACATTGCACCTAAAAACATACTTGCAAAAACTATCATAAAAAAATTTAAAAAGCCAAAAAAGGTTATAAATAAAATACTAGCGAATAATTCTAAAATCAAAAATGCACTTAAATTTGTTTTTACTATCATAGAATTTTCTCTAAGTGTGAAATTACTTCTTGGGTTTTCAAAACTTGTTTTTCTAAGGTATTTCTATGGATCAACTCTACTTCATCATTTTCTAAGCCCTTGCCTACAACTAAAGCATAAGGAAAGCCCATTAATTCAAAATCATTAATCTTTACACCAAAACGCTCATTTCTATCATCAAATAAAATCTCTTTATCACTAAAATGAGTGTAAATTTGTTCAGCAAATTCCATAGCTTTTGTGTCTTTTATATTAGAAACGATAATATCCAAAACAAAAGGAGCTAGAGTTTTATTCCAAATACAACCTTTTTCATCATGACTTGCTTCTATGGCAACAGCTACTAAACGGCTCACTCCCATACCATAACAACCCATAGTGAAAAATTGAGCTTTACCATTTTCATCTAAATAGCTTGCATTCATTGCTTTTGAGTATTTATTTCCAAGTTTAAAAATATGCCCTACTTCAATACCTTTGCTTTGCTTAAGCTTGTGCTGACATTTTGGACAAAGATCATGCTCTTTAACTGCGGCAAGATCTTTAAAGCGTTCTTTATTTAAATTTACAACATTGATTCCGACTAAATGATAATCTTTTTTATTTGCACCAATAATCATATTTGTTTCATTTTCAAGCTCATGATCAATATAAAAATCAACGCCATTTAATCCTACAAAGCCGATAAATCCTGGCACCAAACCTGCTTTTTCTAATTCTTCTTCACTTGCATCAACTAATTCTAGTGCATTTGCTGCATTTAGTGCTTTAACTTCTTGTAATTCATCATCACCGCGTATAAAAAATACTACAATTTTTTCTTCATTTTCATAAATAGCTTTTTTAGCAATAGCTTTAATAGTATAGTAAGGGTTAATTTTAAAAAATTCCGCTAATTCTTCTATAGTTTTTACATTTGGAGTGTGAAATTGTGTAGCAAAGTCAGCTTCTGGCCTTTCATCTTCACAACTTTTTTTAGCTCTTTTTGCTGCTTCAATATTTGCAGCATAATCACAATGTTCACATAATAATATATCATCCTCGCCATTTTTAGCCAAAACCATAAATTCTTTTGAACCGCTTCCACCAATAGCCCCGCTATCAGCTTCAACAGCTCTAAATTCAAGCCCTAATCTTGTAAGAATTTTACTATAAGTTTCATGCATAAGATTAAATTCTTTATCTAAATCAGCTTCGCTAGCATGAAAGCTATAGCCATCTTTCATTAAAAATTCCCTACATCTTAAAAGTCCAAATCTAGGTCTAGCTTCATCTCTAAATTTAAGTCCTATTTGATACAAATGCAAAGGAAGTTGTTTGTAAGAATTTATTTTATTTCTTACTAAAGCTACCATAGCTTCTTCATGGGTTGGCCCTAAA
The DNA here is from genome assembly GCF_025772785.1 of Campylobacter sp. CNRCH_2015_0338h. Taxonomy (NCBI): domain Bacteria; kingdom Pseudomonadati; phylum Campylobacterota; class Epsilonproteobacteria; order Campylobacterales; family Campylobacteraceae; genus Campylobacter; species Campylobacter sp. CNRCH_2015_0338h. The sequence goes on from NZ_JAKMST010000006.1 coordinate 83,349, forward strand.
ACAAAATCATTTTCTTTTCTATCTTTAAAGCGTAAAAGCTCTTTACCAAAAACATTAAATCTCCCACTTTCTTTCCAAAGTTCGGCTGGAGTATTAAAACTTAAATTTACTTCTAAAGCCCCTGCTTTATCCATTTCTTCTTTGATGATATTTTTAATCTTATCTAAAACTCTTTTTCCTAAAGGTAAAAAATTATACAAGCCACTTCCAATTTGTTCTACAAAGGCACCTTTAACTAAAAATATATGACTTGGTAAAGTAGCATCTTTTGGATTTTCTTTTGTGCTTATGGCATAAAATTTACTAAATTTCATGATTATTCTCCAAATTAAATTCACATTTATAAAGGTTTAAACCCTCCATATTTTCATTTTTTAAATCAAACACATAACGCATAGCATTAATTACTGAATCATTTTGCATAGTTCCGCTTAGTTTTTTTAAATTTACGCTAGGATGATGTAAAAATGCATTCATTACTTGTCTTATAAGCTTTCTTGCTTCTTCATGGTTTGAGTGCTTTAAATATCCTTTATCTATAGCCTTTTGTAATTGTTCTTTAGCGATTTCATCAGCTTGTAAACGTAATTGCTTAACTAAAGGCAAGGTTGCTAGTTTGCTTAGATGTTGAAAAAACTCATTTGTCATAGTACCTACTATGGAATAAGCAATTTGGGCTTGGTGTTCTCTTAGAGTTAAATTTTTTCTTACAACTTCTTCTAAATCATCAACAGCATAAACTATATTTTTTTCATTTGCTTTTACATCAATATCCCTAGGCACTGCTATATCAAAAAAATATCTTTTATAATCTTTTTCTTCTAATAAATCATTGGTTATGATAGCATGTGGAGCGTTTGTGGCGCTAAAAAATATCTCATATTGATTTAGTACTTCTTTTAAATTTGCAATACTTTCATAGCTTGCATTTTCACCTAAATCCTCGCAAAGCTTTTGGGCGTTTTGTATATCTCTATTTAATATCAATACTTTAGCCTTGGCATTTAGTAAATGCTTACAGGCTAGTTCGCTCATTTCCCCTGCACCTACTACAACAGCAGTTTTATTTTCTAAATTTACAAGTTCTTTAGCTTTTGCCACCGCCACTGAAGCAACCGAAATAGGATTTTTAGAAATTTCAGTTTGATTTCTAACATTTGCCGCACATTTAAAAGCATAATGAACTGCTCTAGTTATATGCACACCACATCTTTGCTCTTGCAGAGCAAATTTATAAGCATCTTTTAATTGTCCAGCAATTTGTGTTTCACCAATAACCAAGCTATCAAGCGAACTTGCCACAGAAAATAAATGATGGATGGCTCCGCTATCTTCGTAAAAATCAGCCTTGGTGCTTAAATTTTCTCTATCAACCCCACAAAGCAAACTAAGTGTTTTTAAAATATGCTCATTAATGCTTTCAACATCCCCAACAAAAAGAAAAATTTCAACCCTGTTGCAAGTACTAAGCACTAAGCTTTCTAAAATTTTATTATTAGTATGGATTAGCTTTAGTAATTCTCTTTTTTTATCTTCATTAGAAAAGGAAAGTTTTTCTCTAGTAGCAATATCTGTATTTTTATGTGTAAAACTGATGCAGTAATAATGCATTAAAATTCCCTTTCTATCATGCTTTTAATAATATCTTCTAAATCTTTTATATTGTATTTTTTTATAGCTTTTAGTGCATTATTTGCATAAGTGTTTAGTTCTTGGCCAACTTGATTAAAAATTTCATGCTCTTGTATTTTACTTTTAATCCAGGCAAGCTCATTCACACTTAAATCTTTCTTGTAATAAGACTTAAGTATTTCTTGATCTTGTGGATTTAATTTTTCACTTAAATACATATAAGCAAGAGTGGTTTTACCTTCTTTAAAATCATTCATAGCAGGTTTACCTAAAGTTTGCTCATCACCTTTGATATCTAAAATATCATCTACAATTTGAAAAGCTAAACCTAAATTTTTACCATATTCTGCAAAATCATCTTCATTTAAATTAGCAAGTATTGCCCCACACCTTGCGCTAGCTTCGATTAAAATGGCTGTTTTGTTATATATCATTTGTAAATAAGCATTTTTATCAGTATTGAAAGTTTCGCTTAAATTTACATCCATTAATTCACCAACAGAAAGCATTACAACAGCATTAGAGATAATTTTTGCTAATTTTAAATCAATCAAAGAAAGTTCATAGAAGGCTTTTGAGTATAAAATATCTCCAAGCATGATAGCATTTTTAGCTCCAAATTGTGCATTGATAGACTTTACACCTCTTCTTAATTTTGCTTCATCAATCACATCATCGTGCAATAAGCTTGCAGCATGAATTAACTCTATAATAGCACAGATTTTATAGCTAATATCACTTTCCCCAGCTATTTTTAAAAGTAGTTTTGAGCGTAATTTTTTACCACCTTGAAGTTTTGAACTCATGGTTAAAATAGGCTCATAATTTAATTCAGATAAAAATTCATGCATATACTGATCGATCTTTTGCACTATGCTTTCCTTAGTTTTCTTATAATTATATTTTATTAAATTTTACTTTAGTTTTGATTAAGAGTGGCTTTTCTAGGGTCTAAAAATTCTACTTCTAATTTCTTATCTCTATCTTCTATATACACAGTAAAAATAGCCTCACCTTTTTTAAAATCACTAAATTCAAGTATCAATCTTGCTCTATCTATATGAGGATTTTTATAATCAGGCACTAAGGTTTGATCAACCCAGTTTAAATTTCTTCTTAAAGACATCACAAATTGTCTAGGGTATTTTTTATACTTTGAATGAACAATGATATTAGTTTGATCAAATAAAGTCCATGAGAAGTCAAAATAATAAATCTCATCAGGATAGTCAATTTCTTTTATTTTTACACTTGCTTTTTCATCTTTACTTAGGGTAAATTTATAAGTATAATCAAAAAATACTTCAGCCTTTAAAAAGTTAAACATCAAAAATAAAGATAAAAGTAAACGCAAAATCAACCCTCATGCCCTAAAATTTCAGCACTTAAGCCTATGTAAAAATCATTTTTTCTCTCATCTATTAAGAGTGAATTTTCCATTTGAAATTGCGCTACATCGCTTTCATTTAAATTATTTTTTTCTAAAAGCTCTATCATAGCGATATGATCGGCTAATAATTTTTCTAAAACATTTTCCAATGCACCTAAATTTGCATATTTTATTGTTTCGATAAATTTTTCTTTAGGGCTTTTTGCAAACATTTCATCAAAAATATCCATTTTTTAACCTTTCATGTGAGTTTGAATTTTTTCTATTAAAGTAGTTTTATCGTTAACTTCATCTAAGTCTTTAGTTTCTTTTTGCCAAGAAATATGTATATAATCCATCTTAGCATTTTTAGCACAAAGTCTGTCTTTTAAACTATCGCCTATAAAAATACTTTTTTCATATTTTGCTTCATCTGCGATTAATCTTAGCATCATAGGATCAGGCTTAGCTTCTATACCATAACTAACACCTAGTATTTTATCAAAATATGAAAGAATGTTTTGTTTTTTTAAAATAGGCACCAAGCTTTCTTGAGGTGCATTAGTAGCTATAGCCAGATAACAATCGTTTTTTTTACAAAATTCCAAAACCTCAAGCACACCATCAAAAAGTACCACACTTTGATCATAATGCTTAATAAAATATTTTTCATAACCTTCTTTAAAACTAGTATGTGAGTAAGTATCAACCCCATAAAAAATCTTAGCATAATTTTGCCCAGGAGTATTGATAGTATCTAAAATAAACTCTCTTTTTAAAGGTTCTAAATTTAAATCCACTCTTATCTCATTTACCGCACATACTATGGCATTAGCACTATCTATAAGCGTGCCATCCATATCAAAAATTACATTTATCAATATTCATCCTTAAATTTAATTTTATGTTTGTCTTTTTTATAACTTTGATTATTTTTTAGCTTATACAAAGCATTAGCTTTTGAAGCTAAGGTTTTTTGGTCTAAACTTTCATCTAAACACTCATTTACAAAAAGCTCTAAAGCTTTAGTATAAGTAGAATCCAAAAACACCGCTTGAACTTTTTCAAAGATTTTAGCATTTTTTTGCATTCTTTCTCTAAAAAGTGTTAAATCAAAATCTTCCCTTTTTAAAGCATTCACAGCAGAGTTGGTAAATTTTTCCAAAGCTCTTACATATTTAACTCTTAAAGCTTTTTCATCATTTTTCATTCTGCTGCACTTGTATTGATTCTACATTGTAATGCTTCTTGTACTAAATTTCTAGCTATTGAAGCTTCAGCATCTACAATGTGTAAATGTTTATCAGTGTGTGGGAAAATGATCTTAGCACCTGTACCACTTGTTTTTAAAACCGTTTGTATGGGTTTATTGAAATTAGAAAGCACTTGATAGAGCATATCAAGTTTAGCTTCATTGCTTATGGTTATAATAGCAACTGAGCATTCTTCTATATTAGCTACCTTTAATGTTTCTACTTGCGCTACACTAGCAAAAAAAACATTCTCATTTCTGCTACGCCCAAGCTCAACTAAATTTAAATCACTTTCTAAAACTAGATATGGAATACCTGTTTTTTTGATCTTTTGCACTACTTCTTGACCCAATCTTGTATAACCAAAAATGATAAAATGATCTTTCATTTTTTGATCACATAGATAAAATTTAGCCATATCATTTTGCTCACCTTCGGCTGCGTTGGCTATTTTTCTAAGATTATTTAAAATAAAAGGTGTTGCAACCATAGTGATGATAGAAACTATAATAAAAATTTGTGCTGTTTTTTCATCTATAAGCGAATTTACTTGCATTAGTGAAAACACCGCTAGAGCAAATTCTCCAATTTGAGAAATACTCAAAGCAGTTTTTAAAGCTACTCTTTTTCTCGTATAAAGGATTAAAAGACCATAAATTACTACAAATTTTATCAATAACACCAAGTTTACAAAAACAAAAATCAAAAACCAATTTTCAAAAACTATATGAAAATCAATTTGCAAGCCAACACTGATAAAGAAAAACCCTAAAAGTAAATCCCTAAAAGGAACCAAATCTGCTTCTATTTTATGTTTATATTTAGTTTCAGCTATCAAAGCTCCAGCTATGAATGCTCCAAGCGAGTAAGAAAAACCAAAAGAATGTGCTAAAAAGCTTGCTCCTATTACGGTAAAAAGTATGGTAGCGATGAAAATTTCATTTGCATTGGTCTTAATGATAAATTTTAAAACATAAGTAAAAAGGTATTTGCCTATAAAATAAAGCAAAACAAGTAAAATCACAGCACTGACTAAGGTTGTAAATAAAAGCTTTGAAATATCAGCGTTTTGAGAGCTAAATATATCAATCATTAATAGTAGTGGTATCACAGCAATATCTTGAAAAAGCAAAATTCCCAAAGCTTTTCGGCCATATTCTTCATTGATATCGCCACTATCATTAAGTATTTTTAAAACTATAGCTGTAGAAGATAAAGCTAGGGCAAAACCTGCTATCATTGCTATATGATTTGCTATACCTAAAATATAAGTTACAAGCAAAGTACAAACCAAGCCACAAGTTAGCATTTGTAAACTTCCATTTAAAAACACTTCTTTTTTCATTGCTAAAAGGTGTTTAAATGAAAATTCAAGCCCTATGGTAAACATTAAAAAAACTATACCAAACTCAGCCACATGGATAATGATTTCATTGGTGCTAAAACCATAAAATTCACGCACAAACAAACCTGTGGCTATATAGCCTATAATGGTTGGAATTCCAAATTTTTTAAGTATAACATTAAGTACGACAGCAACTGCTACTGCAGTTAAAAATAAAGTTATAAAAGCATCCACTCACCAACCTTTTGTAATGTTTTATTATTTTATTTTTTCTAAAAAAATTAAGTCAAAATTGCTTCTGTGTTTTACTACTGCTCTTGATTTTGAAGGATTATCTCTTCTATCAAGCTCTAATCTCAATTCTTCAATGGTATTTTCAAACTCATCAATTTTTGTTTTTAGCTTTAAAATCACATCAACACCAGCTAAATTAACTCCAAGATCTCTTGTTAAGCGTAAAATCATTTTGATTCTATCTATATCTTTTTGAGAATAAAGTCTCATTTTACCATCGGTTCTACTTGGTTCAACCAAACCTTCTTTTTCATATTGTCTTAAAGTTTGTGGGTGTATGCTTAAAACCTTTGCAACAACACTTATAAGATACACCGGTTCATCATAACTATGCTCCATTGCATACTCCTTTTAAGGTAATTTTTCTTCTAAAATTTTTACAAATTCAGGATCAAGGCTATTAATATCAGGTATTTTTACATTTAAAATTAAATACATATCTCCATAAAGGTCTGTTTTTCTATTTTGCACCCCATAGCCTTTAAGTCTGATTTTTTGATTGTTTTTTGAATTTGGTGGTATGGTGATTTTAACTTCTTTTCTTGGAGTATGTACGCTGATTTTATCTCCAAAGAGTGCTGTTTTTAAACTAATTTCAACCTTTTTGTATAAATCATCATCTTCTCTTTCATATTCATCACTTTTTTCAAGCTCTACCTTTAAAATCAAATCTCCTTTTTGTCCTTGAAAGCTTTTTCCCTTACCTCGTATGCGTAACTTTTCGCCATCTTTTATACCATGTGGAATTTTGATTTTAACTTGTTCGTTGTTGATATTTATTGTGTGTTCACCACCTAAAATTCCTTTTTCAAAAGGAATTTTAACACTTGCTTGCAAATCCAGATCCTCTTCAAAGCCACCAAAACCCCCAAAACCACTTCTAAAATTATTGCTAGAACTAAAACCTCTACCAAAACCTCCAAAGCCACCGCCAAAAATATTATTTAAAATATCATTAATATCAGCTCCGCCCGCATTTCTTGAAAAATCATGAAAACTTTGCCCACCAAACATAGAATCACCATATCTATCATATTGAGCTCTTTTTTTCTCATCACTTAAAATTTCATAAGCGGCGTTAATTTCTTTAAATTTTTCCTCAGCACCTGCTTCTTTATTGATATCTGGGTGGTATTGTCTTGCTAATTTTCTATAAGCTTTTTTTATTTCATCTGCGCTAGCATTTTGTGAAACACCTAGTGTCTCATATAAACTATTACTCATTTTTATTCCTTATTTTTTATAAGATTATACCATAAACTTTAGTCTTAGTCAATCAACTTTTATAAGTTTTAAAACTAAAGGTTTTATTTACAATTGCGTAAAAATAAAATTTTATACTTGTGTAAATTGATTTTACAAAGGATAATACATGAAAAAAACTATGGTTCTTTCTTTGGCATTAGCAACTAGTCTTTTTAGTGCTAGTATTGATTTTAAACAAGCAGATGATAATGTAAAAAGATCTTTACCAACTGATAATCAAAATACTATACTTTCTTATCATGATTCTATACAAAAAGTTAAAAATTCAGTTGTGAATATCTCAACCTCTAAAACCGTTCAAAGTAATTCCTTTGGGATTGATGATTTTTTCAATGATCCTTATTTTAAACAATTTTTTGGTTTTGATTTTCCACAAGCTCCAAAAAGTAAAAAAAATAAAAAAGAAGTAGTAAGTTCGCTTGGATCTGGTGTAATTATTTCAAGCGATGGTTATATTATAACAAATAATCATGTTATAGAAGATGCTGAAAAAATTACTGTAAATTTACCTGATTCTAGCACTGAATATAAAGCTAAATTAATCGGAGCTGATCCTAAAACAGATTTAGCGGTGATAAAAATAGAAGCAAAAAACTTACCCGCAGTAGTTTTTGCTGATTCAGATAAATTATTAGAAGGTGATGTAGTATTTGCCTTGGGTAATCCTTTTGGTGTTGGAAGTAGTGTTACAAGTGGGATTATCTCAGCTTTAAATAAAAATAATATAGGTTTAAATCAATATGAAAATTTTATTCAAACGGATGCTTCAATTAATCCTGGAAATTCAGGTGGGGCTTTGGTAGATAGTAGAGGGGCTCTAGTTGGGATAAATTCAGCCATACTTTCAAGAAGTGGAGGAAATAATGGTATAGGCTTTGCAATCCCTTCTAATATGGCAAAATCTATTGCACAAAAACTCATTGAACATGGAAAAATTGAAAGAGGATATTTAGGCGTAGTTATAGGAGCTTTAACTCAAGATATTAAAAAAGCTTATACTAATCAAGAAGGAGCTTTAATAACAGAAGTTCAAAAAGATTCAGCAGCTTATAATGCGGGATTAAAAAGAGGAGATTTGATTATAAAAGTAGATAAAACTGTGATTAAAAGCCCTATGGATTTAAAAAATTATATAGGAAGTATTGATCCAAAACAAGCTATAGAAGTAACTTATGAAAGAGATAATAAAGTTAAAACAGCTAAATTTATGCTAAAAACAGATGAAAAATCGCTACAATATGAAAAAGGTTATATTGATGGTTTAAAATTAGTAGAGCTTGATTCTAAAAATAAACAACAATACCGCATACCTGAAAATATTAGTGGTATTTTAATTACCGAAGTTACTCCAAAATCAAAAGCAGAAAAAATAGGTTTTGAGCAAGGTGATATTATCATAGGTATTGATCAATACGAAGTTTCAAATTTTAAAGAATTATCTAAGGCTTTAGAATTAAATAAAGGCAAAGAATATGTTAAAATTTGGATTAATAGAGGCGGTATGGTTAGAGCTTTACTTTTTTAAGAAAGGAAAAAAATGACAAATATTTTAATGATAGAAGATGATTTAGAATTAGCTGAGATTATAGCTGAATATTTAGAGCAATTTGATATGAAGGTAGATATTGCTCATGAACCTTATATAGGTCTTTCAAGACTTGCTTTAAATCCTTATGACTTAATCATTTTGGATTTAAGCTTGCCTGGGCTTGATGGACTTGAAGTATGCGAGGAAATTCGTAAAAAATATGATACACCTATTATCATTTCAAGTGCAAGACATGATATTAGCGATAAGGTTGCTGCGCTTGATTTGGGTGCTGATGATTATTTGCCAAAACCATATAATCCTCAAGAGCTTCAAGCAAGGATTAAAAGTCATTTAAGAAGAATTTCAAACACCAAAACCGCTCAAACTCAAGTTAAAAAAGATCTTGTATATGATAAATACAAACATACTATCACTATGAAAGATCAAGAAATTAGCTTTACTAATGCTGAATTTGATATTTTGAGTTATTTAATTAAAAAAGAAGGTGGAGTGGTGAGTCGTGAAGAACTTGTATATAATTGTAGTTCTATTAGTGAAGATTCTAGCAATAAAAGTATAGATGTAATCATTAGCAGAATCAGACAAAAAATCGGAGATGATCCTAAAACTCCAAAATATATTCATTCAATTAGAGGTATAGGATATAAATTAACTCAATGAATAAATCATCAATTTTTTATACTATAACCTTTGTTTTTTTACTTGCTAGTGTTAGTGTAATTTTGGCATTTTTATGGCTTATAAAATATGATCAGCAAAATTACACTAATGAGCTTAATGCGAAATATTCTTTTATAGCTAATGCAAGATTATTGTATTTTAATCATGTAATTAGTGAAAAAGAATTTTATGAGCAAACAAAAAATTACAAAATGATAGAATTAACAACCCCATCTTCTATAAGAAAAATCATCTATAAGGCTGAAACCATAGCACGCGCTCAAACTAGCACAGGTGTGGTTGAAATCATTACTTTAGAAGATAATGTGTATTTAAAAATCATTTTTGATGGTAAGCTTTATTTGTACAAAGATTTAGAATATCAAGGTTATCGTTATTTTGTGATTAAGCTTATTGCTAGTATAGTGGTAATGGTTTTATTGATTTTATATATTTTTATCATTAGAAAATTAAAACCACTTAGAGCTTTAAAAAGACAAATAGATAAATTTGGCGAAAACAAACTCAATGAAATTCAAAATGTCAGTAAAGGCAATGATGAAATTTCTCAAGTAGCAACAGCCTTTTATGAGTCTATTTTGAGAATTCAAAAACTAAACACTTCAAGGCAATTTTTCTTAAGAAATATTATGCATGAGTTAAAAACTCCTATCACTAAAGGTTTAATTACTTTAGAAATGCTTGAAGATAGCAAATATAAAGAAAGATTAGTAGGTGCTTTTAATCGTTTGGAAATTTTGATTAATGAATTTGCAGCCATTGAACAAATTACTTCAGGTGCTGGTTTAATTAATTTAAAAAAATACAATATCTTAGATCTTTTAGATGAAGCTAAAGATATAGCTATGAGTGATGATGAAAAAGTAAAAATTAGTATCAAAGAAAGCTTTAGTGTTAATGTGGATTTTAAACTTTTTACCACTGCAATGAAAAATATGATAGATAATGCAACAAAATACTCTGATGAAAATTGTGTTACCATAGAAATAACTAAAGAATATCTTTGCTTTAAAAACAAAGGAAAAGCCTTAGATAAAGACTTGAAATACTACACTCAAGCCTTTACGCAAGGAAAGAAAAACAAAGATAGTTTTGGACTTGGATTATATATTGTTAAGACTATTTTAGATTCTCATAAACTTACGCTTTATTATGAATATAAAGATGGTATTAATCATTTTTATTTTAATGATATGCAAAATATAATTTTAAACTAGGAAGCTCATGCCCTTATCGCATTTAAATGAAGAACAATACAAAGCTGCTAGTGCTCCTTTTGGGCACAATCTAATCATAGCAAGTGCAGGCACAGGTAAAACTTCAACCATAGTTGCAAGAATAGCCTTTTTACTTCAAAATGGTATAAAGCCTGAAAAAATTATGCTTTTAACCTTTACAAACAAAGCTAGTAAGGAAATGATAGAAAGACTTGGCAGGTATTTTGATAAAAGTATTACTTCAAAAATCACAGCAGGAACCTTTCATAGCACTGCTTATTCCCTACTTAAAGAGTTAAATCATGATATTATTTTAAAACCTGCTAGTGAGCTTAAAATTCTTTTACGTTCCATTTTTGAAAAACGCACTTTTCATCATTTAAGCGACACTAAACCTTATATGCCAAGTTATTTGTATGATGTGTATTCTTTATTTCAAAATACTAATGCAAATTTAGATGAATTTTATAATTGGTTTTGTCAAAATTATGATGAACAAGCTGTTTATGCTGAAATTTATGAAGATATTTTAAAAGAATACGAAGAAGAAAAAGCACGTTTTAATTATGTGGATTTTAATGATTTATTGATCAAATTAAAACATGTTTTAGCTTCACATCATTTTGAATTTGATGAGATTTTGGTAGATGAGTACCAAGATACTAATACTTTACAAGGTTCATTAATTGATGCTTTTAAAAGTAAAAGTTTATTTTGTGTGGGGGATTATGACCAAAGTATTTATGCTTTTAATGGGGCTGATATTTCTATTATAGGAAGTTTTAAAGATAGATTTATCGATGCAAATATTTTTACTTTAAATAAAAACTATCGTTCTAGTAAAAATATACTTGCGCTGGCTAATAAGGTAATTTTAAACAATGAAAGATTATATCCTAAAGAATTGATTGTAACTAGAGAAGGAGATTTTAAAGCACCAAGTTTGCTAACTTTCAATGAATTATTTGATCAATACTCTACCATAGCAAAAATAATCTTACAAAGTGGAGTTAATCTTGATGAAATCGCTGTTATTTTTAGAAACAATTCTAGTGCAGATGGAGTAGAAGTTGCCTTGAGAGAACTTGGTATAGCAAGCAAAAGAAAAGGCGGGGGAAGTTTTTTTGAAAGCTTGGAAGTTAAAAACTTTTGCTCTATGCTTGCAATCGTGCTTAATCCAAAAGATATCATGGCTTTTATACACTTACTTGAATATACCAAAGGAGTTGGCGGGGTTTTAGCAAAAGATATTTTTGACGCTCTATTAAAACTGGGACATTCTAGTTTGATTAAAGGTTTTTTAAATCCTGATAATAGTGTGAGTTTAAAAAAATACAAAAAACAAAGTTACCAACTAGGACTTTTTGATGATATTGAGGAGCTAGCCTCGCCTTCAAGATTTAATCTAAAAAGTGAATTTAACACCCACCCTATTTTAAGCCTTCCTAAAATCAACGAGCTTTGTGCGAAAAATCTTGAAAAAATTTATCTTTTTATTAAAAAAGCAAGCGAGTGTAAGGTTTCAACTCAGCTTGTAAATTTGATCTTAGAAAATGATTATTTTAAAGAAATTTGTGATATTTTAGCAACCAAAAGAGCGACTAATAAAAACTCCAATGTTGATTTAAATAAAAAAAATGAAATTTTAGAAAAAATCAATGCAAAAATGTTTGTATTAAAAGAACTTGCTAAAAATTACAGTGATAATTATAAATATTATAATTTTCTTACTCTTGGTGCTAGTGAAATGAGTAGTGGTAGTGGGGTTAATCTTTTAAGTATACATGCTAGTAAGGGGCTTGAGTTTGAGCTTGTATTTGTAATTGATCTTGCACAAGGAAGATTTCCTAATCAAAAACTCATGAGCATGGGTGGAAGTTTAGAAGAAGAAAGAAGGCTTTTTTATGTAGCTGTAACTAGAGCTAAGGATACTTTATACTTAAGCTATGCAAAATATGACAAGATTAAAAAAAGCAATTATCAACCCTCGTGTTTTCTAATCGAAGCAGGTATGTGCAAAGAAGAACAAAAATAAGACTTTATTAATCTTTTTATATTATGATTAATAAAAATCATTCAAGGAGAAAAAATGAATAGTGTATTATTCAAAGGAAATAAAGTAAATCTAAAAGGAAACAACATCCAAGTTGGCGATATGGCTCCAAATATCACCTTAAAAGCTAAAGATCTTTCAGGTGTTGAAATTGCCCCAAAAGGCAAAACTCAAATTATTATCAGCGTGCCAAGCCTTGATACTCCAGTATGTGCAACTGAAGCTAGAGAATTTAATAAAAAAGCAGCAGCAAGCGGTGTAGAAGTAATCGTAGTTAGCATGGACTTACCATTTGCTATGGGTCGTTTTTGCTCAACTGAAGGTATAGATAATTTAACTGTTGCAAGTGATTTTGTTTCTAAAGAATTTGGTGAAAAATATGGTGTTTTAATGGCTGATGGTCCACTTGAGGGAATTTTAGCTAGAGCAGTGTTTGTAGTTAAAGATGGTGTGGTTGCTTATAAAGAATTGGTAAATGAAGTAACAGAGCTTCCAAATATGCAAGCTTTAGAAAGCTTCTTTGGTCAAAGTTGTGGATGTGGTGGTTGTGGTTGCCACTAAAATTTAAAAGCCTTTTATAGGCTTTTAAAATTTAAAAACATGGAAAATTTTCTTTCTCGTTTTGAAATAGAAAAACAAGATCTCAAACTTATACAAGAGCACTTACAAATAATAAACATCGAAAAAGACTTTAAGGTCAATGATAAATGTTTAGGATTTATAAAAATTTTAAAAGGTGAGCTTAGAGCTTTTATTTTAACCCCAAATGCAAAAGAAATAACACTTTTTCACCTTAAAGAAAATGACGAATGCGTTATTTGCTCTGAGTGTAATATGGATGGTATATCTTATGATGTTTTTATACAAAGTACTCAAAATACAAGTATAGCCATCATCCCCTCTTCAACTTTTCAAATTTTAAAAGAAAAATATCCAAAAATTAATAATTATGTTTTAAGTTTAATCACCAAGCGTTTTAATACCTTAATCAAAGTTTTAGAACAAGCTTTATTTATGCCTTTATCTTCTAGAATTTGTGATTTTTTGAAAGAAAATGCTAGCAACAATACTTTAAAAATTACCCATGAAGCTTTAGCTAATCACTTAGGAAGCGCCAGAGAAGCCGTTTCAAGAATTTTAAAAGAATTAGAAAAAGAAGGTAAAATCAAACTTGAAAGATCTAAAATAATACTAATTTCTTTGTAACTTTATCACAGAAATACTTTTAAAATTTATTTATAATATCAACAAAAAGGAGAAATTATGAGTAAATTAGAAAGAGTGCTAAGAATAGCTTTAGCTATAGTGGCGTTTTCTTTAGGAGTTTATTTTTCAACTTGGTGGGGATTATTGGGTTTAATTCCTTTATTAACAAGTATTTTTGCTGTTTGTCCTATAAGAGTACTTAGTGGAAAACAAGCTTGTCCACTTGGGGTTTGCCCTATTTCTAAAAAGAAAAACTAGGAATGATTTACTAGTTTTTCTAGCTTTGGTGTAATGACAAATCTACAATAAGCTTGGCTGGGATTATTTTTAAAATATTTTTGATGATAATCCTCAGCCTTATAAAATTTTTCTAATTTTAAAACTTGCGTAACTATAGCTTTAGTGTAATATTTTTGTACTTTTTGTAAAAAATTGCTAATAATTTTTAACTCCTCATTAGTTTGATAAAAAATAACTGATCTATATTGTATCCCCTCATCAACACCTTGTTTATCTAGGCTTGTTGGATCATGCATTTTGAGAAAAATTTCTAAGATTTTTTCTAATGAAATTTGTTTTTCATTATAAATTATCTTAGCTACTTCTATATTCCCATCACCATTTATCACGCTTTCATAACTTGGATTTGGCTTGCCACCGCTATAACCTACTTCTGTATAAACTACGCCTTTAATTTCATCAAACACAGCTTGAGTACACCAAAAACAACCCGCACCTAAGATAATTTCTTTATTTGTCATTATTTTCTAAATCCTCATTTTCTTTTAAAACAAGTTGCATAAGATAAAGTTCTTCTCCATCTATGATTTTTAGATCTTTATCTTCGCATTTTGGGCACCAAAAGATATTATTTTCAAGCACTCCGCTAAAATGGCATTTTTGACATTCAACTACTACTTCTTGAATATGCATAATAAATTTAGCATTCTTACACAAAGGACTATTTTCTTTAAAAGTTTCAAAGCTTCTTTGTAAAAGTGGAGGTTCAACCCCGCTTAAGCGCCCTATTTTAACATGCACTTCTTCAATAACTTTTCCTTGAGCATATTCTTCGCAAAGCTCTAGTAATGATTCTGTAATACTTAACTCATGCATTAGCAAATTCTTGGCAAAAGTTCGCCTTTTGGAGCCTCTAAAATGCGTTTTGCTCCATAAGCATTTTCTAAAACCACTCTTGTTTTTTCATTAGCTGTGATTTCACCTATAATGGCTGCATTAGCATTAAATTGTTTTAAAATCTCTAATACTTTTTGCTCATCTTTTTTATCTACACAAATAATAAAAGTTCCTTCATTTGCAAGTTCATAAGGCTCATACCCAAAAAGCTCACAAACCCCTAAAACTTCGTCACAAACTGGAATTTTTTCTTCGTATATTAAAAGCTCTAAATTACTCAATTTAGACCATTCATTTAAAACCGCACTAAGCCCACCACGCGTAGCATCACGCATTGCTTTTATAGAAATATCTGCATTTAAAAGCGCTAAAACTTCATCTTTTAAGCTTTTGCAATCACTTTGGATATTTGCCTCTAAATTATTTCTTTCAATCAAAACTGCACAACCATGAGCTCCAATATCCCTTGAAACTAAGATGCTACAACCACTTTTTAAGTCTTTGGTATTGATTTTTTGTATATTTTTACCTATACATGAAGTGTTAATATATATTTCATCGCCTTTATTTTTAGGAACAACTTTAGTATCCCCGCAAACTAGTTTTACTCCCGCTTTATCGCATTCTTCTTTTATAGATTTTAGTATAATTTTTAACTTTTCTATCTCAAAACCCTCTTCTAAAATCAAAGCTAGCGATAAATATAGCGGTTTTGCTCCTACCATTAATACATCATTTACGCTACCGCAAACTGCTAATTTTCCTATATTTATATCTTTTAAAAAGATAGGATTTAGTACAAAAGAATCGGTGCTAAAAGCTAAATCATCTAAAATAGCAGCGTCATTTGCTTCTTTTAAAACATCATTTTCAAAAATAGAAAAAATTTCATTTATCAAAGCATTCATTTCTTCGCCACCACCACCGTGGGCTAGAGTAATTTGTTTCATTTTATGCCTTATCTTGATAGTATTTATAATAAGCCGCACAAGCTCCTTCACTAGAAACCATACAGCTACCTATAGGATTTTTTGGAGTGCAAGCTTTTGCAAACACCTTACAATCATAAGGCTTAGCTAAGCCTCTTAAAATTTGACCACAAATACAAGCTTTACTCTCATCTTTACTTTGCACTTTACAATCAAACACTTTGCTAACATCTAAGTGCGCAAATTCATCTTTTAAACAAAGCCCACCATTTACAATCACTCCAAGACCTCTAAATTCAAAATCACAAGGTTTAAAGTATTTTTCCACTAAAGCCTTAGCTTTTAAATTTCCCTCTTTGCTAACCACTCTGTGATATTCATTATAAACTTCAAAAGTATTTGCATTCATTTGCTCTACTATATTTAACACACTAAGCATTATATCAACTGGCTCAAAACCACTCACTGCTATAGGAGTTTTGTATTTTTTAGCAATAGGTTCATAAATGTTTGATCCTGTGATAACACTTACATGAGAAGGTCCTAAAAAGGCATCAATTATTACATTTTTATCTTGCATGATAGTTTCTACTGCGGGTGGAACTAATACATGATTGATATGAAAAAATAAATTTTTTAAATTTAAGGCTATACTTTTTTCTATAATCACCCCACTCATAGGTGTAGTTGTCTCAAAACCTATGGCAAAAAAGATTATATTTTTTTCAGGATTTTTTATGGCTATATCTATCACATCCAAAGGTGTATAAAGTGCTCTAATATCAGCTCCTTTGGCTCTAAGATCAATTAAGCTTTCATAACTTCCTGGCACTTTAAGCATATCGCCTAATACACAAAAGATAGTATTTGGCATACTTGCAAGCTTTAAAGCTACATCAATACGCTCTCTTGGCATAACACATACAGGACAACCTGGGCCATGAACAAAATTAATTTCTTTGGGCAATAAATCAGGCAAACCAAATTTCATAATACTATGCGTATGTCCACCACAAATTTCCATGATATTAATAGGCTTAGTAATTTTAGAAGCAATAAGTTCTTTTAGGGCTAAAATTCTTTCTTTATTTCTAAAATCATTAATTAAATCCATTTTTTAGCCCCATATCGCCTTCATTTTCATCAATTTGCCCATTTTGCATTTTCTCTGCTATATCAGTATAAATTTTTAAACTCTCTTGTGCAGCTTGAGTGTCGATTTTTTCCATAGCAAAACCTACATGTATAAGCACATAATCACCTACCTTTAAAGGCTCACTTATTAAATCCAAACTTACTCTTCTTTTAACCCCTAAAGTTTCTACTATAGCTGAATTTAGCTCATCAATTTCTAAAATTTTAGAAGGTATAGAAAGACACATTAGTTAAGCTCCTTTTTCATTTTTAGATAATTTATCCAAAGATCAAATCCTGTTTTTGTTTTGCTATCTAAAATCATAATATCTATTTTAGGATTTAGCCTTTTAGCAGCCATAGAAGCTGCTTTAAAATCAAAGTCAAAATGCTGAGCTAAATCGGCTTTAGTAATGACTAATAAATCAGCCTTTCTAAACATCACTGGATATTTTTCTACCTTATCACTACCTTCTGTTACTGAAAGTAAAACTACATTTAAATGCTCACCCAAATCATAACTTGCAGGACATACTAAATTTCCCACATTTTCAACAAATACTATATCAAGTTCACTAAGTTTAAAATGATGTAAAGCTTCATGCACCATAAAAGCATCTAAATGACAAGTTTGTCCTGTGGTGATTTGATGAGCTAAGCCTCCTGCTTTGATAATGCGATTTGCATCATTATTAGTTTCTAAATCCCCTTCAATCACGGCTATTTTTAAATCATCTTTTAAAGTTTTTATAGTTTCTTCTAAAAGTGTTGTTTTACCGCTTCCTGGAGAACTCATTAGATTAATACAAAGAGTATTATACTCATTAAAATGCTCTCTATTATGAGCTGCTTGATGATCATTTTTTGATAAAATTTTACTAATAACATTAATAGTTTTTTCATCTTTTAAAGCTGGATTTTCATGATGGTGATCATGATGATGCTCATGTCCATTAATAGAACAGCCACAATCTTTACACATAATCTTTCCTTTATATTTTTATTTTATTGTATATAAAAAAGTATTAAAAAAATATGAGTTTTATTAAGTTTTTAAAGATAAATAATGCACAAGTTGCCCAAGCGCAATAGAGCTATCATTGCAAGGAAATTGTAAAGAAGTTTTATAAGCGAATTTTTTTCGATCTAAAATTTCAAGTAAGGTTTTATTTTGAAATACCCCACCACACAAAAGCACTTCTTCTTTAAAATCTTTTGAATATTCTATAATTAAATTTGCAATGCCATTAAGCAAACCTGTGCTAATTTTAACCTTATCTTTATCTTCTAAAGCCTGCAAAAAGGCATTTTTAAAGCAAATTTCTTTTTCTTTGATGTCAAATTTGTAACTATAATCAAGATTTTTATCATAATATTTTTCCATCAAAAGCCCAATTTGTGCTTCATAATCAAGCTTTTGTATATCAAAAGCAAAAGTGCCAAAAGCATCAATAATCCTACCAAGAGAACTCGTATATAAAGAGCTTTGAGTGTGAATTTTTTTAAGATTGTTTAATTTTACTTGAGAAAATTTAGCTAAAAACTCGCTAGCTTTGCTTTCTAAATTAAAATCAAAAATCAAAGCTAAAGCTAAATTTGCGATATTTTTAATATCTGCATTGATTAGTTTGAAATTTTTAAAATGATTTAGCCTTTCATAGCTTTTTAAACTCGCTCTAAAAATCTCCCCACCCCAAATTTTTCCATCATCCCCATAGCCTGTTCCATCAAAAACAAAGGCTAAAACATCATTTTTGTAAATTTTATGTTCGAATAAACAAGCGCACAAATGCGCATAGTGATGTTGCACACGAAAATTTTTATAATCTTTAAATTCTTTTACATAGTTAAATTGTGGGTGTTTATCGCTTAAAATCTGATCAAAATTTAGTTTATAAGAGTTTTGAAAGAAAGTTAAAATTTTAAAAAATCTCTCTTGTATGTCTAAACTTTTCATATCGCCTATATAAGGAGAAATGAAAATTTGATTTTTAAAAAAACATGCAAATTCATTTTTTAATTCACTTCCTAGAGCTAGAATATTTTCTTTTACATTAAAAATATCTGCTGTGTTAATATAAAGTGGATTAAGACCCCTTGAAGTCCTTAAAAACATTGCTTCTTTACCAATAACTTGAGCAATGCTATCATCACTTGAATTGTGTATTGCTCTATCATAATCAAGATAAAAATCAAACACATCACTAAGTTGCTCTAAAAGTTTTGTTTCTTCATAAATAATGCTTTGTGAGCTTAAATTAGCACTAGTTGCAATGATAGGTTTTTTAAAATGTTCAAAAAGCATTAAATGCGTTCCCGTATAAGCTAACATAATACCTATTTTATTAATATCTGGCGCTAAGCTTTTATGGATATTTTTGCTATTTAAAATAACTATGGGTTTTAAATTTGAAGTTAAAAGTTTTGCCTCGGCTTCATTGATAAAAGCTAATTCTTGAGCCATTTTAAGATCTTTTACCATAATAGCAAAAGGTTTTTTAGGACGATTTTTACGTATTCTAAGTTCATTTATAGCATTTTCATTTGTGCTATCACAAATTAAATGAAACCCACCTATACCTTTAAAAGCTATGATTTTACCTTCTTCTAAAAGCTTTGCAAGCAAGATAAAAGCTTTTTCATTTTTGGCTAAAATATTTTGATTTTTATCTTTTAAAAAGATAGTAATTTTACATTTTGGACATGAGAGTGGTTGAGCATGAAAGCGACGATTAGCGGGATCTTCATATTCACTTTGACAAAAAGAACACATTTTAAACTCATCCATAGTCGTATTAGCTCTATCATATGGGAGTTTTTTTATAATAGAAAATCTTGGCCCACAATTTGTGCAAGTGATGAAAGGATATTTAAAACGCGGGTTTTTTTCATCATAAAATTCATTATAGCAATCCTCACAAAGAGCAAAATCACTTAAAATCGGACTAAATTTTTCACTATCTTGTGAAATACTTATGCTAAATTCATTATAAGTTTTTTGAAGTTTTTTATAAGAAAAATTAAAATCATCTATCCTAGCTAAAGGTGGTAAATTAGCAAAAAGTTTTTCTTTAAAAATTTCTAATTCATCATTGCTACACTCAAGGATTATAACAACGCCTAAGCTATTATTATAAACTTCACCTTTTAAATTAAGCTCTTTAGCTATATTAAAAACAAAAGGACGAAAGCCAACGCCTTGTACTAGCCCTTTAATATGAATTTCATATCCAAAGTGGGACATCACTTAACTTAAAAAAAGGTATGTGTTTAAATACATTCTTACTAAGGCTTTTATGCTCAAACAAGCTCCCGCTAAGCACGGCACAATCAACTTGTTCTTTAGCCTTTAAATCATCAAATAAATCTCTTAAAAAATACGCCAAACTCTCAACAACGCCTAAGGCTATGATTTGATTTTCTACTCCAGCAAGCTTAAAACTCATCACGCTTCTTAAGGTCTTAGTATAATCAAATTCTTTTTGCTCATTAAGCTTAAAATCTATCCTAACACCTTTTGCCATTTTACTCTCATCTGCTAAAGCTAAAAGCGCTAATGCAGCACTTTGCACATCTTCATCAAGCTCTAAAATCATCCCTACCATGCCAAAAAGATTAAAAAAATTATTAGCCATCTTTAGTTCTTTTCGCACAAGAATAAATTCTTTTTCATAATTAGCTAGTAATCTCTTAGCAACATCATCTTGACTTATAGTTTCATAAAACTCATCAAAGCTTTTTGGTAAATTTAGTTTTAAAAGATTGATTTCTTTATCAAGTAAGATAATATCATCATATTTTTTACTAAGTTCTAAAAGCAAAGGCTTTTTGTCTTTAAAATCAGACAATATACAAGAAATTCTTGCAAAATTTTTATCTTCTTTTTGAAAAATCAAATTTTTAAACTCAGGTAAAATATAATCATAACCTCTGCAAACTACTAGCTCATTTTCGATTAAAGCCACTTCAAAATCATCCTCAAAATGTTCTAACTTTTTAAAATTTAAAAACTTAATTCCTTCTTTTTCAAGCTCAAAACATAAAGCAAACAAGAAAAGATTATCGTATATTTTTATTTTAAAATACTCATGATTTAATTGATGATTTTGTCTAAAGATAGCATTAAATTTAAGTTTCATTAGAGGTTTTTCAACCCCTGCTAAGATTTTAAATTGTTCATTATTGCAGGAAAAAAATGCATTAATATGTTTTGGATCACTTGGCATTAAAAAATCATCTAATGCTTCATTAAAAATTTCAAAAGCATAAATCCCTTTTGAATTTTTAAAGTATATTTTTTCTTTATTTTTTAATTTTTCTAAGGCTTTTTTTAAATTATCGCAGAAATTTTCTTTTGTGATTTTATTAAATTCATTTTCTATTTTAAACTCTTCTGCTACAAACACACCCCATTCATTTTCTAAAAGCTCACCTTGGGTATAAGCATTTGCATTAAGTCTTGTTAAAAAACTTCTTTTAGTGAAGTTTTTTTCTTTTTTTATAGGTGTAAAATCTTCTTCTATAACTTTTAAGTCAAATTTGTTTAAAAAAACACTGTGGCTGATATTTTCTAAATTAGAACAAAAGGCTTGAATTTCATCTTTTTCGCCTTTAACTTTAATAATGATTTTTTCATCTTTTTGCTCATAATCATACACATAATCTTTAGCATAATAAGCTAACAAATATTCAAAAATATCGTTTTTAGATTTATAATCAAAAGTAATTTCTAAAAGCAAGTTAAAACCTTAAAATTAAAATTTAAAAGCATAAATATAACAATTTTAATTCTAAGGAAAGCTTAAACAAGCTATCTAAAATATAGATAGCTTGTTATTTTAGTAGTTAAATTCAGAACCGATAGCGATTTTTTGAATTTCTTTTTTGTTTTCAAGTTTTAAAAGTGGAGCATTTTTATCCATACCTAAAACTTTTGCTTTTTTGCCATCAAGTAATAATGCAACACCTTCAGGCAAAGCATAAACAACTACTTTAGGATTAACAATCAAAAACTCTTCTAATCTTTCTTCACGGCTTTCGCCATTATGCCCTACTGGTTTGCCTGAGATAAAATGTGGATTGATTTGATGAGGGAAAATATTGAAAGTATTGAATGATTTTGGTTCAACTATAGGCATATCATTAGTTGTCATCATAGTTGCACCTGCTACATTTGAGCCTGCTGACCAGCCAACATAAGGCACACCTTCACTTACTCTTTTTGCGATTAATTCTACTAGATTGTTATTATAAAGTTGATTTACAAGTTCAAAAGTATTTCCACCACCTACAAAGATCGCATCAGCACTTTTAACAATATCAACAGCATTGCCTCTATGTACGCTAATTATTTGAAGTCCTAAGCTTTCTAAAGCTTTAGCAACTTGCGCTTCATACTGCTCATAAGTTTTTCTAACACCTGCATAAGGTATGAAAGCTACCTTTTTGCCTTTTAAATTGTTTTTTTCAACAAATTCTTTAAGCCAAGGTAAAGCATGGTTTAAATACCCAGTGTCTTTATATCCAGAGCTTGAAAGCAATAAAGCTTTTTGCTTATCTTTTGGAAAATTAACTAAATCGTTTGACTTTGCATTTAATGCAACCCCGCTAAAAAGCATAGCAGCTAAACCCAAAGCACCTACTTTTAACAAACTTCTTCTTTTCATTGTTTTTCCTTTAAAAGATATTTAAAAACAATTTATTTTAATAAATGTTTTTTTAAATTAAAATAAATTTTTGTTAAAAAATAAGGCTTTTTAGAAAATTTTCTCTTGCTTTATAATCAGGCATTAATTTATGTAAAAAATCATAAAATTCTTTTTGATGATGTGGGTAGATTAAATGCGTAAGTTCATGTAAAATCACATATTCTATAGCTTTAATGGGCTTTTGCATGAGTTTTAAATTTAAGTTTATATAGCCTTTTTGATGATTGCAAGAACCCCATCTTGAAATCATTTCCTTAATGCAAATTCTTTGCACCTTTCTTTGGAAAGCAAATTCCCATTTTTTTATAAAATACTCAAAAATCACCCTAGCGCTACGCCTTAAAAAAAGCTCTAAATTCTTTTGATTTTTTGCGAAAATTTTATCTTTTTTTATGAGAACTTTTTTACAATTTTCATTAAAGATTAGCTTGTATTTTTTACCTAAAAAATAAAGCTCATCGCTTGCTAAAACTACTCTTTTTAAAGCAAGTTCTTTTTCTTTAGCTCTAATCCAGCTTTCATTTTTTTCTAAAAATCTCAAAACATCTCTTTGCTCATAATAAAGCGGTATGCTAAGCTTGAAATTTAAATCCCTATCTATCCTTAGTCTTAGATATTTGAGTTTTTTCTTTTCAAAAGCAAAACGAAATTCTTTAAATTCTAAAATTCCTTTTATACTAGTGCTTTGCCTTGCCATTTTTTACTTTTCCATCTGTATGAATTGACTATACCGCGTAAAAACTCATCTGCACAAAAACCTATCCAAACTCCCAAAATTCCAAGTCCAGCATAAAAACAAAGCACATAACCAACTGGTAAAGAAACTCCAAGCATAAACACCACTCCACTTAAAAACGGAAACCTCGCATCGCCTGTTGCTCTTAGTGAATTTACCATGACTATATTAAAGGTTCTTGAAATTTCTAAGAAAATTGAAAGCGCAAAAAGCGGTATCATAAGCTCTTTTAAACTCTCTTCAAGCTTTACTACACCCATAGTGAAATCTTGCAAAACATAATTAAGCAAAGCCACAAAAGCACTTGCAACCACGCTAAAATACAAAGCTATCCAAGTATGTTTATAAGCTACATTTAAGTATTTTGCACCGACTAATTTACCTATGATAATTTCATTTGCCACGCTTATGGCTTGCCCTACTAGCATGATAAGCAAAGAAATTTGAAAATAAATCGTTTGAACACTTAAATTTTCTTTGCCTAAACTTGCTACAAAAGAAAAAGCTATGGTGTATTGAATAAACCATATCAAATGCTCCCCTGCTGCAAAACCACCGATATTTAAAATCTTTTTAAGCACAGCTTTTTCAAGGTTTATCATTTCTTTAAATTTAAGATGAATTTTGAGTTTAAAACTAAGTATTGCTATAAGCATGCTAAAGGCTATCAAACGCCCAAAGATATTACTAAGCCCTACTCCAAAAAGCTCTAACTTAGTAAAATGCAATACATAAAAATTCCCTATAAATATCACGACATTCATCAACAAGGTAGTAAACATAACCCAATAAGCCATGTTATACACCCTAACAATAGCAGCTAAAACTATACCCATAGCGTCAAAAAACAAGCAAATTCCAAGCATGTGTAAATAAATCGCACTATCTTTTAAAAGCTCATCTGGAATTTGCAAAAGATAAAGCAAAAACTCTCCATGCCATAAAATCAAACTACCGCACACAAAGCCAAGTAAAGCGTTTAAAAACAAGCTCTGATGTATAACTTTTCTAGCCAAAGTATAATCTTTAGCCCCTAAAGCTTGGGCTATCACCACGCTACAACCCACACTTAAAAAGCTAAAAATGATGATAAATAAATCCGCTACTTGATTTCCCGCACCCATAGCTCCAACTAAAAAGTTAGAATACTGCGAAACCATAACGGTGTTAATGATCAAAGAAAAATACCTTAAAAACATCTCAAGTAATATAGGCATGCTAAGATGTTTAAGCGAAAGTTGCTTGCTAGCCATGTTAATCTCTCAAAAAGTTATATTCATAAATTTTTGGCTCGATTTTTTTAGCCAAAATATCCAAAGCTAAATTCAAATCACTAAGTAAAATTTTATAATGTTCATCTTTTGCTTTGCTAGGCATATTCATCTTGCCTTTTTCATTTCTACCTTGAAAAAATTCTTTTATATCATACAAAGAAGCATTTACTAAATACCCCGCCTTTTCTTTATGCGTGTGATAATACTTAAAAAGCTCTTTGCCTGCTTTTAAAAGCTCTTTTGCTTCATTAGAAAATTCCACCTTGTCTAATGTATCATCAAACAAAACATCATCATTTTTTATCTTGCCATTTATAAATTTATACATAAAATCACTCTTAAATGCTTCTTGAGTAATGCCTAATTCTTTCTCACTAAAAGGTATGAAGTGATTTACACCTTCTTTTGCACTAATTTTATTTTGTCCATGAAAAAGCATAAAAGCCAAACAATCACTTTGAAATTCTTTATCATTTTGATATGCTTTGTTTGGGTATAAAAACTGATCTCTATCATTTAGCCAAGTAGCTTTTATAGCATGGCGTACTGAATAAGATATGCAAATTTCTAGAAAATTACTTATTTCTGCAAAAATATGAACACCCCCTGACTTAGCTCTTGTTTTTTCAAAATTTTCTATAAAAACACCATTTTGGTTCTGAAAGTCATTTCCTTTAGCTGTAAAATGACATAAATAAATTTTATTTTTATCAAAAGAAATTTTTCCAAAACTTGAAAGATAACTACATTTATCGTTATAAAAATTTTTCTTACCTAAAAAATTTCCATTTTCATTAAAAATATCAAGCCTTACCTTTTTAAGCTCATCTTTTTGACTCATATCCCATATCAAAAAACCTATAGGAAATTTTCCTTTTACATTATCAAAAGTATAAGAAGGTGCTAGAAAACCTTTTAAAAATTTAGCCTTAAAAGTTTCTCTAAAATCATCAAAATTAGAACTATTTACATATTTTAAAGTAGAAAAAGTAGCTAGCACAGCTCCATCGATCTCACAATATATTCTTATATAAAATTGTGCAAAAAGTTCGTTATTTGCTTTACCTAAGATATCTTTGTATTTTTCACAAATTCTATTTTCTCTTGCTACTTTGTTTTTATTTTTACCTGTATTGTTTCGAGTAGAGCTAGTCCCTGCTTCTACATAAGGCGGATTTATAAAAATGATGAGTTTTTTACGTTTGTTTTCATCTTTTAAAATTTCTTGTAAATTTAAAGGTAGTTTTGATTTATAAATAACATTGCCTTTATCATCTACTTTATCAAAAAATTCATCATTTAAAAAGTCAAATTGAAAAACATGATTTTCAAATAAATTTGCACCATTTTTTATACGCTCATGTATCACATCAACATCTGCTTTATCTATGGTAGAGCAAAAAATATTTTTTGCATTTGTGAAATTTGCTAGTAAATTTCCTGTCCCACCAGCACAGTCCCATATATAGTATTTCTCTTCATAGTCTTTGCCTAAAGCCTTTGATAAATACTCACAAGCCTTATCTACCCAAATTCTTGGAGTAAAAAACGCTCCCTTTCTTTCTCTAATGTCTTGATCTACAAGCAAATCCCTACGCTCTATCATATAATCCCAAAATTCCTCCAAAGGCGGACGCTCATAAATAGCCCAAAAATCTTTATGTGCTTTTTGATTATCTTTAAAGCCTGTTTTTTCCGTAGCGATAGAGCCTAGATCTGTCTTTTTGGCATTAAATTCATAATGATCTTTATTTAAGATAGCAAAAAGCTTTTCTACTATGGTTTGATTTTCATTTGAAAGTAAATCAGCTAGGTAAAAGTCCGCATCGATAATGCCGTTTTTCTTGGCTAAATCCCAATCTATACTTATGCTTTCTTTTACGCTTTTGCTCCATTTATGATATATGCTTACAAAGTTGTTTTTGTCGATTTTAAATTTGCTTATGTTTTCGTTTGTTAAATTTTCTTTTATGAAATTTTTTAATTCCTCATCATTTTTCTCATAGTAAAAAATCAAAGCTTCGTTTAAAATTTCATCTAATTCTTTTAAAAGTTTTAAAAACTGCTCGCTTGTGTGTTTGCTAGCTGCTACACCCCAAACCCTATCATTTTGATAAAAAATTTCTTGAATTTTATAATAAGGTAAAAATGCGATTTTTTCAGCATCAAATGCACCTATTAAAGCAGGTGTTTGCATGGTATGAAAACTCCCATTTTTTATAGTCATAATGAGTTGAACAAATGATTTTTTAATATCACTTATGCCTTGCTTAGCTTCAGCCCAAAATAAATTAATCTCGCCTAAGTCTTTGTGTTTTTGCGTGACAATAAGATCAATACTAGAACCAACTACAGAAAATTTTGAAAAATACGCTTCACGCACTTTGTTTTTTAAAGTTTCTTCATCTAGCTTTAACCATTCTTGCATTTTTAACCTTTGATAATAAATAAACTTACAATTTTAAGCAAAAGAATATTATTTTTCAATTATTTTTGAATTAATGATTTATAATGACTTAACTTGTCTTTATAGAAATCAACTATTTCTTTTTGCTCATCACTAGGATTTTTAAAAGTTTCTTCGATCATAGTTTTTAACTCATAAGGTTTAATATGATTTAATAAATTTTGATTAATGTATTTTTGATTATTTTCATCTTTTTCTATAAAAATTTCTAAAATCAAGAAAAATATTTTTGAATTTTGTGCAAAAATTTTAAAAGTGTTTTTTAAGTAATGAAAATTATTTATTCTAAGGGTGTAAATATGTGCTTTTATTTTCTCTTTTACTTTTTCATTGTCTTCTTGAAGTAACTTTTCTAATAATACTTTTAATTCTTTTTCACAAAAATACTCTTTTTGTTTCATAGAAAAATTGTAACTATATATAAATAGCATTCTTGCATCTAGTGGATATTTTGCATTAAGCAATTCTTTGGTATTTATATTTTCTTTACCTGCAAACTTTGAAAAAAACTCAAAGAAACTTTTGCATTTTTCAAAGTAAAAAAACTGAACTTCTCCATAAATTTCATCAAAAATACCCCAAAGATAATAAATAAATTCACTGCTTTTAAAGTCTTTAGCATAAACACTCATTTTAAAAGGTAATTGTTTAAATTTTTCAAGTTCTTTTAAATCATACTCATTAAAAATATCATCATACTCTTGGTGTGAATTTGCCTTTATAATTTTATCTATTGTTTCTTTTCTGATAACATTTTCTGCAAAATTTAACACAAAATAATCTTGAAAATATTCTAAAGAAGCTATTCTGTGTTTATGCTTATATTTTCTTCTATCTTTTAAATCAGAAAAATCTCTATTATGTAAATCATATATTTTAGGAAAAATAGAAATCAACAATTTTTTGATCACTTTTTTATTTAGTTTATTTAAACTTTCTATTTGTTTGTCAATCATTTTAGTATATATAGATTTTTGCTCTTCTCTATCAATCTCATAACTAGCTAAAGCAGTTCCAGCAAAAATTTCAAAATGATTATAAATAAACTCATAAAATTTTGGCTCAAAAACTTTAAACAAAGTAATCACGGCAAAATCATACAAATATAACTCTTGTTTTATAGCACTCATTTCAAATTTTAAAACATTTAAGTATCTATTAATATCTCTTATATTTTCAAAAGCGCCTGCAAAATTATTTGTATTTAAGTTCTCTATAAATTCATTCTTATCGATTTTTTCATAAGTAAAGCTAAATTGTTCAATTTTTTGCATAAAAATCGCTGTTAAATTAGCTTTATTTAATTTAGGTAGCACTATAGGAACTTGCACTATTTTTTCTATATATCTTTCGCCTTTATCTTTTTGGATTTTGTCTAAGGCTTTAGTGACTATTTCATTATCATAAGCAAGAATATACATGGTGTTTTTAAAATCTGCTATAGATCTAACAAGTTGAAAAATTTCTCGTATATCTGTATCAGCTAATCTATCAAGATCGTCGATAACTATAATGATTTTTGTGTCTATATTTGATAAAGCAGTGTTGATTTTATTTTTAATTTCATCTAAACCTTTTTTCTCCGCACTTAATAATTTATTAAAATCACTGATAGCGTTTGAAGTTTTAGACATTGCCACTGAAGTAACCGGATCTGCAATCACATAAGATGACATTTTAAACAATAATGCTAAGTCTTCTAATTTTTGAGGTACTTTAGAAAAAAATTTATTTTTTGCATGAGAGCATATTTTTTTTAAATTTTTAATTTTAATTTTAAGTTGTTTTCTAGTAGAGATATTCCAAGGATTGAAATTTATTATAATGAAATTTTCATCATCTTTAAAATCTTCTAAAACCATATTTATAAAAGAAGTTTTTCCACTACCCCAATCCCCTATAATACCCATAGAAATACTATCTTCATCTTTATAATATTTTATAGTTCTTGCCAACGCTATGGCAATTTTTTTTCTATCAAACAAGTCTTCATTTTTGCTTGTTATAGCTTTATCAACTTTAAAAGTATTTATTTGCATTTTTTACTCTTTATTTTTTAGTGCAATTATACATAAAATATAAATTTAGTATAAATTAAACTTTAAAATATATCATTATAAATCATTATTAAAAAAAGGAGAAAAAATGCTTTCTAAAGAAGTAGTGGCTTTATTAAACGAGCAAATCAATAAAGAAATGTATGCAGCAAATTTGTATTTGAGTATGAGTTCATGGTGCTATGAGCATAGCTTTGATGGTGCGGGGGCGTTTTTGTTTGAACATGCAAGAGAAGAAAGTGATCATGCAAGAAAACTCATCACTTATTTAAATGAAACTGATTCTAAAGTAGAATTAAAAGAAGTTAAAAAACCTGATAGTGATTTTAAATCATTGCTTGATGTGTTTGAAAAAACTTTCGAGCATGAGCAAAGTATCACTGCTTCTATTAATAATCTTGTAGATTTTATGCTTTCAAGTAAAGATTATTCTACTTTTAATTTCTTGCAATGGTATGTAAGCGAACAGCACGAAGAAGAAGCGCTTTTTAGAGGTATAGTAGATAAAATCAAACTCATAAGCGACAATGGCAATGGCTTATATATGGTAGATCAATACATCAAAAGCTTAGTAAATAAATAATTTTTTAGCTTCCATAAATTTGGGAGCTAAATATCTTTTAATTTAAAAGAATTCTTGCAAAATAAAAGTAAATTTGCTAAAATACTTTTTATTTAAAAGGATTTTTATGCAAATGAATGAAATTACTGATAAATTAAAATTTATACTCCAAAAAGAAGGCATAAAAAACGCCAAAGATTCTGATGTGGCTAAAATGCTAAATATCAATCCTGATACCTTTTATAGTATGAAATTTAGAAATTCCATACCTTATAAACAAATACTTCATTTTTTAAATGAAAGAAATATCAATATCAATGCATTTTTTTATGAAGATTCTCTTGAGAGCAATACTCCAGCACTTGATCTAAACTATAATGTTTTAAAATATTATGATGTTAATGCTTCTATGGGAGGTGGAGCTTTAAATGATAATGTGAGTTTTTCAGAAGTGATTATAGATGAAAAACTAAGTGATTTTTTTGGCTCTAACAATTGTGATATCATCCCATGTATAGGCGATAGCATGGAGCCTGAAATCAAAGATGATTCTTTATGCTTAGTAGATAAAAGTAAAAGCTTTAAAGAAGGTGGGGTTTTTGCAGTAAATACTAGAGATGGTTTGTTTATCAAACAAATTTTTAAAAGTAATAAAGGCGGGGTTTATCTACACTCTTTTAATCTAAGTTATGCAGATGTACATTATCAAAATGGCGATTTTTTAATCGTGGGTAAGGTAGTGGGGACTATAAGTAGAATTTAGTATGTAGCAAATAACTTCTTTTTCTATATGATAATTTTTATTATTTAAATTAATAAAAAATAAATATAAATATATTTTAAGTTAATTTTTATTAAAAAATAGTCACAATTATACTTTAATAGTTAATAGATAATAAATAAGAGTATTTTTATCTTTTAACAAAACACGCGAAAGGGAAGTTATGAAACACAAATTAGCTAAGGTTGCTACCTACGCCTGTTTAGCTTTAGGTATAAGTTTAAGCTCGCAAGCTTTTGCTTCTTCAGGGCCTAGAACTCTTGATGGTTATGTAGCTCAAGAGGATGCATTTTTTGACTATCTTTACAAACATCACCCTATTTTCAAATATGAAAAAGAAGGGCGTTTGGTAGGTAAATTTACCCATAGTGATAGAACTGAAAACTGGGTTTTAAATCAAAATGGGGCTAAATTTGCTACTGAGCATGATTTAAAACAAGCTTCTATTACTTATCGCTTGCCTTATGAATCTTTTTTGGATTTTCCAAACAAATTTGTAGGCCCAAAAAAATGCGGTGAGTGTCACCCTGCTCAATATGCTTCTTGGGAGCGTTCTCGCCATGCAAAAACCGTGCGTTTTCCGCATGAAATGGAAGAAGTTGGTGGGGCTGAAGGTTTAAAAAAACCTATGTATAACTCTCAAGCTACTATTTTACCTGATGGAATTTATCCAAATGATGTTTATGCTCTCATTGGAACACCAAGAACAAAATATGGTTTTATAGATAGATGGCTTGTGCGTGGAACCTACCATGTTGAAGATGGAAATTTGAGTGATTTAAGTGGTAAATTAACCGCTGGAGGCAATCAATTTTCAAGACTTTGGAGTGAGTTTTTAACCCCTGAAATGGCACAAAAAATAGCTGCATTTGCACCTGGTTTTCCTACTAAAATGGAAGATTTTGGAGGAAATGGTTCTCAAGTATGGGGAACAAACTCTTATGCTGCAACTTATAAAGAAAAAGCAGTTTTCCAGCCTGCTACTGCATATTGTGAAACCTGTCATACTTTTAAATTTGACTTTAAAAATAAGGAAGAATTTTACAAAGCACTAGGTAATCCAAAAGAACTTCAAAAACATACCATCTCAAAAGGTATTACTTGCGAGGAATGCCACGGGGCTGGAGCGCATCTTTATGGAGCAAGAGGTGCGGGTATGCCATCAAATTGTGAAAGATGTCATCAAAGATTTTCATATAATGAAACCGATGCTAAAATCAATCCTAGAAAACCTTTCAATGCGTATTTTAAATCAAGTTGTCCTGCATGTGGAACAGAAGGTGCTCAAATGTATTCTTCAGCGCACTATGATAAGGGTATGAGATGTAATACTTGTCATGATCCACATGAAGTAACTTTTAATGATTGGAAAAGCGGTTATACTAAAACAAAACTTAAAAAAACTTGTAAAGATTGTCATGAAACCCAAGCTAGCTTTTTCAAAAAAGGTGGAATTCACGCAAAAGATAGCTGTACAGCTTGTCACATGCCAAATATGATGAGTTGTGAAAACTTTGGAGCGGTTCAAAACCCTGATAAAGGTGGGTTTGATAATGTTAGAGCCTCTCATATATGGAATATCAAAGTAGATAAAACAGCAAAAACACTTAACCCACCAGAAGGCAAAGAAAGATCACCTAAAGTTGGTGGTTGGACCATAGCTAGAGATGATGAAGGTAGATTTTTCCTTGATTTGATGTGGAGTTGTGGTAGAACTAGTTTTAGTGATATTAACCTAATGGGTCCTGGTGCAAGTGGTTGTCATAGTCCTGTGCAATCAACCTTACCTGAAAAACTTCACTTTAGCAATCAAGAAATGATTTATGATAAGGTAATGGAGTGGCAAAACCCTGTTAAAGAAGGCTATGAGAAAATTAGAAAAGGCATAGCAAATATTGATAAAACTTTTGCTGAAAAAACCAAACTTTCAGTAGAGCAAAAATCAAAAATACTAAGCCTAACAAATCAAGCTCAAGCCATAGCTGATAGACTAGAAAAAGATGGTTCTTGGGGTGTTCATGGACCTGCTTATTCTAAGAAAATCATAGAAGAAGCTTTAATTTATATCCAAGAAGCACAAAATATCCTAAATGGTAAATAAAAACAAAGGAAGAATGAAAAATTCTTCCTTAAAATAAGGAGCTAGTCTTGAAAAATTTAATCACTCGACTTTTTATTGTCCTTTTTACTCTTTTTATGCCATCAGGATTTATTTTTGCTGAGGCTAATGGAGAAATAGGCTCAATAGAAGGTGTAAAAAGCATTAGCTTAGCGCAAGCTCAAGAAATGCTAGATCAAAACAATACTTATTTTTTTGATGTCAATTCAGAGCAAGATAGACAAGCTAATGGCTATATACCTAATTCCATATCAACCTATGTGGAAAATTGGCAAAATTTATTACCTAATGATAAAAATGCAAATTTAGTATTTTATGGTTTAAATCGTTTTAGATTTGAAGCTTCTCAAGCTGCCGCAGTTGCTATAGAACTTGGCTATAAAAACTCTGTTGTAATGCTTGATGGCATTGAATCATGGATAACTTCAGGTAGAAAAGTTGAAAAAATAGACACAGTTAAATGGGAAAAAGCTAAAGAAATTATCGAATTTAAAGATACTATCCACTCAAGATTTAAATTTAGCAATACCCCATCTTGTCGTGATTGTCATGCTCAAAAAGGTAAAGGCATTAGAGCTGATATTGCAGCAAGTAAAAACTTAATCAATCAAAAATGCGCAACTTGCCATGAAAAAGCAAGTAATGCTTTGGCAAAAAGCGCTCATGGAGTAGAAAAATTCTTACCTGCTCAAGATATGCAAAAGAAAAAAGAAAAACCATCTTGTGCGACTTGTCACTCTGTTCATATCACTCCAAAACATTCAGGAATTTATTCACAAAAACAATTAGTCGATCAAAAATGCGCACAATGTCATAAACAAAAAAGCACGACTTTTCATATGACTTTCCATGGTAAAGGTATGTTTTTAAGCACTCCAGGTGAAACTCCAAGTGTTGCTACTTGTTCTGATTGTCATGGTAAACACAATATTTTAAAATCAAGCGAAAGAAGCTCAACTCTCTCGCCAATTAACCGTGTTCAAACTTGCAAATCATGTCACCCAAATGCAAATGAAAATTTCGCAAATTGGATGGCACATGCTGATCATAGCGATGGCGAAAAATATCCTGGATTACATGGTGCTTATATATTTATGACTATTTTAGTGATTTCTGTGTTTGTTTTCTTTGGAGCTCATACTATACTTTGGTGCTTGCGTTTAATTGCTATGCGTATAAAATATCCTAAAGAATGGAAAGAAGCAAGAAAAGCAGCACATGAAGATAAAGTAAGAGTAAGAAGATTTAGCACTTTCCATAGAATTCAGCATTTCTTTATGGCAGCTAGCTTTTTGGGTCTTGCATTCTCAGGCTTACCGCAAAAATTCTATGATTCAGCGTGGGCTAAACCTATGATTGATTTAATGGGTGGAGATATCATTAATGCAGCAACCATACATCATATTTCAGCCATAGTAATGTTTGCAGTATTTTTCTCTCACATTGGAGAAATCATCATTGTAAATTGGAAACGCCGTGATGTAGCAAGGGATCCAATCACTGGTAAAATAAGCTTTATGAAAGTTTTAAAAGCTACTTTTGGGCCTGATTCTTTAATGCCAAATTGGCAAGATTTTAAAGATATGAAAGATCATTTTAAATGGTTCTTTGGTTTTGGGCCAAGACCACAATTTGACCGCTGGACGTATTGGGAAAAATTTGATTATCTAGCAGTATTTTGGGGTATGTTTATCATTGGTATTTCAGGGCTTATTTTATGGTTTCCTGCTTTCTTTGGTAAATTTTTACCAGGTGAAGCAATCAACTTAGCAACCCTACTTCACTCTGATGAAGCTTTACTTGCTACAGGATTTATTTTTGCAATTCACTTCTTTAATACGCATTTTAGAGCAGATCGCTTCCCTATGGATATGGTGATTTTTTCAGGAAGTATTAGTGAAGAAGAGATTAAACAAGAAAGAAGCGTATGGTATAAACGCTTAAAAGAAAGTGGAAAATTAAGCACTTTATATGAAAATAAAAGTAATTTCAAAGCATATCAATGGCTAGCTAAACTTGCAGGATTTGCAATGCTAATCACTGGCTTAGTATTTTTATTTTTAATGCTTTATACTTTCTTTAACACTATCTTATAACCTTATTCGCTATAATAGCGAATAAGGACTTTTCCTAATTTTTTCAAGGATTTTAAATGTTTAAAACAATACTCTCACTTAGTTTTTTAAGTATTTTTTTTATAGCTTGTTCTAATGAAGAAAAACTTGATTCTAATTTAATCTCAAGCGGTACACAAATTTCTAAAGAAAATTTACAAAAAGCAAATGATTTAGATAAAAAATCTTATGAAGAAATAGCCCATTTATTTAAAGATAATACAAATATAAAAAGTGATGATAAAAACATTTTAATCATTTTCAGCGCAAATCACTGCCTTTATTGTGATAAATTAAAAGAAGAAATTAAAAATGATAAAAAAATACAAGAACTTATAAAAGACAAATACAGCTCTTATTATATAAATATAAGCTATAAAAAAATTCATACATTTTATAAAAACCATAAAAGTGACTTAAGCACAGCTGAACTTTCTAGTATTTATGATATAGTGGCCACCCCTACTATTGTAATTTTAAACAAAAACAGCCAAACCTTGCTAAATTATCCTGGTTTTATTAGCACAAAAAGATTAAGTGCCACAATGGAGTTTTTAAACCAAAAAGAAAATCAAAATTTAGACGAAGCAACCATAGCGCAAAAACTTATACATTTTTATAAAGAAAATAATATTTAAGGGTTAAAAATGCAGTATTTTTTTTCTTTTGCGATGAGTTTTTTGCTAATGAGTATATACGCCATAGCTTGTGCTGTAGCAACTTTTATAGAAAATGATTTTGGCATTAGTGCAGCTAAAGCTTTGATTTATAATAATGCTTGGTTTGATATGTTGCATTTATTACTAGGTTTAAATTTAATCGGAGTGATATTTTATAACAAGCTTTTTCAAAAGAAAAAATACTCTATTTTGCTTTTGCATTTATCTTTTATAGTGATTTTAATCGGTGCTGGACTTACTAGATATTTTGGCTTAGAAGGTGGAATGCATATAAGAGAAAATCAAAGCTCGAACACTATAGTTACTAGAGAAGAATTTATAAAAATTACTGATTTTGATACTAATGCTAGTTTTGAATTTCCTATTAGCTTTACCCCACTAACTCAAAAGCATTTTGAAAAAACTATTGACTTAAATGGCGAAAAATTAATCATAAGCTCTATCAAATATACTCCACAAAAAGATTCTATCACACCTGCTAGCTTAAAATTAAATATTACTTATCAAAAAGCAAATACGCAAATAACCTTAAATCCAAATTTTACAAACAAACAAGCAGTGCATTTTAACTTACAGGGAAAAGATTTTACTATCAATTGGGGGCCTAAAGAAATCAAACTTCCTTTTGCATTACACTTAAAAGATTTTATACTAGAGCGTTATTTAGGCTCTATGAGTCCATCTTCTTATACTTCAAAAATTCAAATCATAGATAAGCAAAACAATATTGAGTTAGATTATGATATTTTTATGAATAATGTTCTTGATTATGGTGGATATAGATTTTTTCAAAGTTCTTATGATCAAGATGAGCAAGGCACTATACTTTCAGTCAATAAAGATCCTGGTAAAATCCCTACTTATATAGGTTATACTTTATTGATTTTAGGATTTTTATGGGTTTTATTTGACAAAAACTCAAGATTTCATCGTTTAAGCATTTACTTAAAAAAAGGCCAAAGTTTTGTATTGTTTATTTTGCTTTTTGCAAATTCACAAACTTCGCTTTTTGCACAAGAAAATAAAAATGAAATTTTAAATTTAATCTCAAATTTGCAAAAGAATTCCTATGAACATTCTTTAAATTTTGCAAGATTACTTGTGCAAGATCATAATGGTAGAATCAAACCTTTAGATACTTTGGCAATGGAATTTGTTTATAAAATTACTCAAAAAGAAAAATTTTTAAATATTCACTATGATCAAATTTTTCTAGCAATGATGATTTATCCCAAAGAATTTAGAAAAATCAAAATGATAGCTACAAAAACAAGTAAGCTAAGAGAATTAATAGGTGCAGATATAAATGAAAAATACATAGCATTTGATGATGTGTTTGATAATGGGGTATATAAACTTAGTAATTATGTTGAGGAAGCTAACCGTAAAAAGCCTTCATTAAGAACTAGCTTTGATAAAGATTTGCTAGCCTTAGATGAAAAAATAAATCATGCATATTATATTTATAGTGGTCAAGCTTTAACTATTTTTCCTGATATTAATGAGCAAAGTTTAAAGTGGTATTCTCCGGTGCAAATTTTACCTTTTGCAAAAGAAGATGTAGAGCGTTTACAAATGCTTTTAGTTAGCTATTTTTTACAAGTTCGCAATGGTGTTGAAAATAATCAATGGCAAGATTCAAATGAAATTTTACAATCTTTAAAAGATTTTCAAAATCACTATGGAAGTAGTGTTTTACCGCCAAAAGAAAGATTAGATCTTGAAATACTGCTTAATCATTATAATATCTTTGATAATCTAACTTTTGTTTATATTAGCTTTGCATTAGTGTTTTTCTTTTTAAGTTTTTATACTATATTAAAAAATATTTCTTTATCTACCTTTGTATATAGATTTTTTTACATCATTTTAAGTATATGTGTAATCATACATGCACTAGCTTTAATCATTCGTTGGTATGTAGGTGGGCACGCTCCTTGGACTAATGCTTATGAAAGCATGATTTATATAGCTTTTGCTTGTGCGATGAGTGCTGTGATATTTTTTAGAAAATCACTCTTGGCTTTATGTGGTGCGAGTTTTTTAGCAGGCATTTCACTTTTTGTAGCTCATCTTGGCTTTATGGATCCTCAAATTGGAAATCTAATACCTGTTTTAAAATCATATTGGCTTAATATTCATGTTTCTATTATAACAGCAAGTTATGGATTTTTAGCACTTTGTTTTATTATAGGGATTTTGAGTTTAATTCTTTTTGCTTTAAGGGGTAAAAATAAAAATATAGATTTAAATATCACTAAACTACACTGCGTTAATGAAATGTCCATGATAATAGGGCTTGCAATGCTTACAATAGGAAATTTTTTAGGCGGAGTTTGGGCTAATGAAAGCTGGGGAAGATATTGGGGTTGGGATCCAAAAGAAACTTGGGCTTTGATTTCTATTGTAGTTTATACCATGGTATTACATTTAAGATTTATTTTCAAAACTTATTTTATTTTTATTTTTGCAAGTGCTAGTGTTTTAGCCTTTTATAGTATATTAATGACTTATTTTGGAGTAAATTTTTACCTTTCTGGGCTTCATTCTTATGCAAATGGCGACGCCTTCCCTATACCAACTTTTATATATGTTTTGATTGTGCTTAATTTTGTTTTAATTATTAGCGCAGGAAGAAAACGGGATTTAAATACGCCTAGTTTCTAAACTAGGCTTTGCTTTTTTCTATTTCTTGAAGTGCTAGGATAAGATCTTTTAAATTTTCATAAGGAATATGAACTTTCCAATCTATTCCATTTTCCTTTTTTAAAGCCACACCTATACTTAAGACATCATTGCTTCCTATACCATAAGGATTAGAAAGATTACAAAGGCTTATTTCTCCACTTTTACTACCATGTAATTCTATAGTTTTAAATACTTTTTTACTCATGTTTATCCCTAAAAGCTGTGATAATTTTTGCTTGAAATTTTAGCCAATCTTTTTGAAGCATGATAGGAAAACCACCATAAACCCTAGCACCTTCTAAATTTTTAGTGACCCCGCCTCTTGCGGCTATGGTAGCAAAATCTCCTATTTCTAAATGCCCGCTTGTAGCACTTTGTCCACCCATAGTAACATTTTTACCTAAAATACTTGAGCCTGAAATTCCACTTTGAGCTACTATAAGACAATTCTCCCCTATTTCACAATTATGTCCTACTTGAACGAGATTATCAATCTTTGTACCTTGCTTTATGATAGTACTTTCAAAAACTGCTCTATCAATAGTCGTGCAAGCTCCAACTTCTACAAAATCTTCTAAAATAACATTTCCATTATGATAAATCTTATAATGCTCGCCATTTTTTGTATGCGCATAACCAAAACCATCACTACCTATAACACAATTTGCCAGCAAATGGCATTTTTTACCTATTTTAGTGTCATTATAAATCACAACATTTGGATGGATTATAGTATATTCACCTATACTTACATTATCGCCTATATAAGCACCTGCCATTATCACTACATGATCAGCTATTTGGACATTTTCGCCTATATAAACATTTGGCATAATCTTAGCACTTTTGGCAATATTTGATTGTTTTTTTTCACTAGAAATTAAAGGTTTAGCAAAAAGCTTACTTAAAAGTGCAAAAGATAAATGTGGATTATCAACGACTAACTTAATGCAATCTTTTGAAACTAAATTTTCAAATTCTTTTGAGATTAATATAGCCCCAGCTCCACTACTTGCGATTTTTTTAGAGTTTTTTTCTCCATCACAATAACTAAGTTCAGTAAAACTTGCATTATTTAATGAATTTAAAGCTGTAATTTCTATATCTTCTCCGCAATATTCTATACCTAAAAATTTAGCAATTTCACTAATTTTCATTTTACCTCCATTAAAATAGAACCACTTCTAACTACACTAATAGGATTATACTTTTTCATAGTTTTTAAAAAGTTATCGATATTTTTTGCATCATCACTTGCCATTACCATAATAAACTCATCATCACTATAAGTTACACTGCCATTATAAGCTTTTAATATAGCATCTAAGCCTGCAAAATTTTCATTTAAAGCAATCTTTACCAAAGCTGTTTCTTTTTCTATAAAATCACTAGAATCAATTACTTTATAAGTAGGTATGAGTTTATGAAGTTGTTTAATAATTTGCTCAAAAACTTTTTCATCGCCTAAAGTAACGATATTTATCCTTGAGAATTCTTTATCATCAAGTGGTGCAACAGTAAGAGATTCTATATTATAACCACGTCCTGAAAAAAGTCCAACAACGCGTGATAATACCCCATGCTCATTTAATACAATGACAGAAATTACTCTTCTTTTCATTTTTTATCCTTGTTTTTATAGCTAGGTAAAATCATGTTATAAATAGCTCCACCTGCAGGCACCATAGGTAATACATCTTCATAACGATCTATAGCCACATTTAAAATGTAAGTTTTTTTAGATTCTAAGGCTGCTTTGAAAGCTTTTTGAAATTCTTCTTTGTTAGAGACATTACAACCCTCGCAATGAAAACCTTTAGCAATAGTAATAAAATCAGGTTGACTTGTTAAATCTGTATTAGAAAATCTTTCTTTATAAAACATACTTTGCCATTGTCTTACCATACCTAAAAAAGAATTATTTAAAATGATATTAATCACTTTAATTCCATAAGCACTTGCTGTCATTAGTTCTTGGATATTCATTAAAAAAGAACCATCGCCTACGAAATTTACCACCACTTCTTCACCCACAGCTAATTTAGCTCCAAGTGCAGCTGGTAAAGAATAACCCATAGTTCCTTGCCCACCGCTTGTTGCAAGTTGTCTTGCATAATTAAAAGGATAAAATTGTGCTACCCACATTTGATGTTGCCCTACATCAGTAATTATCCTTGCATCAGGAGCTAATCTAGCACATTCTTCTATAACCCATTGAGGTTTTAAAACTTCATCACTATCTTCATAGATTAAAGGATATAACTGCTGATATCTTTGTAAAGTTTTAAACCATTCTTGGTATTTTGTATTATCAAAACTTTCTTTTTTTAATTCTTCTAAGGTATCTAAAATAACACTTTTAATATCCCCAACTATAGGAAAATGCGCTTCGATGATTTTAGAAATAGAACTTGGATCTATATCAATATGAACGATTTTTGCACCCTTGGCAAACTCACTTGTTTTACCAGTAATCCTATCATCAAACCTAGCACCCACAGCAATGAGCAAATCACACTCACTTAAAGCAATATTTGCACAATAGCTCCCATGCATACCTGCCATTTTTAAATTAAGCTTATCATCACTTCTTAAAGTCCCTAGAGCCATCAAGGTTTCAACTGCAGGAATTTGACAAAAATGAATTAATTCTCTTAAATCATCACTAGCATTAGAAGCTACACAACCTCCACCTAGGTAAAATAAAGGTTTTTGAGCATTTTTAATCAAACTTACTAATTTTTTAATTTGCTTAATATTTCCTTTATAGGTTGGCTTGTAAGTTTTCATAGAAATTTCTTTAGGATAATGCCATTTACCTATAGCTGCAGTAACATCTTTAGGTATATCAATATGCACAGGCCCTTTTCTACCTGTTGTTGCAATATAAAAAGCTTCTTTTAAAATTTTAGGTAATTCTTCAATATTTTTTACTAAATAATTATGTTTTACGCAAGGCCTTGAAATACCTATAGCATCGATTTCTTGAAAAGCATCGGTTCCTATTAAAGAATTTGCAACTTGAGCTGAAATTAAAACTAAAGGTATAGAATCACTATAAGCAGTAGCCAAGCCTGTAACTGTATTGGTAAAACCAGGTCCACTTGTAACTACTGCCACACCAACCTCACCACTCATTCTAGCATAAGCATCAGCACTATGTAAGGCTGCTTGCTCGTGTCTAACTAGGATATGTTTAAAATGAGTTTGCTTATAAATTTCATCATAAATATTTAAAGCCGCACCACCAGGATAACCAAAAACTACTTTAACATTTTCTTCTTTTAATGCTTCACAAATCATTTGCGAGCCATTTAGCTCTTTCATTATTCTACCTTTTTGCTTAAAATGGAAAATATTATAACGATAATTTAATAAATATTATTTTATAAGGAGAGTTTCTTGAAAAATCAAGAAACTACTTGTGCT
Source organism: Campylobacter sp. CNRCH_2015_0338h (assembly GCF_025772785.1). Classification (NCBI taxonomy): domain Bacteria; kingdom Pseudomonadati; phylum Campylobacterota; class Epsilonproteobacteria; order Campylobacterales; family Campylobacteraceae; genus Campylobacter; species Campylobacter sp. CNRCH_2015_0338h. The sequence continues at coordinate 125,032 of NZ_JAKMST010000006.1, forward strand.
TTTTTAGCGTATTCTATACCTAAATCAAAAGCTTTTGCATTTGCTTCTTTAGTTTTTGCAGGTACCATATCAAGCATAGTTTGTTTTAATGCATCAATATCAATACATTTGCTCATATAAGCAGCTATAGCTAAAGCAACAACTGATTGAGTGGCTACATTACCTACTTCTTCTTTAGCTATAGTAATAATAGGAATTTCAAAAATTTTCCATCTTGCATAATCTTCTTTACTTGGGTGAACTAAATTTGGCTCTACAACTATAACTCCACCATCACAAACACCATCTTTGAAACTATGATAACCCTTATCAGCAGTTGAAAGCATAAAACTAACTTCACCTTCTACTGCATAAGGAAAAAAGATTTCACTTTCATCAATAATAATATCAACCTTAGTTGGTCCGCCTCTAACTTGAGAAGTATAAGTAGAAGCTTTAAAAGCATTGCGCCCTTCTTTAATGGCAGCTTTAGCTAAAATTTCACCTGCAGTGATAACCCCTTGTCCACCTTCACCGCAAAATCTTAATTGATATTTCATTTTAATGCTCCTAAATCAACCATTCTTTTTTCTTTCAAGGCTCTTCTAACTTCTTCATAAGCTTCACAATATTCTGTCTTGCTTTCATCTTGATGCAAAATTCCTGTAGGAAATTTATCTGCTCTTTGCTCATAGTCTAATTGTTCAAATTTATTTTTTTCAACACAACGATTTTTAATCCAATCAAGCATGCTTACAGCTTCACCCATTTTATTTTTTCTACCAAGATTAATATGGCAGTTTGAAAATACATCTACAAAACTATAACCTTTGTGTGATAAAGCTTTAAAAATGATATTTTCAAGTTTATTTGCCTCAATAACATTTGTTCTTGCTACAAAAGAAGCCCCAGCAGCTTTAGTAAGTTCACAAGCGTCAAAATTTGGATCTATATTACCTGCTTGAGCAGTAACAGTATAAAAACCTTGTGGAGTAGTTGGTGAAGTTTGTGAATTTGTAAGACCATAAATAAAATTATTGATTAAAATATGAGTTAAATCTATATTTCTTCTACATCCATGGATGGTATGATTTCCACCAATTGCTAAAGTATCACCATCCCCACTTACTACGATTACATGTTTTTTAGGATTTGCCAGTTTAATCCCTGTTGCATAAGCAATAGCTCTACCATGGGTAGTATGCACTGTATTACAATTTACATAAGAACTCATTCTACCACTACAACCTATACCAGAAACTAAGCAAACATCATCCATATTCCAGCCAAGTTTTTGAATAGCCCTAATAATAGCTTTTAAAACAACTCCATCCCCACAACCCCAGCACCATTGTGTTGGAAGTTTATCCACTCTTAAATATTCATCGTAATTAAAAGCCATTTTACATATTCTCCTTTACTTTAGCAATAATTTCACTTGGGGTTATAGGGCGACCATTTGCACGGTGTAAGCTAATAAAATCATCTCTTTTGCTTACTCTTTGAATTTCTTCTAAATATTGCCCCATATTAAGCTCGCTAACCATAACTTTTTCAAATTTAGATACCACTTGAGCTATTTTTTTCTCAGCTACTGGATAAAGCGTGATAGGTCTAAAAAGCCCTACTTTTACACCCTCTTCTCTAAGTCTTAAGATGGCTTCTTTAGCAGATCTTGCAACGCTTCCATAAGCAATGATTAAAAACTGCGCATCATCACACATAAACTCTTCATAAGTGCAAATTTCATCGGTATTATTTTTAATCTTACCAAACAATCTTTTCATATTTTTATCTACTATCACTCCATCTTCAGTTGGAAAACCTATATCTCCATGATGAAGTCCTGTGATATGATAACGATAACCTTCAAAGAAAGGATTTAGTGTAGCAGCTTCATTTTCCTCTGCCGCATAAGGTTTATAATCTTTTTTATCTCCTGTAAATTTTTTACGGTTAATAATTTCTAATTCTTCTAAATCAGGTAATTTAGCCTTACCATTCATATGTCCTATGGTTTCATCTAAAAGCAAAAATACCGGAGTCATGTATTTTTCAGCTAAATTAAAAGCTCTAATAGTTTCAGTGTAAGCTTCCTCTAATGAAGCAGGAGCTAAAGCTATACTTGCATAATCTCCATGTGTTGGAGCTTTTGCTTGAAACAAATCTCCTTGTGCAACTCTTGTTGGAAGACCAGTGGATGGACCACCTCTCATAACATTTACAATTACTAGTGGAATTTCAGCTATAAAACCCAAACCAATTTGCTCAGCTTTTAAAGAAATTCCAGGTCCACTACTTGCTGTCATAGACTTAACACCACTCATAGAAGCACCCAAAGCCACACTAATACCTGAAATTTCATCTTCCATTTGTATAAAAGTACCATCATTTTTTGGTAGCATATGGCTTAATTCATGTGCTATTTCAGAACTTGGGGTAATTGGATAACCACCAAAAAATTTACAGCCACAATCAATCGCAGCTTTTGCTACTAAAACATTACCTGTTGATATCACTTCTCTCATTGTTTTTCCTATGCGTTTAATTTTTTATATTTATTTTCTTTAACAGCTTGTGCTCTTTCTTTGGCTTCTGGCGTAAGCTTTGCAAATTTAAACTCATCTCTTTTGGCAACAAAAATTGCAAAATCAGGGCAGTGACTTTCACATTCACTACAGCCTATACAAGAATCAGGATGAACCACTTCTATCATCTGTCCTAAAACTGCACTGATTTCATCTCTCATTGCTAAAACTCCAGCTGGACAATAGCTAACACAGATATTACAAGCTTTACATCTTGCTTCATCAACCCAAACCGGTGTATTTTCTGGGGCTACCATTAAAATTCCTTTCTATTTTTTTGTTATTTTTAATGATTTTTTATCAAAAGTTATTTTTAAAACAAACTTTTTATTATAGCGAATTTATAGCATGAGTAAATATTATTTAAAATATAAAGTAAAACAAATAGGTATTTATAACGCAAAGTAACATTAGGAGTAAAAAACTCCTAAAAATTATTTATAATTATACTGAATGAGAGAATTTTCTAATGCAATTTGTTCTTGATTGTCTAATTTTAACTCCAAAATTTCAAGCACCCCATCAAGACTTATCCTTGCCATAGCACCAAAAGCTTTTTCTTTTATGCCGTATTCTCCATCTAAAATTACACATATTGGTAAAAATTCTCCACTTTTTAAAGCCTCTATCATCCTCACACAAGCACTTGCAGGGGCTAAATATGCTGAAGTTTTTAAATATTTAATAATTTTAGCACCACCGGTTTTAACTTCTTGTTCTATTTGAGCAAGATCATATTCATTTAAAACCTCATTTAATGCTTTGTTTTGAACTTTACTTTGAGATTTTACTAAAACCATGCTATCATTGTGAAAACCTATAAGCTTAGTATCTATATAAGAAGTTTTTATATTTAGTTTTTTACCCACTTCATATTTAAATCTAGCATTATCCAAAACGCCTGCCATAGCAATGATTTTCTTTGATGAGAATAATTTACTTTCATAAAGAGTATCCAGTAGAAAATCTACAGGATTACTTACTATGATAAACAAAGGATCGTTGTTAAATTTTTTAATATTATTGGCACACTCAAGCATAATTTTAGCATTAATAGCAAAAAGCTCATCCCTACTTTGACCTTCTTTTCTAGCTACACCTGCACTAAAAATAACCACTTGAGAATCTTTTGAGTGCACATAATCATCCGTACAAGTTATTTTAGTATCAAAATTAAAAGCAGCTATACTCTGACTTAATTCCAATTCTCTAGCAAAAAGCAAATCTTTATTAATATCAATTAAAACAAGCTCATCAACCAACTCTCTTAAAATCAAAGCATAAGCAATACTTACACCAACATTTCCTGCGCCTATGATAGTGATTTTCATTTTTTCTCCTTTTTGCTTTTATTTCACTAAATTAGCTGGTAATTCAAAAATATTTTTAATTAAATGATAAGGAAGTTGCAAGCTTTGTGCGATAAGCTGGGTCTTAAATTCAGGTTCATCCACTGTTCCGCTTAATTTAATTTGTGTACTAATTTGTCTATCTTTACCTAATATAATTTGATTGATAATTGGAACTTTGGAAATAACCGAACTAGCTGATTTTAGCGTTCTAAGTTCTAATAAACCATCCACTTGATTGCTTCTTAAATTGATTTTAACTTGACCTAGCACATCTGCACTATCGCCATTAAAATTAAGTGCGTCTATTTCAAAAAGATCTTTTTTACGGTTAAAACTTATACCAGCATTTTCAACACTAAATCCTTTTTCATTAAAGGTAGGTGCTTTAAATAAAATTAAACTAGGTATGGTATCAATAAAACTTAAAAGCTGTTGATGAAATTTCAAATCTTTTAAATAAGTATCTTTAAATAAAAATTTACCTTTGAAAAAATCGGTGCTATTGCCATCTACATAAAGATTAAACTCACCTTTTTCAAAAACATTTTGACGCATAAAGGTGTTTAGAAAATCATCATCCATTTTTAAAGCTCTAATTTGCATTTGATTTTCTTTAAACAAAAAATCAAATCTAGATTCATTTCTATTTGCCCAAGCTTTTACGGAATCTTTTTTAATTTTAGCGTCAAATTGATCAAAATCTAAGGTTTTATTAAAATCTTTTAAAATCAAATCTATATTTTTACCACTAATATTATAAGTTGAATTTTCAAGAGTATCTAAAGTATTTTCCGTATCTTGTTGAGAAATCAATAAATTAATATTATTTAAAGTAATATTTACATCATCATTGTCTTTTTGTGCAAAAATACTACCACTTGCACTAGTTAAATTAAAATCATTACCTTTTATTTTTATATTAAAACTATCATATTCATAAGGATTATTATCTTTATAAAGCAAAAATGATTCAAAAGTAGTATTATTAATATCTATATTAAAATCTTGGAAATTTAAAGTATTTAAAGATAATTCCCCATCATGCACTTTATTTTTTTGCATTAATTTAGAATAATTTTTATATTTTGCAAGTTTTTCAACATAAACAGACATACCTTGATCAAAATTTAAAGTTGTGGTAAATTCTTTATTATATAAACTAATATTTTTATCAAAATCAAGGCTTAAATCAAGAAATTTATTTTCCATTTTTAAGCTCTCTTGTGGTAGTTCTAAGTTTGTTATAAAGATTTTAAAATCACCTTTTTTTTGCTTCAAATCAACACTTGCATTAAAATCACCATTAATCATGCTACTTTGCACGCTTGCATTTTGTATATCTAGCTTATCTTTTTTTAAAGTAAGATTTGCTTGAGTTATCTTAAAATCACTTATATTTATATTTGAATTAATAATATTAAAACTACCATTATAAGTAATTTTCTCAGGATGGTCAAAAGGAATTTTTAATACTAAATCAGTCTTTGTAACACCATTATTTTGTAAAAATGGTAATTTTATATCATATAAAAGCAAAATTTTATTAACCCTATAATCAGCTCTAGCATTATCACTTTTAATGCGTATATAAATTCCAGCTTTTTCATTTAGCATATTATCTATATAAATTTGACTTTGAGTTAAATCATAATTATTAAAACGCAAATCATCATAAATAAAATCAAGTCTTTGTTTAGCAAATTCAAGTCTTACAAAAGGACTTACGATAGGATCTATGCCTTTATCTAAAACTACTTTTAAATTATTTACATAACCTTTGGCATTGATATCGCTTAAATAATATCTATGCTTTCCAAAGTCTGCAAAACCGCTTAATTTTTCTATAAAATAAAAATCAGCCTTTACCTTACCACCCACCCAAAGAGCAAGATTAGAAGGCAAATGTACTCCATTTTCTACTAAAATATCAAAAATTTGCGAAATATTATTTGAACTGATATTTTCTAATTCATAAGCAATCTCTTCTCTTTTGAGTGAAAATTTAACATCACTTTTTAAAAAATCACTATCGATTTTACCTTTAAAAGTATAAAATTTTGTCTTAGGATTAATGAGCAAGGAGCCAATTATGCTAAGATTACGATCTTTTAAAAGAAAATTATCAATATTAGCTTGTATATTTTTATCACTAATTTTTAAATTCACTTTTACTAAAAGATTTTTACTGTTTACAAAAAATAAATTATTTTTATAAATTAACTCCACAGGATAGTTATTGACAAACATTTCATCAATATTGATTTCTTGAAAAAACCAATAAATATATTTTACATCTTTAATAAGCTGCACAGCTTTACTTGCGCTAGTTTCATTTTGAGTACTTTGACTTTGAGAATTTACTACGACTTTTTTAGCATTTAAAATGAGTTTTTTATCTAATTTAATATATAATTTCTCTAAATTAATAGAAGAAAATTCTAATTTTTCTATGTAAATTCCATTTTTAAGGTAAATAAACAAAGCAATGAAAAGTATCATAGGTAATGCTAAAAATTTAAGAATTTTTTTAATATGTTGTGACTTGATTTTAATTTTTCTTTTATCCATTTTTTATTATCTACTTTTACCTATAAAAACAAACTCTGTGGTTTTTATACCACAAGGTTCTGTTAGCAAGATTATAACGCAATTAGATAAAAATAACTATAAAATGAGCAGTATTGATAAATATACTTTATATTTTTTGGGCCATCCACAATCTGGCTGGATAAATATAGGCACAAAAGAACTAAATAGAGCTGAATTTTTACATAAGCTTACCGTCGCTAAGGCAGCGCTTGAAACTATTACTTTAATTCCTGGAGAAACGACTGAAATTTTCTTTGAAGAATTAGCACCGAAGTTAAATTTAAATGTTAAAATCTTAATGCAGGAATTTTACAAACAAAGTCCTTTTAAAGAAGGTATGCTTTTTCCTGAAACTTATAAAATTCCAAAAGGTATCACAGAAGAGCTTTTGGTAAAATATCTTTTGGCTTACTCTATAAGTGAATTTAAAAAACTTTCTTATAAAATTTTTAGAGAATATAATGAAAAAAAATGGCATGAGTATATCATCATAGCTTCCATTATACAAAAAGAAGCAGCGAGTAATGAAGAAATGCCTATAGTTTCATCTGTGATTAGAAATCGTTTAAGAAAAGGCATGAAGCTTCAAATGGATGGAACATTAAATTATGGAAAATACTCTCATGAAAAAATCACTCCACAAAGAATAAGATCAGATAATAGTTCTTACAATACTTATAAATTTAATGGCATACCAAAAGAAGCTGTATGTAATGTTTCATTTGAAGCTATTAAGGCAGCTATTTTTCCTGCTAAAACAGAATATTTATACTTTGTAAGAGATAAAAAAACTAATAAGCATATTTTTACCTCTACTTTAAAAGATCATAATAAGGCAATAAGAAATTAATTATAAAATTTCTCTTTGCCCTTTTGCATCAGGTTCGCTTAAAACACCTGTTTGTGAAAGTTGTTCTATGATATTTGCTGCGCGGTTATAGCCTATTTTTAAGCGTCTTTGCAAATAAGAAATACTAGTTTTTCTATCTTCTAAGATTACAGCCTTTGCTTCTTCATAAAGCTCATCTAAATCTCCATCATCAAATTCACTTCTTTTATAAGCTCCATCTTGACTATCATCTTTTAAAAAACTCTCATCATATTCTACTACTTGTTGAGCTTTTAAAAACTCTACAATATTTTCAATTTCATTTTCGCTTGCAAAAGGTGCATGCAAACGCACTAAACCACTCATACCAGGAGGGGTAAATAAACAATCTCCACGCCCTAGTAAGCTTTCAGCACCCATAGAATCTAAAATAACCTTAGAGTCTATCTTTTGCCCTACTTTATAAGAAATTCTACTTGGTAAATTTGCTTTTACAACCCCAGTAACAACATCTACTGAAGGGCGTTGTGTAGCTACGATTAAATGGATTCCGCTTGCTCTTGCCATTTGCGCTAAACGACCTATATAAAACTCTACATCCTTACCTGCTGTCATCATTAAATCAGCCAACTCATCAATAATCACTACAATAAATGGTAAGATTTCTCCACCTTGTTCTTTGACTTTTTCATTGTAATTTTCTATATTTTTAGTTTTTGCCTCAGCCATCAAACGATACCTGCGTTCCATTTCAGCTACCATATTCGATAAAGCATTTACCGCCTTTTTAGGATCAGTAATTACCGGTGTAAGTAAATGTGGAATATCATTATAAATACTAAATTCAAGCATTTTAGGATCTATCATCATAAGCCTTAAGGTTTTTGGCGAATTTCTATAAAGCAAAGATAAAAGCATAGAATTTATACCCACACTTTTACCACTTCCTGTAGTTCCTGCTATTAAAAGATGAGGAAGCTTTTTAAGATCTGTGATGAAAGGATCGCCTACTATATCTTTACCTAAAGCTATAGTTAAAGGTGAGCTAGAATTTTTAAATACCTCACTTTCTAAAATTTCTCTTAAGTAAATCGTATCGATTTTTTCATTTGGGACTTCAATTCCCACTACATCTTTACCTGGGATTGGAGCTTGAATTCTTATAGTTTGAGCTTTTAAAGCCATAGCTAAATCATCTTGTAATGATAAAATTTTACTTACTTTAACATCTGCTGCTGGACGAAATTCAAAAGTAGTTACAACAGGACCTGTGTAAGTTCTAACTACATCGCCACCTATTTTAAAGCGTCTTAATTTTTCCAATAAATCATAAATTTTTCTATCGATTTCTTCTTCATTTATCTCGCTTTTACCTTCTTTTGGCATAGTTAAAAAATCTAAAGGTGGTAAAGAAAAATCTTTTGGTTTTTCAAAATTTCCAAAGTCAAGATCTTTCAACAAAGCTTTATTTTCACTCACTTCATTAGTGATAGAATGGTGTGTTTTATTTTCTACTACTTCTACTATAGGCTCTTGGGTAATCTCAAATGGAACTTTTTCTTCTTTAACTTCAATTTGTACTTCTTCTACCACAAAAGGACTTTCATAGTTTTTTTTACTTCTTAGCTCTTCTATACTAACAGGCTTAGCAAAATCATCTTCACTAAAATCTAGCTCTTTTACTTCATTTTGTGGGATAAAATCCTCATCTTTAAAATCTTTCACCCCTAAAAAGCTAGTTTTGTTTTGAATTTTTTTAAACTCAGCTTCTTTTTGTGCTTCTATAGCGTTTAATTCTTCAATTTTTTTAAAATCCTCATTAAGTTCTTCTAAAATTTTTTCTTTTTGTAAAGCTTTATACTCTTCTAGTAATTTAGCTTTTTGTAGCATTTGCTCACGCTCTTTAAGCTCTTTGGCAAATAAAGAATTTTCTTCTATCGCTTCTTCTTTGTTTTCATTTAAGTCCATATTACGTCTTTTATAACTTGGCTCATCTAAATTTTTACTTTTTAAGGTTTGAGTATAAATATCTTCACTATTGTTTTTATATTTTGACAAATACTCTTCAGGGGTCATTTCATCTTCCTTTATATTTATTTGACTAGCTTTTTGAGCAAAACTTGCGATAGGCTCTGAAAGCTCATGAATATAACTTGAGCTTAATTTTTTATCCTCTTCACTAATTATCACTTCTTCTAATTCTTGATTTTTCAAATCTTCAAGATTGAATTTTTTATTTTCTTGAGTCTCTTGTTTTGATAGATCTTCCTTTTTAATGGACTCTTCTTTTTTCTCTTTGATTAAAAGCTCTTGCTTAAGCTTTTCTTGCTCTTCTTTGGTTTCATTTTCATACTTATCGCCACCAAAAAAGCCAAAAATTTTATTTTTAATTAAAGTTTCGAGTTTTAAATAAAAATCAAAATCAAGATCTATTTTAAACACTTCTTTGATAATTTGCGGAAAAGAAATACTAAAAGCAAAAGTTAAAAGCAAAATCACCAAGATTAAGCTACCTATTTTTCCAAAAAGTCCATCTAAAATCACAAACATAGCAGAAGCTATATAACCTTTATCTTGCAAAAATGCTGAAGCAAAAATAAGCGAAGCAAAAATGCAAGTAAAGATAGCTACACTAAATCTACGCTCAATAAGTTCAAAGTTATAATCATTTTTATATAAAAGATAATTAAACCAAAAAAACACAAAAGGATAAAATTTAGTCAATGAGCCGAATAAAAAATAGCTAAGTTTTGCTAAAGAGTATCCTATAATACTTACTAAAGCTTGATCAGGTATCAAAGCACTTAGACAAAAATAAAAAATAAAAACATTAGAAATGATAAAAATAGCTTCTTTTTTTATAACACATCCTTTTATAAAGAAAAAAGCTATTATATCAAAAATTATAAGTAGTTTAATAAACTCATTTGAGAAATTTTAGAAGTAGCTGAAAGCATAGCTTGATAAGAAACCATAGTTTGCATAAACATCATATATGTTTGCCCATAATCAGCATCAGTCACTCCACTTTTTATAGAAGCAACATTAACATTTAAAAAAGTCATTCTTTTGTTTGTTTCTTCTATGTTGTTAGTATAAGCTCCTATGGTTGTTTGCATTTTTCTAACATGATCTTGTAAATGATCAATCCTTTCTAATGCGCCTTGTAAACCTGTATTTCTAGGATCACTTCCTTCTGAATCAGCCCTCATGCTACCGTTTAAAACCGCATCTATCATCTCGTCCAAATCTTTAATCAAATCAATATTTGGATCATCGATAGTTAAAGAATTATTTGCACTAAATACAAAACCTGAACCATTGCTTACTTCTCCTGCTGGGGGAAAGCCGCTATTTGAATTTGAATCTTTAATGGTAAGACCTATATTTGTATTAGTTGAAAATTTATCAGTAATACTTATACGACCTTTATAGTCCATACTAACTTCAACAAAACCCTTAGAATCAGCTATGTCTTGTTGGATAGTTTGAAAATCATTATTATTAATAGTTCCGTTTGCATTTGGAGTAATAGTTGCTGTAGGAACATTATCGCTTGCAAACATACCTATAATATCATTTAACTGACCATAGGTAATATCTTCAGGTCTTGTTTGCATACCCACTGAGGTTCCAGTTGCTTCATTATATTGAGAATGAGTAATAGGAAAACTAATGGTTTGATCCGGATTATTTGGATCAGGATAACTTACAGTAGAATTTTCTAAATCAATAGTTACATTATATTTTTGACCGCTTCTAGAAGTGATTTCCATTTGAAGTTGTTGGCCATCCATGCTACCATTAGCATTTGCAACGACTTCACTTAATTTTGTACTATCAGTAGCATACTCACTAGTGCCTTTAATCACTTGAGAAACATTTCCAAAAACAGTATTGCCATCTTTTTCAAAAGGCACATCAAAATCAGCTCCATTGGTTTTATTACCATTGATATTGCTTTTTATAAAGTCTGTTTTGTAAATATCAACAGTAAATTGCTCACCGCCAACTTCCACAGTTACTGGACTTTTAGTATTATTTAAATCTCCATTATGCGCTGCTTGCATAATGCGATTGGTAACTTCGTCCATGCTGATACCTTCTCTTTGAGCAGCCTCACTTAAGGCTTTAATTTGCTCTGCGTCTTGAAGTTGTGGTGTCATGGCAACTGCATGAAAATCTAAAGAACTACTTCCTTCTTTTAAACTCTTTATTTCTATTTGGCCACTATCATTCAATGCGACCTTAACAACCTCATTTCCCTCTGTGTTGCCATATAGCTTTCCAATATTTTCTAAAACATCTTCAATTTTAGCATCAGGATCTATATCCAAAGTGGCTTTAAAACTTGTTCCATCGGGTCTAACGCCTTGAATATACATTGATGAGTGTGGAAAAGGAAGTTTCTCATCATAACTATCTTCGAAATTTTTATCAGGATCAAGTTTGCCATTTTGAACATAATTTTGGCCTATTAAATGCGAAAATTTAGACTCTCCTGTTAAATATTCTTTTTTATCCGGATAACGAGCATCAGTGAAAGAAACATTTGTTGAAATGATTTTATTTATATTTGAATCAGGTTTAAAAAATAAATCCCAACCAGGTATATTATAAGGAATTTGCGTGCCAGCACCACTAACTACAAAAATATTATCTTTATTGCCAGTATAGTTTCCATATTTATCAAAAGGCATATTAGCACTATTTGATCCTGCAAACAAATACTGCCCATTAATGCTAGTATTGGCAATATTTACAATAGAATCTCTCACAAGTTTAAGTTCTTTTGCTATAGCTTCTCTTGATTCTTGAGAGTTACCATCACTTGCAGCTTTTGTTAAGAGTGTTTTAAATTTTTCCAAAAGTTCAGTGATATTTTTTAAAGCTGTATCTGTGTTTTTTGCTAATTCCATAGCTGATTGAGTTCCTTCAATTACCTGACCTATATTAGCTAGTTCATATTCTAATCTTGAACCATTAATATAAGTATTGGCATTTTCCCAAGAGTGCTGTATAAGTTGACCTGTTTGTAATTGCAAATTATATTTATTAAGTAAAGACTGGCCATCCGTGTAGTTTTGTATAGAAGTGTAGTAAGTATACTGGTTACTAATTCTCATTATCTTGCTCCGCAAATAAATTTTTTAATTATTTACAAGCAAAAAAAGTTCCAATTTTAAAGATATTTTAATTTACTATATAAATATTTTTATATTGCTTTAATTTTTTTTTAGTATAATTTTACATTCTATATTTTTAATCTAAAATCTTAAAAAAGCCCGAGTGGTGAAACTGGTAGACGCGCCAGACTCAAAATCTGGTAAGGGCAACCTTGTGTCGGTTCGAGTCCGACCTCGGGCACCATTTAATTATTATTTTATATTTATTTTAATTTTATTATTTCTTATTAGTTTTGCATTACAGCTTGATTTTCAAAAAAACATTTTCCAATGATTTTTTAGTATTTTGATGATATTTTTGCAAATTTCTTTCTTTTTGCTTTCTTCTATTTGGAGTTTATCTAAAAAAGTTTCTTCGAGAGTATTAATAAGTCGTGTACACTCTTTTGCATCAAATGTTTTTGATTCATTTAAAGATGACAATGCTTTTAACAATAAATCTTTATATTCTATAAGGGTTTTAATATCTACCTCTGAAAGCTGAGCTAACAGAGATAAAAATTGTGCAAAATTATACAGTGACATAAATTTCTTTCTTTTTCCACAACATTATAAAATGTGCCTATATATCCGACTAATAAAATCTTTCATGATCTCCACCATTAAAAGTGACTGCTTGTCTATTTATGATATTTACACACAAAGTATTAAATATCATCACAAAACTAGGAGTGTCACTCACTAGTTTTGTGCATCATGTGGTTGATATTACAACCTTTGATCAAATTCTTGATCTCATCTTTGTATAACTAGCATAGTTTTGCCAAGACCGACTAAAGTTCTGTTCAATTAAAAATCAACTTTTTCTTCTAGGACTCCTTCTGTTAATGCTAAAGTTACACTAATATAGTATGAGCTAGGATCTTTCCAAGAATCATATGTTGTATGCAAACCTCAATATCTCCTATAATTGTCTCATCATCTGTTCCATCTTTTTTTTGTATTTCACTTTAAGATAAAAAATTCTACCAGTATGCTTAGTAACACTTTTAAGAGGTTTAAAATCTAAATAAACAGATCCTTTATTATTACATTTGCAAAATTGGCATAACCAAGATACTAATTTGGTTGAACTTCTACAGTAGAATTTGAAACAAATTCTACTGATTCTATGGTTACTCCTGTTTTAAGCGAAATATAACATTTATCTATTATTGGTTTAATTGAACTATCAAAATAGCTATTTTGCTAGCTTTTTTCACTTCATAAAACACAAGACGATGTAAAAACGATCTCAGCAAAACCTAGACCTTGCATTTTACTCCTTTTTTTATATCAAGGGTAGCTCAGCTGGTTATAGCGCTGATCTCATAAGCCGGAGGTCGTCGGGAGTTCAAGTCTCCCTCTTGACACCATCTAGCTTATTCACTCTTTTGAAAATCATTATCTTTATAGTCATAAGTTTGCACTACATAATGGATAGCGCCTTCATAACAAGAAAAATCTAAATGAATTTTTTTCTTACCATAATTTTCCCATCCACCTTTAAATCTTGTTTTTTCAGAACCGATACCACCACTTCCTACTACTATAGGACCAGTTATTACTCTATAACTTGAAAGCACGCAATTTCCTCTTGGGTTTGAGGTCTCTATTTTTACCCAAACCTCATTTTCAGAGCTAAATTGCGGATCATCTTTCGGAAATGTTATAACGCGACTTTCAAAATGCATTGGTGCAAAATTGACGTTTGTTGTTTCTGTATTTATGGTTTTGAATTCATCTTCTTGCGACTCATAAGTTATTGTAAACCAAATTTCTCTAACGGTTGGATTTGTTAATTGAAATACAATTTTTGCATTGCCTGCAGAATCTGTCTTAATGTATTCATCTTTTTCATTTAATATTGTAACGGTTATAGAAGAAGGTTCTATTTTAAATTTACTATTTGGACGCATATGGTAGACATTGATAATATTATGCGGCTCATGGTAAAATACAGAATTTGGTATATACGATCCATCTTTTTTAGGAGTTACTGGATAGCCAAAATTAGGCTTATAAACCGTATCATCAAGATAATGTACTTTTCCTATAAACTTTTGACCTAAAGTAGTAGCGCTAATTAAAATATCATTTTGATAAGGTTCTTTTGTCATTAAAGTTACTATGGCTTGTCCATTATTATCAAATTCACTATTTTTACTTACAAGATCAAAATCTCCATTTATATCCCATTCGACTTTAGAATGTGGTCTTCCATTTTTTAAAGTTACAACAATTTCTTCTTTTTTATTTCTTCTGCTTTTTTCTTTGCTAATATGCATTTCTGGATGATATTTATACAAGTTAAAATAATCGACTGCATATTTTTTTCCAAATCTATCATCATATGTATATCCAAATTCAGCCTTAGGATATTCATTTGTAGAATAATCTTCGTCACCAAAAAAATCAACAGTAAAACAACCCTCTGAGTCTGTTTTATGTTCTAGTTGCTTTGCCCTTAAATGTTTAGGATCTTGATCGAAAATTACCATAGAGTTAGGAAAGAACCCACAAAATTCTATACCATTAACATCACTTTCATAATCAATAGTGTTCTTTTGACCTTTAAAACTTGGAGGATTCATCATTTTTGGATTAAAATCATAGCTTTTGTAGCGAATAGATACAATATCATGCATTGGATTTACAGTCGCTGATTCTATTTGCATTAAAAAATTATTTTTATATGGAGCTTGTGTTTTAACGATAATTGTAGCCTCTCCATTGTTATTAAAATGATCATCTGCTTGCACTACAAAATCTCCTTTTTCTGTAAGATCATATCTTATAAGAGATTTAGCTTTTCCTCCTTTTATTTTGCAAACTACTTGTTGATCTGGTATATCATATACTTCTTCTTTATCACAACTAACTTCTGGTTTATATTCCTTTTTAGATATTTCAAGTGCATTAAAGTTTTCTCTTATGGTTTTTGTTTTCATATAGCTAAAATGAAGATCTATATAAGGCACTGAATAATAATCTTCTATGTCAACTCCTTTCATTGTTATAATAACTTCACCTTTGTTATCAACTTTAAATTTTTCTTGCGCAGGTTTTATCAAATTTCCGAATGCACTAATATCATCAATTTCTGAATTTGGCATCAAACCTCTTACTTTAATATTAAAATCATCTAAAATATCAACCATTTTTTCATGTCCTTCAAGACTAGGATAATCTATTTCTGGGGTATAAACTGTTTCGTAAGATAATTCCGCACTTAGACTTCTACCCAAGGCATTTACACTAATAATAGGATTAGCTTTAAATGGAGCTTTAGAAGTAATAGTTGCTCTAGCCTCACCATTATCATTAAATACTGTATCTTGTTTGCTTAAAATAGCATCCCCACTTAAATTCCATTCTACTTTTGAACCAGGATTACCACCTATTAAAGCAACTCTTTCATTATCATTAGGTATAGCTTTTATGGTAAATGGATATCCTGCAATTACTAAATTATATTCATCAAAAATTGCAATAGGATCTAAATCAAATTCTGCCTTTTGAATACCTCTTTGAATATAACTAAACTTAATAGTAAGTTCTTTAACACTATAATCACTAATACCTTCAAACTCTAAAGTAGCTTCACCATTATCATTAACATTAAAGCTTTCTTTTTTAGCTTTTACTCCTTTACTTCCACTGATTTTATCAATGGTTGAATTAGGTAATAAACCACTTACTTTAATTTCATAAGGACTATCATACTGAATTAACTTCGCTTCGCCTCTAAATCTTGGATATTCTATTCTAGGAGTATATATAGTTCCATCTACATAAGTTAATGTTTTAGCGAGGTTTTGGCCTAGG
>NZ_JAKMST010000007.1:0-117565 GCF_025772785.1 Campylobacter sp. CNRCH_2015_0338h
GATTTGTATAGCTTGTAAAGGTGATAACAATCTTGATGAAATAAAATAAACAATAAGACATGATAAAATTAAAATCACAATAGATGTTATAATTTGATCAAATACATCTTCAATAACTAATTTATCTAAATCATCTTGTTTTTGAATTGCACACGCTACATAGTTAACATGAGCATTTGAATTATTAATATTTGCACAAACTCCAAATCTTTTTTCTCTACTATTTATCCCAGTATATTCAAAAGTCTTATAATCACCTACTACTTTATGGTGATTTTTAATCTCATCGATGTTTGGGTATGATTTTAATATTAAAGACTTATCGTTAGATGCAAAAGGTATTGAACTAGTATTGTCAAAAACAAATACACTTCCTGGTAATTTTTCAAATGTTTTTTGTAGAGATGTTAAAAGTAAATCAACACCCAAAACAGCTATAAGTTTTCCATTTTTTTCAATAGGTACAGAATAAGTAAAACTAGGGAATTTTGTTACTGAATCTTCGTACACATCACTTACAAAAACACCTTTATTTTTTAATGCTCCCTTGTACCAATCTCGCGTAGTTGCATTATATTGAGGATCATCATAATAACTTATACCACCACCTCTTTTTCTAAAAGGTATTCCTTTTTTATCTGATTCTGCATCACTAACAAGCATGGTTCCATCAGGAAAACCAAGATATACTGCTAAAGTATTTGAACCATCTTTAAATACTTTCAAATCCTTAGCAAAATATTCCCCTAATTTATCAAAATTTTCCGTCTGGTGTTTTGGTAATGAATCTATATATTTTTTTATAGATAATAGAATTTCAACATAACTTTCAATATAAGTTTCCACTTGAGCAGTAGTTACTAATAAATAATCTTTATTTGCATTTTTACTATTTATAATAAGATTTTCCCTACTTGAATAAAAAGCCATTGCCGTTACTATAAACAAAGCTAAAGCAACTATAATCCCTGTAGTATAAGAAAGTTTATTCTTTACACTAATAAAACTATTTTTAAAAAGCATTTATTTTCCTTGAATTTTATTATCATTATATTAATAATTTTATCAAAAAATTATAATAATAATTTTAAAAATTCATAAAAAACAAAATATTTTTAAAAATGTAAAATAAAGTGATAAATATAGAAGTTTTTTAGAAAAATAGCAGTGAAGTCTCACTTCACTGCTATAAAATTATAGTTTACTTTCGTTTTTGCTTAAATAATCAGCAACACCTTTAGGGTCAGCTTTCATACCTTCATCACCTTTGTTCCAGCCAGCTGGGCAAACTTCACCATGTTCATTAGTAAATAACATAGTATCAACCATTCTAATCATCTCATCAATGTTTCTTCCAAGTGGTAAGTCATTAATCACTGCATGACGAATTGTTCCATCAGCATCAAGTAAGAAAGAGCCTCTTAAAGCAACTGCCTCTTCAAATAAAACATCAAAATTTCTAGCAATTTGTTTAGTTAAGTCAGCTACTAAAGGAAATTTAACTTGACCTATACCACCTTGATTTACTAGCATATTTTTCCATGCAAAGTGAGAGAACTCATTATCACAAGATACGCCGATTACTTCAATACCTCTATCTTTAAAATCTTGATATCTTTTATCAAAAGCAATAATTTCAGATGGGCAAACAAAAGTAAAGTCTTTTGGATAGAAAAATACTACCGCGCCTTTTGGTCCTATATTTTTATAAAGATTAAAATCTTCAACTATTTGGTTATTTCCTAATACAGCTGGTGCTGTAAAGTCAATAGCTTTTTTAGTAACTATCATTTTTTATCTCCTAATTAATAAATTTTATTTGTAACAAAATAATATCATTTGTAAATTTAAAAATTTATTAATTGTGTAAAATTATCCATAATTTAATTTTATTATCAAAATTAATAGATTTTAAGAATAAAATTAACACAATTTTGATAATCTTGCATTTAACATTTAATATTAAGGAGTAAAAAATGGCAGTTAAAATTACTGATATCTGTATAGCATGTGGTTCTTGTATAGATGAATGCCCAGTAAGTGCGATCGTAGATGATGCAAATAATCCTGAGGGCGAAGACAGATATTATGTTTATGCAGATAAATGTGTTGAATGTGTAGGACACAATGATCAACCAGCCTGTGCAAGTGCTTGCCCAACTGATGGTTGTATTGTATGGAGTGATGTAGTAGGTGGTCAACCAAGTCGTGATAACATCGGTAGTGATTTAAGAGACGGTTCAACTCCAGTATTTGCTTAATAAATTTAATGTAAGTATCTTGATTTCAAGTTACTTACAAACCCTTCTATAAACTCTAAACTTTTATATAAATTTAAAGCATTTTTTGATATAATTAGCTCTTTTATAAATATAAAACTTATTTAAATTAAGGGGACGATTTTGGAAAAAACACTTTCTATTATTAAACCTGATGCAGTAAAAAAAGGTGTTATTGGTCAAATTTTAACACGCTTTGAAAACAATGGTCTAAGAATAGCAGCAACAAAAAAAATACAGCTTTCAGAAAAAGAAGCGCAAGAATTTTATGCTGTACACAAAGACAGACCTTTTTTTAAAGATTTAGTTGAATTTATGATCAGTGGTCCGGTTGTGGTTTCTGTTTTAGAAGGCGAAAATGCAGTGTTAAAAAACAGAGAATTAATGGGTGCTACAAATCCAAAAGAAGCAGCTCCTGGTACTATTAGAGCAGATTTTGCAGATAGTATTGATGCAAATGCGGTTCATGGAAGTGATAGCTTAGAAAATGCAAAAATTGAAATAGAATTTTTCTTTTCAAAAACTGAAATTTTATAATGAAAATTGCCTTTGCAAAACTTAGCTCTGTGGCTTATCCTTTTAAGCTAGATCTTGATAATATAGTTTTTGAAGGAACTATTACAAAAGTTAATCCAAAATTAGCAAAAATAAAAGCTAATTTCAAAGGATTTACTTATAGAAACTGTGATCGATGTGGCGATGAAATGGAGCTTGAAATCGATCAAAATATAGAGCTTTTTGCAAGCGATGGAATTTTTAAAGATGAAAATAATACTTTAAGTGATACTATGGAGTTTTTTGACTCTCATATAGATTTAATAGAACTTGCCACAAGTGAGTTACAATCTTATTTAAGTGATTATTTTTATTGTAATAAATGTTTAAATCAATAAAGGAGTAAAAAATGGCAGTACCTAAGAGAAGAGTGAGTAAAACTCGTGCAGCAAAACGCAGAACTCATTATAAAGTTACCTTACCTATGCCTATAAAAGACAAAGATGGTAGCTATAAAATGCCTCACCGTGTAAATCCAGTAACTAAGGAATATTAATAACGATGACAAGCATTGCTATTGATGCAATGGGTGGTGATTTTGGGGAAAAACCTATCATAGAAGGTGTGATTCAAGCTCTAAAAGAGCGTGAATTTAAAGCTATCTTGGTAGGGGATCCTCAAAAACTAAAAACCTTGATTCCTCAAGAATTAAACTCATACATAGAATACGAAGAAGCTTTTGATGTGTTTGCTATGGATGAAAATTCCACAGATGCACTAAAAAGAAAAGATAGTACTATTTACAAAGCCATTGATTTAGTAAGAAATCAAAAAGCAAAAGCTGTTGTTTCTGCTGGGCATAGTGGAGCTACTATGAGTTTAGCTACACTAAGGCTTGGAAGATTAGCAAATATTGCTAGACCTGCAATTGCTACTTTAATGCCAAATATCCATTCAAGAACACTTGTACTAGATGTTGGAGCAAATGTTGATTGTAAAAGTGAGCATTTATTTCAATTTGCTATTATGGGCGAAGCCTATGCTAAAGAGATTTTAAAAATTGCTAAACCTAGAGTTGCTTTACTATCAAATGGCGAAGAAGAATGTAAGGGAAATGAGCTTACCAAAGAAACTCATCAACTCTTAAAACAACTTCCAAATTTTGTCGGAAATGCCGAAGGTAGAGATATCTTTAATGGTACTATAGATGTATTAGTATGTGATGGATTTAATGGGAATATTTTGCTTAAAACAGGAGAAGGTGTAGCAAGTGTTATCACAAAGCTTCTAAAACAAGAAATTCAAAAATCTTTTTTAGCAAAACTAGGCTATCTTTTAGCAAAACCAGCTTTTAATGAACTAAAAACTCATATTGACTATGAAGAATACGGTGGAGCTCCGCTTTTGGGTGTAAAAGAATGTGTCATTATAAGTCATGGAAAAAGTGGTCCAAAAGCTATAAAAAATGCTATTTTTCAAGCATTAAATTTTACACAATCAAATATAAATCAAACTATAGAAAAAGAACTTTCTAATTATGAAATCAACTAAAGCTTCCTTAAAAAGTATAGCTTCTTATATCCCTACAAAAACTCTGAGTAATTTTGACTTAGAAAAAATGGTTCAAACTAGTAATGAATGGATATTAAGAAGAACTGGTATAGAACAAAGACACATAGCAAATGATGATGAGAATACAAGCGATCTTGGTACTAAAGCAGCTATTAAAGCCATACAAAGAGCTAATTTAAATCCTCAAGATATAGATGCGATCATCGTAGCTACTTTAAGCCCTGATTATTTTACCATGCCATCAACTGCATGTAAAATCGCTCATAATTTGGGCTTAAAAAATATCACCGCTTTTGATATTTCTGCCGCATGCTCAGGATTTATTTATCTTTTAGAGCTTGCAAAATCTATGGTTGAAAGTGGTACTAAAAAAAATGTATTAATCATAGGAGCTGAAAAAATTAGTTCTATTATGGATTATACTGATAGAAGTATTTGCGTGCTATTTGGTGATGGAGCTGGGGCTGGGGTTGTGTCATTAGATGATAATTTTCCTATTATAGATACTCATACTGCAAGTGATGGGGAATTTGGAGATTTATTAATGACTCAAAGAGCTCAAAAAAGTAGTATCTGCTCTCCACTTTCCATGCAAATGAAAGGAAATGAAGTATTTAAAATCGCTGTGAATACTCTAAGTAATGATGTTGTTGAAATTCTTACCAAAAATGATATAAAAAGCGAAGAAATTGATCTTTTTATACCTCATCAAGCTAATTTAAGAATTATCAAGGCCGTACAAGAAAAATTAAACTTCAAAGACGAACAATGCGTAGTTACTGTCCAAAAATATGGCAATACCTCAGCTGCTTCAATTCCTATGGCAATGAATGATGCTTATGAACAAGGTCGTTTAAAACAAGGCTCACTAATATTGCTTGATGCTTTTGGCGGAGGCTTTACTTGGGGTTCAGCATTGCTTCGTTTTGGTGGAGAAAATAACAAATAAGTAAAAACTTATTTGTTATTAAAAGCTCCAATTTGATCTAATACTGACTTTCTAGTTTGATTATCTGAAGAATCTACGCGGATATAAAATTCAACTCTATTGTTTATTTCATCTTCTTTGTTTGCACTCAAAGGATAATTTTCACCAAAACTAACCACTATAAGTTGAGCTGGATTAATTCCTCTAGCAATCAAATAATCAGCCACAACTTGAGCTCTTTTACTTGCTAAATCAAAATTTCTTTTAGGATCTTTATCACTTGCATCAGTATAACCTCTAAGTTCTATTTGAGCTTGTTTTGGCATTCTTTTTAAAACTTCGCTAATACGTTTTAGAAAATCTTGCACATCAGCTGAATCAATTTGTGTACTACCCCTAGCAAATTCAACCCTTGCAGGCAAATTTAAAACTATATTATTTTCTCTTTGATCTAATGCTGCTTTTAATTTTTCTATATTTTCTTGTTGGGTGATACTTAATTTTTTAAGCTTTTCAAGCTCTTCAACATTTGCATTAGATGGTGCACTGTATTTATTATGCACTTCACTTTCTTTTTCTAAAGGATTTGAAGCAGTAAATTCAAAAATTTTAACAAATTCAGTTTTTAAAGCCTCAGTTTTAGCGGGGTTACTTTCAGAAATCGCCCAAAGAGCAATAAAAAGCGCCAAAAGCAAACTTAAAAAGTCTGCATAAGGCACAGCCCATTTTTCACCTGCTGGACATTCTGGACATTTATGTTTTTTTCCCATTTTTTAACTCTTACTTATCAAATTGAGAAATTCTAGGCTCACCTTGTCCAAGGTAATTAAACAATTTAGCCTCTAAATCTCTAGGGTTAGCTCCCTCTGCAATACTTACTATAGCATGTGAGATCACTATCCTTTCTTTAATGAGCTCATGAGCATTAGCTTTGATTTTATGACCCCAAGGTCCAAATAAAGCATAAGCACCAAAAATTCCAGTTACCGTTGCAGTAAATGCTCCTGCAATACCTGCTGCCATAGCTTGAGGATCATCTAAAAGTTGTAAAGCAAGCATAAGTCCCATAACTGCACCAACAAGTCCCATAGTAGGGCAAGTCTCACCAAAACGGATCCAGTATTCTGCCGTTTCTTTGTAATATTCTTCCATTTCCTCTATTTGGATTTCCATACTTTCTTTAATCTCTTCTACGCTCTTACCATCAACCATCATCATCATGGTTTCTTTTAAAAACTCATTATCAATTTCATTAGTTTTTGACTCTAAAGCCAAAAGCCCATCTCTTCTTGCTATGATAGAGTATTCTACAAGTTCAGCTATCCTTTGACTTAAATTTACCCCTGCACCTTTAAAGGCAAGTTTTAATTCTTTATAAGCTGCTTTAACAAATTTTTTATGAGTTGCTGTCATCGCACAAAAAGCCGCAGTTGGAACCACGATCAAAAATGAACTTAAATGCAAAACATGTAAAGGGTTACCACCCTCTAAAATATCCCCCACAGAAATACTAACAACAGCTAATACCATCCCAAGTATGGTTGAAAGATCCATTAATTATTCTCCTTATTTTAATGCGCCCCAATTTTTGGCAATACTTGATGAAGTTTTTAATTTAACTTTTAATTTTACAATATTTTCCATAATATTACTAGCATTTTTTGCAAATTCCTCACAAAGTTCATCTTTTACTTCAAAAATAAGCTCATCATGAATTTGTAAAATCAAGCGTTTGTTCTCATCTAAATCTTTTGCAATTTCTATCATTGCAAGTTTTATTATATCGGCAGCAGAGCCTTGAAGTGTAGAGTTAATGCTCTCTCTTTCATACATTGCCACATACATAGGCTTTGCATTTTCAAAGTCAAAATAACGCTTACGACCTAGCAAAGTCTTTATAAAACCATTTTGCTTAGCTTCATTTTTTACCTTTTCAAAATAAGTTTTAATGCTAGTAAAATTCTCAAAATATTTTTCAATATATTCTTTAGCTAACTTTGCTTCTATTTTTAAGTTTTGACTCAAAGTCTTATAACCCATACCATAAATAAGACCAAAATTTATACTTTTAGCAATACTTCTTGTCTCATAATCACTACGATTAAAAATCATAATAGCAGTTTTTGCATGAATATCCTCATCGTTTGAAAATGCTTCTAATAATTTCTCATCTTCACTAAAATGCGCTAGCATTCTAAGCTCAATTTGTGAATAATCAAGCGAGATAAAACTAAATCCTTCTTTTGCTACAAAACAAGATTTATAATCTTTAGCATATTGACCATGTGCAGGGATATTTTGCAAATTTGGATCTTTTGATGAAAGACGTCCCGTGGCTGTTCCTGTTTGTAAAAAGCTTGAATAAATTCTTGAGTTTTCATCTTTTTTAGCTAATTTCAACAAAGGTTCACAATAAGTAGAAACTAATTTAGCAAGCTCTCTATAAGCTAAAATTTCTCTCACAATCGGATGTTCATCTAAAATAGCATTTAAAACCTTTTCATCGGTAGAATACCCTGTTTTGCTTTTTTTACCACTTGGTAGCTTTAGTTTTTCAAATAAAATATCCCCTACTTGTTTAGGAGAATTAATATTAAATTTTTCACCTGCTAAATCATATATTTTTTCACTAAGTATTTTTATATCTTGATTAAAACTTTGCATTAAGCTTTCAAGCTTTTGAATATCAAGTTTAATGCCATTATTTTCCATCATAATAAGCACTTTGATAAATTCAAACTCACTTTTTTGCGCAAGCTCAAACAAAGGCTTTTCTAAATTTTTTAAAAAATACAAATAAAATCTTAAAGTAACATAAGCATCCTCGGCTGCATATTTACAAGCTTTTTCTACATCCACTCCTGCAAAGCTTTCTCCTTTTTTTACCAAGTCTTCAAAATGCAAAGTCTCATAATCAAACAATCTTTTTGCTAAATCATCCATATTTACACGCAAACTTGGCTCTTTAAGCCATGCAAGTATCATAGTATCAGCATAATTTTTTGGAGGAAGTAAATTAAAATTGTTTTTTATAATCTCAAAATCATATTTAAGATTATGACCTATAACCGTGCTTTGATAGATTTTTTCTATACCCTTTTTAGCCACTTGCATAGAAATTTGCTTACAAACACCTAAATAATCATGTGCAAGTGGTACATAAAAGGCTTCACTTTCATGAAAACAAAAACTAAACCCTACTATCTTAGCTTCTTTAGTATCTAAGCCCGTAGTTTCGGTGTCAAAAGCAACAATGCTTTGATCATCAATTTTTTCTAAAATGTCAAATAATTCTTTCTCATCTAAGATTAATCTTGCATTAAATCCTAAATTTTTATCTTTATTAGTAGGATTAGTGCGTAGTTTTTTTAATAAAGCATTTAATTCATAATACTCTAAAATATCCATAATCTTAAGCAAGGGCTCATCTTTTGGATACTCACAATTCAAAAGCATATCTTTTACATCTAAATTTTCATACAAAGAAGCAAGTTTTTTACTCAAAAAGGCATTTTCTTTGCCCTCAAGCAACAAATTACGACTTCTTTCATTACGCACTAGTGTTAAGTTTTCATAAATTCCCTCAATACTTTCAAACTCATCAAGTAAATTCTTAGCTCCCTTAGCACCAATTCCTTTTACACCTGGGATATTATCTGAGCTATCTCCACATAGAGCTAAAAAATCTCTTATTTGGCTAGGTTTTACCCCATATTTTTCTAAACACCCTGCTTCATTATAATCATTTTTTGAAATAGGACTATAAATACTAACTTTATCATCTTTTATAAGTTGATACAAATCTTTATCTTGAGTAATAATTCTTATAAAAATATCCTTATTTTCACACTCTTTAACCAAAGATGCGATGATATCATCAGCCTCATATCCTTCGCAAGAAAAACTTGAAAAACCCATTTTTTCTATCATTTGAATGCAAATTGGAATTTGAGCTAATAAATCAGGTGGAGGTGGAGTGCGGTTGATTTTATAATTTGGATCAATTTCACTTCTAAAAGTTTTTCCTTTACTATCAAGAGCAAAAATAATCATATCACTAGGATGATCATTTTTCAAACTATAAATAAAATTAGCAAAACCGCTTATCATATTACTAGCTTCGCCTTTTGAATTTTTCAAACCCTTTAAAGCATAAAAAAGCCTAAAGAAAAAGCCAAAAGTATCAATTATGGTTAAAGTTTTCATTTTTTTCCTATATTAAAAAATAATAATAATTATCGCCCAAAATTATTTAAAAGTCGGTAAAAAGTATTAAATTTCCATTTTAAGCATTTTAGATAAAATTATCATTTTGAAATTTCAAATAAAGGTTTAATCTTGCAAACAAAATCAATCGCGGATGAAAATTTTCAAACTCCACAAGGAAAAAAGGCTTTTAAAAAGGCTGTGTTTTCATGTTGGCTAGGAACTGCCATGGAATATGCAGATTTTGCACTTTATGGCTTAGCTGCAGCTACTGTTTTTTCAGAAGTTTTCTTTCCTGAGCAAACTCCTGTTATAGCATTATTGCTTAGTTTTGTTACTTATGGTATAGGTTTTATTGCTAGACCTATTGGAGCTTTATTTTTTGGATATTTAGGAGATAAATACGGAAGAAAAAATGTATTGATGAGTACCATTGCATTAATGGGCATTTCAACTACTTTAATTGGTTTTATACCAAGTTATGCAGTAATTGGAATTTGGGCTCCTATATGTTTGGTTATTTTGCGTTTTATGCAAGGCTTTGGCGCAGGCGCTGAGCTTTCAGGTGGAACTGTCATGCTTGGAGAATATGCTCCTAGTAAACATAGAGGTTTAATCTCTTCTATCATCGCTCTTGGATCAAATAGTGGAACCTTACTTGCAGCTTTTGTGTGGCTTTTAGTTACAAGCATGGATGATGCTAGTTTTAAAGAATGGGGATGGAGAATTCCTTTTATAGGAAGTATCTTCATAGCACTTTTTGCTGTTTATATGCGTTTAAATGTAAAAGAAACTCCTGTTTTTGAAAAGCAAAAAGAATTAATGCTAAAAATTCGTCATGAAAATGAAGCACATATGAAAAAAGATGAAAGAACTTTTTGGCAAAAAAGTCGTGCATTTTGGACTATGGTGGGCATAAGGATAGGAGAAAATGGACCATCTTATCTTGCACAAGGCTTTATAGTAGGTTATGTAACTAAAATTTTACTTCTTGATAAATCAGTAGCCACAACTGCTGTTGTTATAGCTTCTTTGGTGGGATTTTTGGTTATACCTTTAGCAGGATATTTAAGTGATAAATTTGGAAGACGCATTGCCTATAGAACCTTTTGCTTGCTTTTAATGCTTTATGCCTTCCCTGCTTTTATGTTGCTTGATAGTAAAAATGAAATTATTGTAATTTTAACTATCATCGTAGGTATGTCTTTAGCTTCTTTAGGGATTTTTGGTGTGCAAGCTGCGTGGGGTGTGGAGCTTTTTGGGGCAAAAAATCGCTATACCAAAATGGCACTAGCAAAAGAATTTGGCTCTATACTTTCAGGAGGAACCGCTCCTATGATAGCTTCAGCTTTGCTTGCTTATTATGGCACTTGGTGGCCAATAGCCTTGTATTTTGTTATCACCGCAGGAATTGGTTTTATCACAACTTTCTTTGCGCCAGAAACTAGAGGCAGAGATTTAAATTTAATAGAAGATGCGATATGATACGCCTTATTTTAGACACTGATATAGGCAATGGAATAGCAGGGGCTAATACCGATGATGGTTTAGCCCTTGGGCTTATTTTAGCCTCTAAAGAAATCAAACTTGAAATGATTAGCACTTTAAGTGGTAATGTACAAGCTTTAACCGCTTATAGCGTTGCTAAAGATTTATTAAATAAGCTTAATCTAGATATACCTTTGTATCTAGGTGCTCATGAAGCTTTATGTGAAGATAGTCATTTTTGGAGACAAAGACTAGATAAAAGCATAGAAGAGTTTAAGCTTACTCATCTTTGGGATCATATAAAACCTATAAAAATCTTAGAAAACATAAGCCCAAATGCTTGTATGAAAATGGGTGAGCTTGTTATGCAAAACCCAGGTGAAATTTCAATTTGCGCTATAGGACCTTTAACAAATATAGCCATAGCTATGAAACTTTTTAAAGACTTTGATAAAAATGTAAAAGAAATTTTTATCATGGGTGGAAGTTTTGATATGCCTTATCATATCAAAGATACAAATTTTGGTTTTGATCCTGAAGCTGCTAGTATAGTTTTAAACTCAAGAGCTAAAATCACACTTGTTCCTTACAATGCAACAATGCAAACTATGCTCACACATGAAGATTTAAATACTTTAGAAAATCAAAATCCACTTTGTGATTTTTTAATACAGACTTTAAGAGTTTGGATTGATTATGCAAGCAAAACAAGAGGTACAAATGGCACATGGATACATGATGCATTAACTATTGCTTATATGCTTGATCCTAATTTAGCAAATTTTGATGAGTATTTAGTAGATGTCATTTGTGATAGTACTTTTGCTAGAGGAAGTACGATAAGGTGTTTTAAAGATGCTAAAATGCCTATGAAAGATCATGAATTAAAAAATACCATAAAAGTTTTAAAAGATATTGATAATGCTAGACTTTTAAATCTTTTAAAATCAAGATTTTTAAATGGAATTTGCTATGAAAATTACAAAAGCATAACGGCTTAATTTACCCAAGGCTATAAAAATACTTGCTTTTAAAAAAGAATACTTAGCAAATCCAAGCCCTAGCGCAAAAAGATCTCCCACTATGGGTAAAAAAGTAAAAAAAGCATACAAAGAGCCAAATTTTTTAAAATTTGCATTGATTTTTTCTAATTTACGTAAAGAGTTTTTAAAATATTTTTCTAAAATTTGACTCTCTCCAAAATAAGCTAACGCATAAGTACTTAAACTACCCAAAGTATTCCCCAAACTTGCTACAAATAAAACCATATAAGCATTAAAATCTAATTTTACAAAAGCAAGCACAAAAGCTTCACTTGCCATAGGCAAAAGCGTGCTAGAGAGAAAACATACTACAAAAAGTCCTATATAGCTTATGTCATTATATAAAAAATCAAACATTACAAATTTTCTTAGTATTTATTTTCCAAATTATCATTTTAAAGAATTTTTAATAATAATTATCTTAGAATGTAAAATCATTTGGCAATTTTTTAAAAGGAAAAACTATGGAAAGGAAAAAATTTTCTAAACTAATTTTAGAATACTCATTTAACAAAGCTTCTTTTTCTTGGCGTTAAGCCTACTACTACATTTTCAATCATTTTTTATTTTACATTTTTAGTTTTAGTTGATCATTTTTGATTTTATATTATTAATCATTTTAAGGAAATACTATGAAAAAATATTATGGAAAATTTGGTGGGCAATTTGTACCAAATGAAGTAAAAATAGCATTAGATGAAGTAGAAAAAGCTTTTTTAAAACTCAAAAAAGATAAAGATTTTAACACAGAATTAAAAGAACTCTTAGTTAATTATGTAGGAAGACCTACACCTTTATACCATGCTAAAAATTTAAGCAAGCTTTATAATCATGAAATTTATTTAAAAAGAGAAGACTTAACTCACACAGGAGCTCATAAGATCAACAATGCCATAGCTCAAGCCTTAATGGCAAAGAAAATGAATAAGAAAAAAATTATTGCAGAAACCGGAGCAGGACAACACGGGCTTGCAACCGCTACTGCAGCAGCACTTTTAGGACTTGAATGTGAGATATTTATGGGAGCTATTGATGTAAAAAGACAAGCCTTAAATGTCTATAAAATGGAGCTTTTAGGAGCAAAAGTTCACGCAGTAGAAAGTGGAAGTAAAACTTTAAGTGATGCGGTAGATGAGGCTTTAAATTTTTGGGTTAAAAATACTAAAGAAGTATTTTATGTAGTAGGAAGTGCAGTGGGGCCTTATCCTTATCCGCAAATTGTTACGCATTTTCAAAGTATTATAGGTAAAGAATGCAAAATGCAACTTAGAAAATTAAATAAAAAAGTAGATTACATCATAGCAGCAGCTGGAGGTGGTAGCAATGCTGCTGGAATTTTTCATGCATTTTTAAAAGATGAAAAAGTTAAGCTCATAGGTGTTGAAGCAGCAGGTTTAGGAAAAGATACACCTTATCATGCAGCTACACTTACTAAAGGTAAAGAGGGTATTATCCATGGTATGAAAACTAAGGTTTTACAAGATGATAAAGGCAATATTGCTCATACTTTTAGCATCTCTGCTGGGCTTGATTACCCTGGCATAGGTCCTTTGCACGCATATTTACAA
Organism: Campylobacter sp. CNRCH_2015_0338h; assembly: GCF_025772785.1. Classification (NCBI taxonomy): domain Bacteria; kingdom Pseudomonadati; phylum Campylobacterota; class Epsilonproteobacteria; order Campylobacterales; family Campylobacteraceae; genus Campylobacter; species Campylobacter sp. CNRCH_2015_0338h. Next base: position 13,580 of record NZ_JAKMST010000007.1, read on the forward strand.
GAAAGTAAAAGAGCAAGTTATCATGCTATTAGTGATGATGAGTGCATTAATGCTTTAAAATTATTATGCAAAGAAGAAGGTATTATACCTGCTATTGAAAGCTCACATGCATTAGCTTATCTAGAAAAACTTTGCCCTACTTTAAAGAAAAAAAGTGTGATAGTTGTAAATCTTTCAGGAAGAGGCGATAAAGATATGCAAAGTATTTATGGGTATAAAAAAGGTGAAATTTATGGTTGAAGGATAACTTCAGCCAATTTATTTTTTTGTGCTTTTTAGCTCTAAATTTAGATAATACCCCGTATAAGAACCACTTTTTTCATGATTCTTAGCAAGCTCTTCAACGCTACCTTTAGCTATAACCTTACCACCTTTAACTCCACCTTCAGGTCCCATATCGATGATATAATCAGCATTTTTAATCACATCTAAATTATGTTCTATCACAAACACACTATTTCCAAGATCGACTAAATGTTGCAAAACCAAAATAAGCTTATTAACATCTTCAAAATGAAGTCCCGTTGTAGGCTCATCTAAAATATAAAGAGTTTTTCCTGTATCACTTCTGCTTAATTCTTTGGCTAGCTTAATACGCTGAGCCTCCCCACCACTTAAAGTAGTTGCATTTTGTCCCAAGGTAAGATAATCAAGCCCAACTTTTACCAAAGTATCAAGCTTTTGTTTTATCTTTGGCACAGAAGTAAAAAACTCACTTGCTTCAATAATACTCATATTTAAAACATCAGCTATGCTTTTACCTTTATATTTGATCTCTAAAGTTGCATCATTGTATCTTTTGCCATTACAAACATCACAAGTTACCGTCACATCGGGCAAAAAGTGCATTTCTATTTTAATTTCACCATCTCCACTACACTTTTCACATCTTCCACCTTTAACATTAAAAGAAAAACGTCCTGCTTTATAACCTCGTATTTTAGCTTCTTTAGTAGCTGCAAAAAGATTACGAATTTCATCCATAGCGCCTGTATAAGTAGCAGGATTTGAACGCGGGGTACGACCTATAGGACTTTGATCAAGATAAATCACCTTATCAAGTTTTTCTAAACCTTCTATTTTAGCCCCGCTTAGTTTTTTAACTTTTTTAGCACGGTTAAGCTCTTCTTTTGCAAATGGAAGCAAAGTTTGTAAAATTAATGAGCTTTTACCACTTCCTGAAACGCCTGTAATTGCCACAAGGTTACGTAATGGAAAATCTACACTTAAATTTTGAATATTATTAATACTCACATCTTTTAAACTAATAAAATCTTTTTGTTCTCTATTTTTTTGATGAGCAATTTGCTTTTTGCCACTCATATAAAGGGCGGTTTGGCTTTTGCTTTTTAACAATTCTTTATAAGTTCCACTAAATACAACCTCACCACCAAATTTACCAGCATTTGGACCAATATCTACGATAAAATCTGCTTCTTCTATAGTCATTTTATCATGCTCAACTACGATTAAAGTATTACCCTTTTGCTGAAGATTTCTTAAAGTTTTAATGAGTTTTGCTGTATCTCGTTCATGTAAACCAATACTAGGCTCGTCTAAAACATACATCACTCCACTTAAACCACTACCAATTTGAGATGCTATACGAATTCTTTGAGCCTCACCCCCGCTAATGGTTCTTGCATCACGCCCTAAAGATAAATACCCAAGTCCTACATCATAAAGAAAAAACAATCTTTCATTAATTTCTTTAAAAATAGGTTTAGCTATCAATCTTTCTTGCTCACTTAAATACGCAAAATTAGCTTCTTTTGAAAAAAATGCAGTGGTATTTTCTATACTCATATCTAAAATTTCACCCAAATTTTTCTCAGCTACTTTTACAGCTAAACTCTCAGCTCTTAAACGATGACCATTGCAATCTTTGCAAGTTTTTTCGCTCATATACTCGCTTAAATCTTTTTCATCTTTTAGCATTTCATAGGCATATTTAACCGCACCTTCAAATTTGCGATTTAAGCGATGTCTTTTCCATAAAAAGTTAATTTCCTTAACATTACCATAAAGCACTAGGCGCTTTTCTTCTTCACTTAACTCATTATATGGAATTTTTACCCTTATAGCATTTTGCTCGCAAAAGGCCATTAAAAACTTATAGTAATAACTTTTATTAAACCCATATAATAGCTTTATAGCTCCTGCTTCTAAGCTTAATTCTTCATTGATAAGCTTTTTCATATCTAGCGTATATCTTATACCAAGACCATCGCAACTTGGACAAGTGCCTTTTGGAGAATTAAAAGAAAAACTCAAAGGTTCAAGCAAAGGAAAAGAAATTTTACAATCAAAACAAGCATTATGCTCACTATAATGAAAATGCCTAGGTATATTTAATTCTTCATTATTTAAAACTTCAATTTCCACTTCACCAAAGCTCTCACTAAGACCTTTTTCTATATCGCTTGCAAGTCTTGCTAGCATATCATCTTGCACTTGGAGTCTATCTATTACAAGTTTTATTGTATGTTTTTTGGTTTTAGCAAGCTCAATATCCTCATCAAGACGCGTTAAAACCCCATCAATTTGTGCTCTAACATAGCCTTTTGCGACTAAATTTTCCAAAAGATCTGCAAAAGTTCCTTTTTTTTCTTTAATCAACGGCGCATAAATGATGATTTTAGCTCCTTTTGGAAGCTTTAAGATTTCACCTACAATATCTGCTGCACTCATAGATGAGATTTTTTGGCCACATTGATGACAATGTTGTGAGCCAATCCTTGCATATAAAAGTCTTAAATAATCATAAATTTCAGTAATAGTTCCAACGGTTGATCGAGGATTTTTAGAAGTTGTTTTTTGATCAATAGCAATAGCAGGAGTTAAACCTTCTATTTTATCAACATTTGGTTTACCCACTTTATCTAAAAACTGCCTTGCATAAGCACTTAAACTTTCAATATAGCGACGTTGTCCTTCTGCATAAAGCGTGCCAAAAGCTAAAGTTGATTTACCGCTTCCACTAAGTCCTGTAAAAACTATGAGTTTATTTTTAGGAATTTCTAGGTTGATATTTTTAAGATTATTCTCTTTAGCACCTATGATACTTATTTTGTCATTATTCATAAAAATCCTCTTTTTACCTAATCAAGCATGTTTTTTAGCAAAATTTTTCATAAATTCACTTAATTTTTGAACCTTTTCAATGTTGATAGAATTATAAATACTAGCGCGAATTCCACCTAAAATTTTATGCCCTTTAAGACCTATCATACCATTTTCTTCAGCTTCTTTTACAAAAACTGGCTCTAAGTTTTTATCACAAGCTATGTTAAAACTAACATTCATTAGCGATCTATCTTCTTTTTTGGCATGACCTTTATAAAAACCATTACTCTCATCAATCACATCGTATAAAATTTTAGCCTTTTGTATGTTTTGCTCATTGATTTTATCTAAGCCGCCTTGATTTAAAAGCCATTTCATTTCAAGATTAAACATATATATAGCAAAGGTTGCAGGTGTATTAAATAAAGAACTATTTTCAGCATAAACACTGTATTTTAGCATACTAGGTATATTTTTGTTTTTACTACGCTCTATCATATCTTTGCGGATAAATGCACAAGCAAGTCCTGAAATTCCTGCATTTTTTTGCACTCCACCAAAAAGCATAGCAACATTAGAAAAATCTATCTTTTTAGAGAAAAAATCACTAGAAGCATCAATTATCAAAGGGCTTTTAGTTTTTGGATAGTTTTTATATTGGGTTCCATAAATGGTATTATTAGAGCATATATAAGCATAATCTGCATTATCACTAAATTCAAATTGTGGGATATGATCAAACTCACTTTCTTGGCTACTTGCTACTATTTTTGTATTTACTCCTAAAATTTCAGCCTCTTTAATAGCCTTTTTAGTCCAAACTCCCGTATTAGCAAATTCACAAACTCCACCCATATATAAATTCATAGGTATCATAGCAAATTGCAAACTAGCTCCACCTTGCATTAAAAGCACTTCATAATCATCATTTACACCATAAAGCTCTTTTGCTATTTTAATAGCTTCAAAATGCACTTCTTCAAAAACCTTTCCACGATGAGAAACTTCCATAATAGAAAAGCCTTTACCATGATAATCAAACAAATGCTCCTGTGCCTCTTTTAAAACCTCATCAGGCAGATTTGAAGGACCTGCGCTAAAATTCATTACTCTCATTTTGTCTCCTTTTTATAGTATTTGAGCTTCTTTACTCTCATTTATTGAGCAAAGTTTTATAATATCTCCTTTTTTTAGTTTTTCAAGAGAGATATTTTTGCCATCTTTTTGTAAATTTATCAAATTTTTACTTTTATCAAAGAAATTTTTATGCTGAGTTAAAAGCTCTTCAAAATTATTAAGTTTGTTTTCATAGTTTAATAATTTTAAATTTAAAACGCTCTTTAGTTGACTTTGTAAAAAATCAAGCTTTTGTTTTCTAAGAAAAAAAGCATTTTCTAAAGATTTCGCTTTGGCTAAATTTTGTAAATGATCGATTTTATTTTGATAAAACTTAAGATGGTTTAGCATTTGATTTTTAAAACGTATAGCAAGCTCATCAAGTCCTTGTTCTAAGCTGAGTTTATTTGGAAAAATCATATCAATAGCCGCACTTGGAGTTGGTGCTCTTAAATCTGCTACAAAATCACTAATAACATAATCAATCTCATGTCCAATAGCAGAAACAATAGGCGTTTTTAAAGAAAAAATACATCTTGCAAGTTCTTCATCATTAAAACAAAACAAATCTTCTCTACTTCCGCCACCTCTTGCTAAAATAATCGCATCTAAATTAAACTCATCAGCTTTTTTTAAAGCATTTATCAAAGAATTTGGAGCGCTTTGTCCTTGAGTGAGTGCATTAAAAATAGTTATTTTACAAAGATTGTATTCCTTTTGTGAAATTAACTTTAGCATATCTTGCAAGGCAGCTGAAGTAAAAGAAGTGATTATACCTATTTTTTTAGGAAATTTAACAATGCTTTTTTTAGCATTTGTATCAAACAAACCTTCTTTTTCAAGCTTTTCTTTTAGGGCTAAAAATTTAGCTTCTAAATTCCCAAGGCTTGTTTTTTGCATACTTTTAGCGATAAATTGATACCTACCACTTGCTTCATATAAACTCACATAACCTCTAAGATCAAGCATATCGCCAACCTTAGGTTTAGCTTGAACAAATTGATTAAAGCCTTTAAACATCACGCAAGCTATGCTTGATTTTTCATCTTTTAAATCAAAATACCAATGTCCTGAACTATGAATGGTAATTTTAGAAATTTCTCCACTAAGCTCTATATCATCAAGATGAAATTCTAATAAACTTTTAGCTTTTAGATTAAGTTCTGAAACTTTCATTTTTTTCTTGCAATAAACATAGAGCAAACACCAAAGCTAAAGCTTTTATACTCTAACATTTCAAAGTGCACACTCAATTCTTTAATAAATTCTTCTTTGCTTAAAAAATCTTCTATAGAATTTGGTAAATACTCATAAGCACTATAATTTTTACTAATAAATCCACCCACTTTTGGTAAAATATTTTTTAAGTAAAAATCTCTACAAGCAGCTATAAAACCACCCTGCTCTCTTTTGGTAAATTCAAGCACAAGTAAAATCCCATCCTTTTTTAACACTCTTGCAAATTCTTTTATAGCTTCTTTCCTATCTACCACATTGCGTATACCATAACTTATACTTATGATGTCTGCACTTTCATTTTCAAGTGGAAGTTCTTGTGCTTTTGCTTGTACAAAAGTCGCATCAGGAATTTTTTTCCTAGCCACTTCAAGCATGCCCGCACTTGGATCAACCCCTTTTATACTAATGATATTTTTATTTGCTCTTAAGGCTTGATTTTGCCATTCTATAATCATATCGCCCGTACCACAAGCTACATCGATAATATCAAGTTCATTATTAGAAAATTTAAAAACATCCAAACAAGCTTTTTTTCTCCAACTCACATCACTTCCAAAACTTAAAATTCTATTAGCCTTATCATAAGTTGGTGCTATATCATCAAACATTTTAACTATTTTTTCTTGTTTTTGCATGTTTTTCCTAACTATATATTTTTAATTTTTTGATGCTTTTTTCAATTTGTTTTATTATATTTTCATCATAAGAATTTTGATCTAAATGCTTATACTTAAAATAATTTTTCAACTTTTTAATGCTTTTTTCTTTAAACATAGTTGCAAAATAGCATAATAAAAATTTTATTTTTTCTAATTCTTCTTCAAGATTTGTTTGAGATTTTACAATTTTTTTCTTTAAAAAAACTAATTCTTTTCTTAGTTTAAAAGCTATTAAAGACTTTAAAATTTGATTTTTTCCTTGATAAAATTCATAATCATTTTTTAAAATAAAATCCATATCAAGAAAAATATCATTAATTTTTTCATCGCTTAAAATAAAAATATATTTTTCTAGTTCAAACTCATGGTATTTTTTCATATTAATTTGATTTATCAAAAATGAAAATTGTTGTTTTAGCTTATTTTGAATATTTTTTTCAAAAAGAGTATCAAAAACATCAAGACAAAAACAAATTTGCTTAAGGCTTATAAAACATTGTTCCAAGTTTTTTTCACTTGAATTTTTTAAAAAATTTAATCTGTCATTTTTTAAGTTTTTTAAAAGAACGAAAAGTAAAATTTTACCAGCTGAAAAACTTTGAATTTGATTTGGAAAATGCAAGTTAATATCTTTTTGTTTATCTAAAATTTTAATACATCTAGCACTATCAAAAACTTTAGAAAGATCCCCGTATAATGCTAAATTTTTACTATAAAAATTCTCATCATCTGTAATTTCTTTATAATTTTTAAAAAAATGAGGTAAATCAAACCGCTTTGCTTCTTCAACGGTGGAAAAAATCACTTTTAAAATGACCAAATTTTTTAAATTGTTTTTAAATTTATAAAGGAAAAATTGGGTATTATCAAGCTCAAAACTAATTCTTGTTTTTTTTATTATATTGGTTATAGCATTTTTACTTTTTTGATGTTTAAATTCTTTTTTAGATATTTTATGAGTTTTTTTATCTAAAATATCATGTAATTTATAAAATGTAAATTGATAATAATCTTGATTGATTTTTTTATATTTGATATCACAAAAAGGATTTATACGTGTAAAAAATACACGTATTTTATCCTTAGAATAAGCAAGTTTTTCTTCTTTTAAAATTTTGATAAAATCATCGTTTTCAATTAAAAAGCGTCTTTGTACTTCACAAATCATTTTACTTGCAAAATTTACAACCATTCACATAAGCAAACACGCCAAGATAATCAATAATATTACCAATCTTTTTCTCAAGATCTTCTTGGTATTTATTAATCCCACTATCTTCATAGCGCACATCTTCTATGTGATTGCATTTACTACAAATTACATGAATATGTGGATATTCATAAATGTCATAACAAGTTTTTTGATTTGGAGTATTAATTTCTACTACCAAACCTTGTTCTTTTAAGGTATTTAAATTTTTATATACCGTAGCTAATGAGATAGAAGGATATTCTTCTTTAATACTTTCATACAAAGATTCTATATTAGGATGCTCGTGGCGTTTTAAAATTTTTAAAATACAAAGTCTTTGTGGAGTAGCTTTTAAATCACAGTTTTTAAGCATTTGAATAAGTTCCATAGTCTATTCTCCAAATATTTTTACTTATAGTATAACTCTTTTTTTATAAAAAAATGATTATATTAAAAGATATTTTTTATCTTTTAATAAATTTTAATTTTTTGACACAATGAATCAATATCAAGTTCTAAAAATTTTTCCACTTCACTTGTTTTGCCATGGGCTATAAATTGATCTTCAAATTCAAAACTTACTAGTTTTATATGATAAAGATTTTCTTTTTGTAAAAAATTTGCAATCAAACTTCCCACTCCACCTATTTTAGCACTATCTGAAAAAACAAACCAAGTTTTTGTATCTTTTGCCAACTCTTTTAAAAGCTCTTCATCTAAAGGCTTTGCAAAAATCAAATCTATTAAGCTCGCATAATCTAGTCCAAGTTTATCTAAAGCTAATTTTGCCTTAGCCACACCTTGACCAAAACCTAAAAATACTTTATCGCTTTGTACTTTAGATAAAATTTGAGCTTTAGCAAGTTTTATCTCACATGGATTAAAATCATCATTTAATAAAAAATTACCCCTAGGATAGCGAAAAGCAAAAACGCCTTGATGAAAATATGCATATTCCATAATATTTTCCATCATAGCCTCATCTCTTGGAGCTGCTAGAGTAATATTTGGTATAGCACTTAAAAAGCTAACATCAAAAACACCTTGATGAGTTTCTCCATCTTCTCCTACAATTCCTGCTCTATCCATAGCTATAACTACATTTAAATTCATAATAGCACAATCATGAATTACTTGATCATAAGCTCTTTGCATAAAAGTGCTATAAATTGCTATAAAAGGTTTAAAACCTTCTTTTGCCATAGCCGCCATAGAAGTAACTGCATGTTGTTCTGCAATTGCGACATCCCAAAAACGTTCAGGATATTTCTCTATTAATTTATCAAGTCCAGTACCACTTGGCATAGCAGCAGTTACACCCACTATATTTTCATATTTTTGAGCTAAATTCAGTAGGGTATTTGAAAAAATTTCTGTGGCGCTTTTTTTACTTATATTTGCCTTTAAACTCTCCCCGCTACTTCTATCAAAAGCACCTACTCCATGCCATTTAGCATTTTTTCCCTCGGCTAATGCATAACCCTTGCCTTTGATAGTTTGCGCATGCACAACGCAAGGTTTTTTCATAGCTTTTGCTTGATTGAGCGCATTAATAACCTCATTTAAATTATGTCCATCAATGGGACCAATATACTCAAGCCCTAATTCTTCAAACAAAAGTCCAGGTGTAATAAGTCTTAAACCCTCTTCAAAACGCTTTGCCATATAAGAAGCGCCTTGAGGAAAGTACTCTAAAAGATTTTCTATGCGTTTTTTAAATTTTTGATAAAACTGCGTTGCCATTGCCTGAGAAAGGTATTTTGAAATAGCTCCAATTGGCCTTGAAATACTCATTTCATTATCATTTAAAATGATCACACAAGGGTATTCTCTATCACCAAGCTCATTTAAAGCTTCATAAGCCATACCTGCACTTAGCGCTCCATCGCCTATTAATACAACAGGCAAACGATCTTCATCTTTTAATCTTATAGCCTTGCAAGCTCCAACTGCTAAAGATATAGAAGTGCTTGAATGTCCTGCTACAAAATAATCTCCCTCATCAGGCTTTGTATAACCACTTAAACCATTAAACTGTCTTAGAGTATGAAAATTATTTATTTTACCACTTAAAAGCTTGTGTGGATAAGATTGGTGTGAAACATCAAAAATAAAAGGATCTTTTTTTACATCAAAAACATAATGCATGGCTATACTAAGCTCAACTACACCTAAATTTGAACTTAAATGTCCACCATTTTTACTCACTGTGTCTATAATAACTTCACGCAAATTGTTAGCTAAATTTTCTAACTCTTTAATTTGCATATTTTTAATATTTAAGTTATTTAAGTCTATCATTCATTAACCATATTTTTGATTTTTTGCAAACGATTATTAAGGTTTGATTCTATATTGCCTGCATCACTTAATATTAAAATACTCCCCTTATTAATTGCATCATCAAGGCTAAATTTGATATTACTTTGCTCTTGTTCTAAATGTGATTTTACATATTCAAAATCATCAGGGCTAAGTTTTAATTCTATTTTAGTAGCATTTTTAAGCTCATTCATAAGCTCTTTTGCTAAATTTAATGCTATAAGTGAGGAATTTTCCTCAAGTTCTTTTGCAATCACTTCTTTTGCGATAATTACAGCTGTATCGGCTAATTCTTTTTCATTTTTAGATAAAAACTCATTTAAATTTTGCACTGTATTTTCAAGTTTTTCTACACTTTTTAAGTATTTTTCTTTTAAAGCTTCTAATTCACTTTCAAATTTTTTTTGAGCTTGCTCATAACCTTCTTTGGTAAATTTTTCTTTTGCATGTTCTAATTCTGTATTTAAGCGATTGTTAAATTCAGCCTCTTGGCTTTCTATTTGCATTTGTAATTTAATAATATTTCCTGACATTTCATCAGTTTTTTTAAGCAAATCTTCTACAAAATCAGGTTGGATTTGTGGTTGTGGGGCTTGTAGGGTAGTTTCTACTGTTTGATTTTCCACTGCTTGCTGAGTAGTATTTTGAGCCAGAGGAGTTTGATTTATAGTTTGAGTTTCTTCTTGTTTTTGTTCTTCATTAGAGGGCATTTCACTCATAACTTTAAAATGATATCCCTCAACTACATGAGCAGAAATGTTTTCAGGTGAAATTACATTAGTTAATTTAGCCATAATCTTACTCTATCATCTCATCGGCCTCACCCACTTGGATAAGACCTTGTTCTGCAAGTTTTTGCACCACTTCTACAACTTTTCTTTGAGCCTCTTCAACATCTTTTACACGTACAGCACCCAAAAAGCCCATTTCTTCTACAAAAGCTTCAGCAGCACGCGTTGACATATTTGCCATAAATTTTTGTTTTAAATCCTCGCTTGCACCCTTTAAACCTATCATCAAATCACGTTTATCAGCAGCTTTTAAAACTTCTCTAATCGCATTAGTACTAAGCTGAGAAATATCATCAAAAGTAAACATTAAATCTTTAATGGTTGTAGCAAGTTTTTCATCACTTTGCTCAATATAAGAAAGTGTTGTTTTGGATGCTTTTTGACCCAAGCGATTAAGCACTTCAGCAACCGCTCTTGGACCACCCACTTCAACTTTATAAGAAGTAAGACTTTCAAGTTTACTTTCAAGTACAGCAGATACTCTTTTGATAATTGAAGGTGAAATATCCCCAAGATTTGCCATTCTTATTACAACCTCAGCCCTTAACTCATCGCTAAAATATTCCAAAGTTTCAGCAGCTTGAGTAGTATCCATATGAGCTAAAATCAAAGCTATGGTTTGAGGGTGTTCTTTAATGATAAAGTCAGCAAGCTGTTGTGGTTTAATTTGTGAAAGATAAGCAAAATTTTGGTTATTTTCCATACTTTTAGTAAGTTTTTCCAAAATTTTATTGGCAATTTCAGGACCAAAAGTTCTAAATAAAATTTCTTTTGCATATTCCAAACCGCCACTTTTTAGATATTGGTTTGATTGTAATAAAGTATAAAATTCTTCTAAAACTGCAGTAGCAACTGGTTTGTCAACATTTTTTGCTAAAGCGATATAGCGAGAAATTTCAGTGATGACATTAATATCCATATGAGAAAATAAAACTGTCGTTACATCTTCTCCAAGTTGGATTAAAAAAATTGCGACCTTTTCGGGCATAGAAAGGTCATCATAGACCATTTTTTGTTCTTCACTAAGCTTTATCATCAGATATCCTTCTCACCAAATTCAGCTTCATTTTCAACAAGTTTTTGTAACAATAATGCTACTTCTTCACCTTTTTCATTAGCCACTGCTCTTAATTTTTCGAGCAAGACATCGTATTGAAGTGCATCTTCATCAAAATTATCCCCAAAGCCAAGTTGTTCTTCAACTTTCTTACGTGCTGCGTTGAATTTTTCAATAGCATCTTCAGCCTCATCAATGATTTGCCCGTCTTTTCCTTCCATCTCTTCTTCAAGCTTGATATCTGCAAGCATTTTTTGTGAAAATGGCACAATAACTTTTTTATAAAAGATGAAAAGTAAAATCGCAGCAAAGACATACTTAACAGGTGGGATAAATGGCTCAACAAATCTTGAATAGAAAGTTTGAACCTTATTTTCAACTTTAGCTGTTCTATGAAATTCCAAATTATTTACTTCAACCGCATCACCTCTAGCAAGATTAAAACCTATAGCGCCTTTAGTGAGATTTTCAATAGCTTGAATTTCTTTATCGCTCAAAGGAATATATTCATTAGTAATATTTCCCTGATCATCAGTAATTACTTTGTATTTTCCATCTACTACAACGGCCGCAGAAATTCTTTTAACGGTTGCAAATTGCTTAGTGGTATTGGTAATTTTTTTAGAAATTTCATTATTAGTTGTAGTTTGGTTTTTAGTATAAACCTCGCGTGCACCTTTATCATCTAAACCTTCTACAGGACCGATATTTGAAACAGCACCTGGCACACCTTGAATTTCTTTATCTTTATAGCCTTCTCTATGTTCTTCTAAAGTTTGCTCACTACGCACGACTGTGTTTGGATCATATACTTCACTTTGTGATTCTTCTTTAGAAAAATCATAATCAATACTAACCTTTGCCACTACTCTATCATAACCACCCGCAAATGGAGCAATAGAAGCAACAATTTTTTGCTCTAATTCATATTCTTGATCTCTTTTATATTTAATTTGAGCAGCGATTAAATCACTCTCAAAAGCACCCTCATCATCTAAAGGAATACCTTTTTGATCCATGATTTTTACATTTTCAGGAGTAAGTTTTGTCACTGAAGAAGCAATTAAGTTTTTAATCCCCATAATTTGCTTTTTATTAAGCTTTAAGCCTTCTTTTATCGTCAAAGCTACTGAAGCAGTTGGTGGGACTTGTTGTTGAGTAAAAAGTGTATCTTTAGCAAAAGCAATATGCACTGTGGCGCTATGAATAGGCTCTAAACTTTCAATCGTTCTAGCAAGTTCACCTTCTAATGCTCTTTGGTATTTTACCTTTTGCTCAGCTTCTGTTGCGCCAAATTCTTGTTTATCAAAAAGCTCAAAACCTACTTTATTATCTTTTGGCAATAACCCTGCAGAAGCAATAGCCAAACGCTGTTTATACACTTGTTCATTAGGTACTAAAATAGTTCCCTCATCACGCAAAATATAAGGAACCCCGCTTTTTTCAAGTTGCGTTACTATCATCGCTGAATCACTAGTATTAGCATTTTCAAACAATACTGAATATCCAGCCTCACTAGCTACTGTAGAACCACTTCTAAAAAGGGTTAAAAATACTAAAAATCCAACTACAACAACAATAGAAGCAGCAATGATAATACGCTGTCTTAAACTTAAATTTTGATAAAGCTGACCTACTTGGTGCAGTATAGTTTTATAATCCATTTATTTCCTACAAACTAAAAATTTTTAGAAAACTCTTCAAAAAATCTTGAATTTTCATACTCTGTACCTATACTTATACGCACAGCATTTAAACCATAACTTTGTAAATTTCTTATTATTATACCGTTTTTAAGCAATTTTTCAGATAAATCTGTGCTATTTTTTTCATCAAAAAAATAAGTAATAAAATTTGTATAGCTTGGAATGTATCGAATTTTATAATTTTTAGCAAAATCTTCATAAAGTTTCATTTGTGAAAAATTATTTTCCAAAGTTTTTTGCACAAACTCATCATCATCTAACGCAGCAACAGCAGCTTTTAAACTCAAATTAGTCACATTAAAAGGTGCTCGTAATTTATAAAATGCATTGATAATTTCCTTGCAAGCTATACCATAACCCACTCTCATACCACCCAAACCATAAAGCTTAGAAAAGGTTCCTAGATATACTGCATTTTGAAATTTATGGATTAATTCTTTAGGGTTGATATGTTTTTTGCTATCTTTAAACGAAGCAAATTCATTATAAGCTCCATCAATAGCTACCAAACAATCCTCATCAATTTTTTCTAAAAACTCAAAAACCGCACTTGCGTCTAAACACTCACCTAAAGGATTATTGGGTAAGCATAAAAAGATTACTTTAATTTCATTTTTATGCTTTTGATATAACTCATACAACTCATTTAAATCATGGGTTAAACTTGGGGTTTTATAAACCTTAACTCCTAGTTGTTTTGCATAAATTTCATACATAGCAAAGCTAACCCCGCATTGCAAATAAGCCTTAGAATGATCAAGTTTTGCATGTACTATATATTCTATGATTTGATCACTCCCACTACCTATGATGAGATTTTCTTTTAAAATATCATATTTTTGCGCTAGAGCTTGTTTTAATTCACTCATAGTATCATCAGGATATAAATGAGCTAAATGTGCATTATTTATAATGGCTTCTTTAGCTTTTTTGCTTGTACCATAAGGATTTTCATTACTCGCTAGTTTAATAACTTCTTTTAAACCATATTCTTTAGCAATTAAATCCATATCCTTGCCACTTTCATAAGTTTTAATAGCTTCTAAAAAAGGATTAAATTTCATTACTTTCTCCTGATAAATACGATCCAAGCCATTTTATATGCTCAGCTTTTTTTAATACTCTTTGGACATTTTCATCATCAATATGTCCTTCAAAATCTATATAAAAACTATGTACAAATTCTCTTGTTTTTATAGGGCGTGATTCAAGTTTTGTTAAATTTATCCCCTCTTTTTTAAACTCATATAATAAATCACTAAGCCCACCTGGTTTATGTGCAGCAAGTGCTAAAATAGAAGTTTTACAATGAGGCATTTGAGGTATTTTTATATCACTTAAAATCAAAAACCTAGTGCGATTTGCCAAATTATCCTCAATCGTTTCAAATAATATAGGCACATTATAAAGTTTTGCTGCAATCTTAGAGCAAATCGCAGCTGAAGTAACATCTTGCGAAGCTAAATAAGCTGCATGAGCTGTGGATTTGCTTGCTACAAATTCCACTTCGCTTAAATCATGACTTTCTAAAAAATTTCTACATTGATTATAACCTTGTGGATGAGAATATATGCGTTTAATATCTTTTAAATTTTCACTCATACTTACAAAAGAATGATGAATGTCCATATAAATTTCAGCAAAAATTTTTACATCTTCATATTTTCCAAGACAATCAAGCGTCACACCCACTGCACCTGCTGTATTATTTTCTATAGGCACTACTCCATATTTTGCCTCTTTGTGAGCTAATTCTTTAAAAACATCTTCTATATTTGCAAGTGGAGTGTAACGACTCATAGCACCAAAACGCGTTCTTGCTACTTGATGCGTATAGCTTCCCTCAGGGCCTAAATAAGCTATGCTTTGGGGCATTTCTAAATTTCTTGATACAGCAAAAATTTCTTGATAAATTGCTTCGATTGCATTTTGATCTAATAAACCATGATTATAATTTTTAAGTCTATTTATAATAGCTCTTTCACGCTCAGGTCTATAAATACTTCCACCTAAATTTTGCTTAATAACTCCTATATCTTTAACATGAAGCATTCTTTCATTAAGCAAAGCCAAAATTTTATCATCAATGGTATCGATTTTATTGCGTAATTTTTCTATCTCTTTCATTTAAACCTCGATATGTAGTAATCCTTAATACTATCATATACAAAATTAAGTTTAGTTGTATCAAGACCTTGAGTGTTAGAAATTTTACCGCTTAAAACTAAGGCTGTTTGCATGCCAAGCTCATAAGCACCAAGCAAATCGCCTTTAAAATCATCACTAATGATTAAAGTCTTTTCAAAACTTACATTACAATCTTGTTGTTTTAATAAATTTAAAGCACTTTCATAAAAAGCCTTACTAGGTTTTCCTATCACTTTATAATCAAACTCGCATGCATTTTTAAGCATAGACATAATACTTCCAACACCTGGATAAAGCCTTGAGTTTTTCTTATAAATACTACTTTCATGCATTGCTATAGCTTGCACACCATTTTTAAGATACTCTATCATACTAGCAAAATCTTGAAATTTAAAATCATCATAACTTGCTAGTAAAAATGCTTTTGGGTTTTTATAATCAAGCTCATAGCCTAACTCTTGAAGTGAATCTAAAAATTCTTTTGCTCCAAAAGCTGCTATTTTACAAGGCTTTAAATGATCTTTTAAAACACAAAAAGGATCAATATAAACTTTTTCATTAATTTCAAAACCCAAATTTTGCAAATAATTTAAAAAATCTAATTTTTTGGTATTATTAGTAATAATCACATAAGGAATTTTTTCTTTATTTAAAGATTTAATGAGTTCTAAAGCACCATCTATAGGACTTTTATCACAATCTGAAATCAAAGTCCCTTGTACATCTAAAAATAACATTTCAATCCTTTAAAAAATCAAGCTCTAAAGCAATTTGATCCTCATAACTTTCTCTTTTTCTAATCATTCTTACCGTGCCATTTTCACAAGCTAGCTCACATACTCTATTACGAGTATTATAATTACTACTCATGCTAAAACCATACGCACCTGCACTTTTAACTATGATCAAATCTCCTGCTTTTGTTTTAGCTAATTTTCTATCTTTAGCTAAAAAATCTCCACTCTCACAAACCCCACCAACAATATCACAAAGGCTTTCTTCTTTATTTTCGCTCAAAAGCTTAATTTCATGATAAGCACTATATAAACTTGGACGCAATAAATCATTCATCGCCCCATCAACAATCACAAAACGCTTTTTATCATTAAATTTTTCATATAATACTTTAGTAACAAACTCACCTGCATTTGCCACTAGAAATCTACCAGGTTCCATACCTATACACACATCAAGACCTTGTAAACTTGCTAAAATTCCTTGAGCATAATCATATAAATTTGGTTCTTGTTCATCTTTATAACAAACTCCTAAACCCCCGCCTATATCAAAGAATTTAATATTAATTTTTAAAGCCAAAAGTTCTTTTACTAATTTTGCAACAATCGCAGAAGCTTCATGAATACTGCTTATATCAAGAATTTGCGAGCCTATGTGAAAATGCACTCCAACTGGCTCTAAAAATTGTGAGTTTTTAGCATAAAGATACATTTTTTTAGCACTTTCTATATCTACGCCAAATTTATTTTCATGCAAACCTGTAGAAATGTAAGGATGTGTTTTAGCATCTACATTTGGATTTACTCTTATGCTTATACGGGCTGTCTTTTGATTTTCTTTAGCAATTTGTTCTAAAAGAAGCATTTCTTCATAGCTTTCTAAATTTACATAAAGTATGTTTTGCTCTAAAGCATATTTTAACTCATCAGCACTTTTACCTACCCCACTAAAAATAATTTTATAATTTTTAGCCCCTGCTTTTAAAGCTCTATAAATCTCACCCGCGCTAACACAATCAAACCCGCTATCTAAAGAAGCTAAAAGTTTTAAAACACTTAAATTAGAATTTGCTTTAACTGCATAAAAAATTTGTGATTTTCTTGCTTTAAATGCATCTTTTAACATTGTAAAACGCTCTTTGATTTTATCAAAATCATAAATATAAAATGGTGTGTTATATTCTTTTGCTAGTTTTAAATAATCCATAAAAAACCTCACTTGTAGTTATTTGTGTTTAAAATAATAAAAACTTCCTATACTCATTAAAATAAATACTGGTAGCATTATACCAAGCTCTGGAAGTAAAATTTCATTTTCGCTCAATCTTGTTAATAAAAACAACAAACCCCAAACCAAAAGTATGCACACAAAAAATACAAAAGCTAAAAGTGCGAGATTAAAAAATCTTGCTGTTAAAGGGAAATAATAATACACAATAAGCATTAAAAATGGTGCAAAAAATGGTGTAAGAACTAAAGAATACAAGCTTGTTCTAAGTGTATTAGTAGAAATATTTTGTTTTGCAAAAATTACCATACTTTCTAGTGCGTCTAAAATAGAATAAGAAGGATTGCTCTCTACTAAAGAAATTCTTTCTAAAATTTTTGGAGAAAAATCTTCTAAACCTTTAATATTTTTAAATTCTTCTATACTTAAACCCTCTTTTGAAACAATCAAATTTTGTGGTACATTAGTAGCTTTAGCATCATTTAAATCCCAAGAATCTCCATTAAATTTAGCAGTTTTTGCATGGATTATACTTTGAATGTCTAAATTTTTTACATCAAAGATTTTTACATTATATAGGGTTTGAGAACTTGTTTTTTGTATATAAATAAATTTATCATTATATTTAATCAAAACTTCCCCACCCTCTCTATCTACAACGCCACGCTTAAGAATATTACTTTTATATTCATCTGCATAAGCAAAGGAGCTAAAATTAAGTCCTACATAAACACAACAAAAAAACATAGCCCATAAAAAAGGATAAAAAATCACTTGATTTTTACTTAAACCCAAAGCATATAAGCTAACAAATTCATTCGAGCGTATCATATTAAAAATACACAAAACCAAAGCAAGGACTATAGCTAAAGGTAGTATATAAGAAGCTGCTGAGCATGTTAAGAAAAATATATATAAAAGCTCTAAATTTGCACTTTTTGGCAGTCTATTGAAATTTAGCAAAAAATCAATCGCTACAAAGAAAAAAGTCAAAGAAAAAAATAAAATAAAAAATGATTTTAAATACAAAGATGAAATATAGCGAAAAAATATACTCATCGTTTAACTTTTTAAAGAATATTTTGAAGCGATTTTTTCTATATCAGAATTTAAAAGCTCAAGTAAGGCTTTTTTGCTATGTTCTAAAACCTTAGTTAAGCTTTCTTGCTCTTCTTGTTTAAATTTCCCCAAAACATGAGAAATTACATCTTGTCCTTTTCCTACTCCTATGCGTACTCTCTCATAAGCATTACCACAAAGATTATCTATACTTTTAAGTCCATTATGCCCACCACTTGATCCACCTATTTTAAATTTCAAAGCACCTAAATTTAAATCTATATCATCATGGATTACAATAATTCTATCACATTTATAGTATTCACTAACAGCTTTTACGCTTTCTCCGGATAAATTCATATAAGTGGAAGGTTTTAAAAAAAGAGCAGAAGAGCTTTTAAAAAGCTCTCCTTTAAATTTAGCATTTGAAAGCTTTGTTGTTTGCAAGTCTTTCAAAATTAAGTCAATTAGCATAAACCCTACATTATGACGGGTTTGGGCGTATTGTTCTCCTATATTACCAAGTCCTACGACTAAGGTCATTTTATCTTGCTTTTTCTACGCCAACTACAGCTACTCTATCAGCATCAACCATAGTTACACCCTCAGGTACAACTACATCGCGGATTAAAAGTGCATCACCAACATCAAGTTTGGTTACATCTAATTCAAAATAATTTGGTAAGTTTTCAGCTGCACATTTTACTTTTAATCTTCTTTTTGATTGGATTAAAACACCTTTATTTTTAAGACCCATAGCTGTTCCTACGATTTTTACAGGAACCATATATTTAGAAATAACACCTTTTTGTGCTACTTTTAAATCTACGTGTTTTAATTCTGCGGTTACAGGATCTTTTTGATAATCAACTACCACAACATTTAATACTTTGTCTGCTACTTTTACATCAAAAGCTAAAGTAGTTTTTTTGCGTACTTCTTTAATAAATTCATTTACTTTAAAAGCAGCATTGATGTTTTCTAATCCTTTTCCGTAGATGTTTGCGATTAGATAACCATCTCTTTTTAAAGCTTTAGCAGCTTTTCTACCGATACTCTCTCTAACGATACCTTCTAACATCTGTTTCCTTTCTAAAAAAATAAACGCTAATTATAGCTAAATAAGTTTATAAAGATTTTAAAATATCTTCATAAGCTATGCAAAATTGTTCTAAACCATCATCAAGCAAATCTTTACAAGCTTTACTTAAAGCATCTTTTGAAATATTTGCATTCAATTTTTTCTCTATACATTCATCTTTCAAAGGCTCTTTAAACACGATTTGCTTACCTTTAAAAGCCTTAATAGCATCTAGTGGTGCAGTATTAATAGCTTTATCATAGAGTAATTCTTTAATATAATAATCTTTTTCTAAATCATCACCCTTAACACCCGTACTTGCAAATAAAGCTCTAATATTTGCTTCATTTTGTTTAATGATATAATTATAAGCCTTTGTTGCAGTAAGAATTCCTATATAATTTTTATCTAAAACTTGATTATTTAATAATCTATCAAAACGGCTTACAAAAATACTAATAACTGCTCGAGGCTCTTTTTTGGCTGCAATATTATTTTTTCTAAATTCTTTTAAACCTAAATTTAAAGCTTCAAAGCATTTTTTAGTTTGCTCAAAATCAAAAATCAAAGTAGCATTTACACTAATACCATTTTTCATTAATTCTTGCATTACTTCATAAGAAGCTTCTGTTGCAGGAATTTTCATCATCACATTTTCTTTTGCAATTTGCGTGTATAATCTTTTTGCCTCAGCCAAAGATAAGCTAGTATTATCTTTTAATCTCGGGTCAATTTCAATACTAATAAAACCATCATTATTTTCATAATAATTAATAGCTAATTTATCTGCAGCCTTAGCAATATCTTCTACCGCAAGATACTCATATAAGGCTTTTTTATCTTTGAGATTTGATTTTTTGATTTTTTCTTTATAAATAGCTGAGTTTAAAATCGCATTTTTAAAAATAGCAGGATTTGAAGTAGCACCATTGATTGTTCTTGAGTATATTAAATCCAAAAATTCATGATCTAAAAATTCATTTTCTATAAAATCACACCATAGTGAAAATTTTTTCATTGTATTACCTTTATTATTTCTTTTAAATCTTTTTTATCTATACAAATATCTGCATGAGATCTTAAAATTTCTTTGGCGCAAAAAGCTATTTTTAATCCACATTCTTTAAACATAGAAATATCATTAGCTCCATCGCCCACACACATAATTTCTTCTGTTTTTAAATTTAAAAATTTCTTAAGTCTTTGTAGTATAATACCTTTTGAGTTGTTAAACATAATTTCTCCACCAACTTTTCCCGTTAAAACACCGTTTTTACTATGCAAAAAGTTAGCAAAACCAAAATCAAAATGAAGTTTATTTTGTATTAAGTCAATTCCCTCATGAAATCCACCACTAAAAACAATAATTTTTATATTTTTATTTTTTAAATACTCGCATAATTCTTTAGCGCCATTCATCAAAGGTAAATTTTCACAGCACTTTCTTACT
Organism: Campylobacter sp. CNRCH_2015_0338h; assembly: GCF_025772785.1. Lineage (NCBI taxonomy): Bacteria > Pseudomonadati > Campylobacterota > Epsilonproteobacteria > Campylobacterales > Campylobacteraceae > Campylobacter > Campylobacter sp. CNRCH_2015_0338h. Next base: position 34,431 of record NZ_JAKMST010000007.1, read on the forward strand.
TGATCAACTGGCATTCCCTCAAGCAAGGCTACTCTAGCACTTAAGCTTTCAAAAAAATCAAGCTCACCATTCATTGCTTTATCGGTGATACTTTTAACAGCATCACCGACATTATACTCTTGTGCTAAAATGTCGATGGTTTCTCCATCCATTAGCGTAGAGTCAAAGTCAAAGGCACAAAGCTTTATCATTAAAACTCACGCTTTAATAAAGCTTCGGCTTTTAATATAGTTAAAATATTTTCTTCTCTTTTACCTATACCAAAAATCATACCTTTTTCTTTTAGTAAAGTTTCAGGTGGCGGATCAATTCTGCTTCTGTGAATTTTGATAGCCTCTGTTAATCTATCTATCACAAAACCCGCATTACCCGCAGGAGTTTGATTTCCATTTGCTACGCCTTTTAAAACAATATATCTAGTTTGAGGTGTCATTTTAGAACTACCTTGATTAAATCTTTTTGCAAGATCTATCAAAGGCATAACATTACCCCTCATATTAAACACACCTAAAACATAATCAGGTACACTTGGAACCCTAGTATATTCTATAGGTTTAATAATTTCTTGAATATTAAGAATAGGAATAGCATATTCCTCATCTCCTACCACAAAACCAACAAGCTGAATAATATCCTCTTCTTTATCCACATCTGGTTCTGCAATTTGCGCTTGTTGTTTTTGCAAAACCTGGCTTAATTTATCATTCATCTTCTTATCCTAGTTTTAAATTTTTTCTAACTACATTTTCTAAGTACTCTGGAGAGTAAGGCTTAGTAATATACTCAGTCATTCCTACTTCCACACCTCTTAGACGGTCTGATTTACTAGTTCTTGAAGTTACCGCAACAAGTGGAAGGTTTTTGTATTTAGAATATTTTCTAATTTCACCTGCTAAGGTATAACCATCCATTCTTGGCATTTCAATATCAATCAGCACTGCATCAATATCATGCTCACCTGATTTAATTGTATTTAATGCCTCAACGCCGTTAGTTGCTTCTATAATACTCACACCTAGTGGTTCTAGCGATTTTTGCATGATATTTCTATCCATCTTAGAATCATCCACTATAAGTACTGTATAATCGCTTGGTTTTTCTTTCACAACTTTTTTAGCTTGCGCTTCAATTTGTGCTTTAATATCTACTTTGATCTCTTTAGCTATATCCATCATAGCAGCAACATCAATAATCAAAGTAACTCTACCATCACCACGAATCGTCGCTCCTGCTATACCTTGGATGTTTTGTAAATATTCACCCATAGACTTAATAACGATTTCTTCTTGACCTACTAAAGTATCTACTATAATACCAAGCTTACTTTCTGCTACACCTATAACAACTACATAAGTTTGATCAGTATTTTCAAGCACTTGTTTTACACCAAATACATCTGAAAGTCTTACTAAAGATAAAACCTCATCTCTTAAGCGAAGTACGTTTTTACCTTCAATGGTATAAATATCATCAATTGGCACTCTAACCGTCTCAAGAACACTTGCAAGAGGAATAGCATAAAACTCTTCTTGTGTACCTACAAGCAATGATTGAATAATTGCTAAAGTAAGTGGGATTTTAAGCTTCATCACAGTGCCTTTACCAAGTTCACTGTCAATCTCAATCACACCATTTAGTTTTTCAATATTAGTTTTAACAACGTCCATTCCAACACCACGACCTGAAACATTAGTGATTTTAGCAGCAGTTGAAAAACCTGGTTTGAAAATCAATGCAAACGCTTCTTTATCGCTCATTTGATCAGCTTCGCGCTCTGTGATTAAGTTTTTCTCTATAGCTTTTGATTTTAAAGCATCCGCATCAAGCCCTTTACCATCATCAGCAATTTCCACTACAATGTGGTTTCCTTCATTGTATGCTTTAAGATTAACGGTTCCTTTTTCTGGTTTACCATTAGCCACACGTGTTGCTGGATCTTCTATACCATGATCACACGAGTTTCTAATCATATGCATAATAGGATCGCCAATTTCTTCCACAATAGACTTATCAAGTTCAGTTTCTTCCCCTGAAATTTCAAGCTCCATTTGCTTGCCAAGTTCACGGCCCAAATCACGTACAACTCTTGGGAATTTGTTGAAAACTTTTGCAATAGGCTGCATTCTTGTTTTCATAACTGCTAATTGAATATCTGTAGTAACAATGCTAAGTTGCGATACTACTTGGTTTAATTCTTCTAAGAATTTTTCCCCATCATATCTTTCTTCAACATCATCATAAATTTTTAATAAGCGGTTTTTACCAAGAACAAGCTCACCAATTAAGTTCATCAAATGATCAAGTCTTTTTACTTCAACCCTAATGGTTTGATCCATATTTGCACCACTGCTTCCACCACCTGCTGCAGGAACTTTTTTCTCAGCAGTTGCATTTTGCGCTTGAGCAGCTGGTTTACTTGGAGCTGGATTCGCTTCTTGTGTTTTTTTCTTTTCAGCACGTCTTGCTTGGTCTTCAGCTTTTCTTACTTTTAAAAGTCTTTCAATTTCAGCCTCAACCTCATCATCGCTGAGTTTATTTACATCAACTTCAGGTTCTTCGGCCTTTGGCTCTTCTTTTACTTCTTCTTTTGGCTCTTCAGCTTTAGCCGGTGCAACAGACTCTAAACTTTCACCCTCTGAAATAGCGGTTAATCTTGTACAAATTGGAGCTATATCAAGTCCTATTGCTGTATCATTTCCATTATCTCTAATAGAATTTAATAAGGTTTTCATCATATCAATAGACTCTAAAACCACATCCATTACTTCAGGAGTAATTTTAAGCTCATTGTGTCTTGCTTTATTTAAAACATCTTCCATGTGATGAGTAAGTTTTGTTAAAATATCAAAATTTAAAAAGCTTGATGAACCTTTAACAGTATGTGCAACACGGAAAATTCTATTTAATAGTTCTAAGTCTTCAGGATTTGCTTCTAATTCAACCAAATCATGGTCAATTTGCTCAACTAGTTCAAAGGCTTCAACTAAAAAATCCTCAAGTATTTCTTGAATATCTTCCATTTTTACTCCTCACCTTTTTCATGTTTTTTAATAACACGAGAAATTTCAGCAAAGAAATCACTTGCGTTAAATTTAACCAAATACCCCTCACCACCTGCTTCTTTAACACCTTTATCACTCATAAACTCATTTGATAAAGAAGAGTTAAACACGATAGGAATATTTTTAAATCTCTCATCTTCTCTTACTTTAGCTGCAAAGTGGAAACCATCCATTTGAGGCATTTCAACATCACTTACGATGATTTTTAGATGTTTATTTAAATCATCACCATATGCCCCATATAACTCTTGAAGTTTTTGTAAACCTTCAACCCCATCTTTTGCTTCTACAACTTTTAAGCCGATTTTATTAAGTAAATCTTTAACAAGTTTTCTTGCAGTAGAACTATCATCAAGTGCTAAAGCTATACCCTCAATTTTTTGAATCTTATCATCTTCAATATCAGTTTGTGGAGTATAAATTCCAAGCTCTTGCACTATACTTTCTAAATCTAGGATAAGTAAAACCTCATCACCCTCGATTCTAGTTACACCTGTTATTTTACTTTTATCCAAACTACCTGCACTTGTAGCAAAATTAGCTGGCTCGATATTTTTCCAATTAATTCTACGAATTCTTTTTGCCTCATGTACGATAAAACCGATTAATACATTACTAAATTCAGTAATGATAACTCTAGGTTTTATATTTGTCATTTCTGGCTCTTGAATTTGCATCCATTTAGCTAGATTAATCACAGGAATCACCACACCACGAAGATCAAAAATACCTTCAACATACTCAGGCACCCCTGGAATTTCAGTCAAAAAAGGAATTTTTATGATTTCTCTAACCTTAGAAACATTTACACCATAAATTCCCTCATAGACTTTATCTTGGCCTTGCTTAAAGATGCGAAAATCAACAAGCTCCATTTCATTTGAACCTGTTTTAACGACATTCTCATCAAACATTATGCCTCCTTAAGTTCTATTTTGTGAAATCTGATTTCTGGTTCATATTTTACTACAAAAAAACTTTCCTTGTATGCAAAAGTAGGTAAATTTAAATATTTTGTATTCTCAAATTCTAAAAATACATCTTGATGATAATGTCCTTCTATTATAAATTTTACATTGTAGTGTTTTATACGCTCTTTTACTAAAGTAGCAAATTGAGGAATTTTTCTAATAAGTTGTTTTTTATTTTGATTTTTTAAAATTTTTTGAGTAATTTTTTCTTTACTAGTAACATTTAAAAAATTTAAAAAAAGTAGTAAATAATGATTTCTCAAACTTTTTAAGCAAAATTGCAAAAAAGGTTTTAAAAAAATATCCCCATGGGCTAATTTTACTAAGGTTTTATCTTTAAATTCGCAAAGCAAAGGCTGTTGTTTTATGCTAAAAACCTTCACTTTTTTAAAAAATTTAGCCAAATTAAAATCGTGATTACCTTCTAAATAAATGATTTCAATCTCATCAGCAAGCTCTTCAAGTAAGTCTATATAAGCTTTTGCAAAATCATGCGTGGCTTTTACTTCATAAATTAAAAGATCAAAAATATCACCCATTAAAAAAAGCTGTGGAGTTTGAATTTTTTTATCTTTTAAGGCTTGTAAAAAATCCCAAAAACCACGCCTATTTTCATTTTCATGTGCATCAGCAATGAAAACAGCATTTTCTTTTATAATTATTTTTTGCAAAAATTAAAATTCCAAAGCTTTGTATTCTATAGAAATGATTTCAAATTCACTCTCGCCTTTTGGCAAACGCACTTTAAAATCATCACCCTCTTTTTTACCAAGCATTGCTTTTGCAATAGGCGAACTAATGGAAATATAGCCTTTTTCTAAATTTCCCTCATTTACCCCTACTAAAGTATAAGTGCTTTGCTTTTCACTTTCTAAATCTTCCACCACAACAGTTGAGCCAAATTTCACACTATCATGCTCGTAAGAAGATGGATCGATGATTTGTGCTCTTGAGATCAAATCCCCAAGTTCAGCTATCTTTCCCTCTATAAAAGCTTGTTTTTCTCTAGCTGCGTGATATTCTGCATTTTCTTTTAAATCTCCATGACTTCTTGCTATGTCTATTTCTTCTACTACTTTTGGGCGTTCAACTTTTTTTAAATGTTCTAATTCTTTTTCTAATTTCTCATAGCCATATTTACTCATAGGTTCTTTTTGCATGATTTATCCTTATTTGATTTCATAAAGTATTTTAGCTAAATTTTTTGCACTTGCAAATTGCAAATATTCTTTTAAAAAATCTACTTTATCAAAAAATGCCTTATAATCGTATTTAAGATAAGCTTGATATAAATTTTCCACATTCACTTGCTCTTGTAAAAATTCAGGATTAAGCTCGCTTTTTCCTGCAAAATCTAAAAAGATATTTGCAAGGCCTATGTGTTTGAGTTTTACAAAACATCTTGCGATAAATACATCAATAGCTTTAGCCTTATAAGCAAGTACAAAAGGCGTGCCGACCAAAGCTGCTTCAAGCGTAGCTGTGCCACTACAAATAAAAGCAAAATCAGCATTTTTAAGCACTTTTGGGGTATTGCTTTGAATTTCAAAACCATTTATATCCCCATAAAGATCTAATCTTTTTAAATTAAACTCAGGTACACAAAGGATTTTTTTACCTTTAAATTTAGTGCTTAATTCTCTAAAAATAGGCATCAAACGCTTTATTTCACTTTTTCTTGAGCCTGGCAAGAAAGCGATGATTTTTTCATCATCTTTTTTTGAAAATATAAAATTTATATCTTCTTGGTTTTTAAACTCTTTTATCTCGTCTAAAAGTGGATGACCCACATAAGTGCTTTTGCTAAAAAACTCACTATCAAAAGGCAAGATAGAAGCTAGCACATCAAAATGACTTTCTATGATGGGTATGCGACCTTTTTTCCATGCCCAAACTTGAGGTAAAATATAATAAATTCTTTTTGCTCTGGAATTTGCTTTTTTTAAAGCCTTTGCAAAAGGTATATTAAAAGCAGGTGAATCTATACACAAAATCGCATCAATTTTTTGAGTAAGGCTTAAATTTACCAGCTCTTTTATAGCTCTTTTGGCTTTTAAAATGAGTGGCAAAACCTCTATAAAACCCATAGCACTAAACTCATGTGAGCTATAAAGTGGCTTGGAATTTAGACTAAATTCTTCACATAAATTCTCATCATAAATTCCCACTAAATCAAATTCTTTATACTCATTTTTATAAGCTTTTAAAACTTCTTTTAAATGCAAATTTGCTGAAGGCTCTAAGGCGCAAACTAAAAAGGTTTTCATTAACCTACCTTATATCAATTTTAAAGACATTCTAACAAATTTTAACTTAGAGTTTAAACCCGCAAAGCGGGTTTAGTTTAATAAAGCGGAGTTGCTTCAACGATAGCAGGGGCAAAGAAAAATAATTCTTTTAATTCTATAGGTACAGAAGGATTTACGGTACAATCATCTAAACCAAAGCGATTTTCTATAGGTATATATGCATCATAAAAAGTACTCATACATTTTACCCCGCCATGCGTTAAAGACCTAATTTGCACAGCAGAACTTGTAGTAGGCATGATAGAAAAAACCGTTTGCATTTGTCCATCTTGTAAATCTTGCTTGCAAGATTTTGTTCCAAAAGTTTTTTCATCTAAAACAGCCAAACATACATCAGCACCTCTAGGATTTATAAACTGCACATAACCAAAAGGGCGTTGCACAGCATACCTGTCTTTTTCTTTTAACTCATCACTAAGTATTATTTCTTTTAAAAACCAATTTTGCTCTTCTAATATTTCAGAGCTATATCTAAAAGGACTTAGCGAAATTCCTGTTTCTAAAGATCTTATAGCAAACATAGGTGTAAAATCTTCTAATTCATCTAAACTAACCTCAGCCCTTAAAAAGCTCAAAACCATAAAAAATAAAATACCAATTTTTTTCATCATTTACTCCTAAGGTCTTCTAAAATTCACAGGAAAATGATCAGAAGCTAAAAAAGTTCTAAGTCCTGCTACAGCTAAAAGAGCAATGATTGGCGGTGGATTATACAAAGAAGCTGTATTGGAATTTCCTGTGATAGCATAGTCAATAATCCTTCCGCTAGTTTGAGTATTCGTATTTGGAGGGATCACTCGTGTACGCGCTCTTAAATCTGGATCAAGTAAAGAAACCAAAGATCCTGCTTCTCTATTAAAATCACCCAAAATCATCCAATTAATCTCTGGTCTATTTCTAAAAAAACTATCCACAGCACTCACAATAGCTCCACCATCATTACCTCCACTTGCTAAAGCATGTATGCTAAAAAACGCATCATTTCCTATGCGAATTCCTATAATAGGTCTTGAAGCAACAGTTGGAGGTGGTAAAACAAAAACCTCATCAGCTTGCACTCTACTTACTATAGCCATATTTACACGATTTGCTCCAACATCCACTCTTGAATAATATATAAAAACAGAATTTGGACGACTTGATGAGCCCAAATTCCACTCATACTCATGTATAGGAATTCCAATTCCTACAGGTTGAACTTGTCTTGGAGTCATTATAGCTGTACTTGGCAAAACTCCTGCTTCTTGAACAGCCAAAATATCCATAGGATTAGCACCCGTTACAAGCTGTCTTATGCTAATATTCCATTTGCTTTCAGTAGAAGCTGATGAGCCTTGTAAATTCCAAGTACCACTGTTATAATTTTCTAAAGCTCCAAATAATAAATTAAAACCTAAAATTAAAAATATTATCTTTTTCAAAATACCCCTCCTTCAGCATAAGGTGATCTTGTTTGAAAAGCAGGTGCACTTATACTCCATTGTCTATCTAAATTTTTTTCTTTTGATTTCAAACAAGGTGTCAAATAAATACTATAATAGTTAAAATAAAACTCCTCCATTACATTTCCAACCGTTGTTTGTATGCATTGTTGGGTAGCATAATTTTGAATTTGATAAGCACCATTACTCATAGGAAAAAGACTCCAAAATTGCGCAAAATTGCTTTGATCGCAAGGATAATGCACTATACCATTTCCATAAGCATTTAAACATGTTAAAGTTTTTGTATTTTTAATCATAACTTTATTATTTGGAAATTCAATGAGCTGCCAAACTCTTGCATCGCCAAAAGGTTTGCTATCAAATAAATTATAACCCCATATCCAATTACCTGGATTTAACGCCCAAACAGTTAGCGCAGCACCGTTTGGATTCATAATGGTTACAAAATCACTCGCAATGCCTGAATTTTCATACAAAGCATTTGAAGTAAATTTATTATCCGAAGTTAACCTTGGCAAGGGTCCTTTTATGGGATTATCCCCTTTAAAAGTATTTGTAGTAATTACTGGTGGTACAAGCGGTATAGCAGGAAAATACTTACCTTCTATCAAAGCTGGTGTTTTTTGCTTAGCAGGTGGTGTTGGATTTTTACCTATTTTTAAAGGATCAATATCATTTACACCGCCCAAAGAACGTGCCAAAGGATTAAATTGCTCTTTAGAAGAACATCCAATAAAAAAAACTACAAATACACTAAATATCATTATGAATTTAATTTTTTGCATTTTTCCTCCTTGAATTAAATTTAAATATACTATCATAATTATAAATAAATTATAATACAAAACACCACTAATAATTTTTCTTTATTTTAAAAAATATTTTATCACTTGTGTTAAAATCTAAAAAAAGGAAAAAACATGAAAGAAATTTTAATAACAAACGATGATGGCTATGAAAGTGAAGGTTTAAAAAAGCTTATAAAAATGCTAAAAAAGCATTTTAAAGCTAAAATCACCATAGTAGCTCCTGCTAGTGAAAAATCAGCATGCTCACACTCCATAACACTAACCAAACCTTTAAGATTTCACAAGGTTGGTAAAAGATTTTACAAGCTTGATGATGGCACGCCTGCGGATTGCGTTTATCTTGCTTTGCATGCTTTATATAAAAAGCGTTTGCCTGATCTTGTCATAAGTGGGATCAATAAAGGTGCTAATGTAGGCGAGGATATAACTTACTCAGGAACTTGCGCAGGTGCTATGGAAGCTGTGCTTCATGGAATTCCTGCCATTGCTTTATCGCAATTTTACAAAGATAGCCAAAAAGAGCTTGATTATAAACTTGCTTTAAAACTTACTAAAAAAATAGTCAAAAATATCTTTGAAAAAGGCTTTCCTTTAGATAAAAAAGAATTTTTAAATATCAACTTTCCTTCTAGCAAAACAGCCTTTCAAGGCTTAAAAATTTGCAAAGCAGGTAAAAGAATTTATAGTTATGAAGCACACTCAAATACAAATCCAAGAGGTATAGAATACTACTGGCTAGCTGCTGCTAATCTTGATCATGAAAATGAAAAAGACTCAGACATAGCACTTTTAAAACAAGGCTATGCCACAATAACACCTATAATGCTTGATCTAACAGCTTATAATCAAATGAAAAATCTCAAAAAATGGATGAAAAATGGATAGATACACGCGTATAAAATGGCTTGTTAATGAAGAAAATTTTATTAAATTTCAAAATACTAAAGTTTTAGTTTGTGGTTTAGGTGGAGTTGGTGGAATTTGTGTTGATGCGCTTTTTAGAAGTGGCTTTAGCAATCTAACATTAATTGATGCGGATAAATTTGAAACTACCAATCAAAACCGCCAACTTCATAGCGAAAATATAAGCGTAGAAAAAGCTAAGGTTTTTGAACGCATTTACAATGCCAAAGGTATAGTTAGTAAAATCGATGATGAGTTTTTAAAAAGTTTTGATTTGAGCGAGTTTGATTTAATCATTGATGCGATTGATGATATACCTGCTAAGGTTGCTTTGGCTAATTTAGTTGATTTGAAAAAGCAAATTTTTATCTCATCAACCGGTGGAGCTAGAAAGCTTGATCCAACGCGTATTAAAACAACAAGCATATTTAAAACACACGGCGATGCTTTAGCTAAAAAATTCCGTTATGAACTTAGAAAATCAGGCTTTAAAGGAGACTTTGATGTGGTATTTTCAGATGAAGAAGCTCATTGTAAAGATCTTGGCTCATTTATGGGTGTAACAGCCTCTTTTGGACTTGCTTTAGCTTCTTTGGCTTTAAGGAAAGTGCTTGATAAGAAAGCTTGATATAAAAGACTTAGCTTCTTGTATCAAGCTTTTTAAGCAAAGCGTATTCACTCTTTGTAAAAATGATTACACAAAAGAACAAATTCATGCATGGATTAATATAGACCAAAAAGCTTGGAAGGAAAAATTTCAAAATCAACTAGGCTTTGTTTATGAAGAAAAAGGTCAAATCATATCTTTTATAAGTATAAATTTAGAAGAAAAAACTCTCGATCTTTGCTTTACTCATGCAAACTATGCTCATCAAGGTTATGGTAAAGCTTTATTAGAATTTGCTCTTAAAAACTATCCTTATAGTGAAATTTATACTTTTGCTAGCCTTAGTGCTAAAAAATTTCTTTTTAAAAGCAGGATTTAAAATCATCAAAGAAAACATTGCTATAATAGATCAACAAGAATTAAAAAATTTTTAATGAAAAAGGAAATAAATTGAAAAAATTACTTTTACTTTTTAGTCTTTTTTGCTCTTTTGCTTTGGCAAATGAAAATTTAAAAGATCTTTTTAAAGATTACAATGAAAGTGGAGTTTTTATAGCTTATGATGGCAAGGATTATTATAGTAATAATTTTACAAAAGCAAACAAACGCATCCTACCTGCCTCTACTTTTAAAATTTTCAATTCCCTAATCGCACTTAATGAAGGCGTTGTGAAAAATACTAATGAGATTTTTTATCACTACAAAGGTGAAAAAGTATTTTTACCCTCTTGGAAAAATGACGCAAATTTAGCCCTAGCTATGCAAAGATCACAACTACCTGCTTATAAAGAATTAGCTAGAAAAATCGGCTTAGAAAAAATGCAAAAAAACTTAAATAAACTTAATTATGGTAATCAAAAAATAAGTAAAATCGATGAATTTTGGATAGATGATTCTTTACAAATTAGTCTTAAAGAACAAGCAAACTTACTTTTTGAACTAGCAAATCTAAAATTAGATTATCCTAAAAATATACAAAAAGAAATTATAAATATAATAAAACTTAGCGAAAATGAACATTATGAGTTCTTTGCAAAAACAGGCTGGGGTAAAGAAAAATACGGACAAATCGTAGGTTTTATAAAAGATAAAAAAACTCATCAAATTTATGCTTTTGCTTTATGTATGGATATAAGTGATTTTAACAAACTTTATCTAAGAGAAGAATTAGCAAAAAAATATCTATCAAATTTAATAAACTTGACACATAAAAAATAAAGGATGATAAGTCAAGGTATTTTGAAATTCTTTTTCATAGTTTTTTAAAAATGCCTTGCTTATGAAAAATTTTTCACTCAAAGCATTTACCCCGCTTAATTTCAAATGCCTAAAAAGCTCTAAAGTATAATCAAATTTTAACTCTTTTAATTCTTCTTTTGCTTTTATGATCTTAAATTTTTTAGAAAGCTTTTGTGTAATTTGCTCTAAAGTTAAATATTTAAGTGATAAATTGGCACTTTGCTTTATTTGAGTGAAATTTTTTTCTCCAAAAGTAGAAAAAAGCAAAATCCCATTTTTATTTAACATGCTTGCAAAATTTTCTAAAAGCTCATCTATCTTTAGCCACTGCATACAAGCATTTGAAGCTATAAGGTCAAATTTTTTCGTATAAAAATGATGATTTTTAAGCTCATTCATATCAAAAACACCAAATTCATCAAACTTACAAGGATTTTCAAAAGCATAAATGTCATTTAAAAAATAATGCTTAAATTTAATACACTCTTGCAAAGCCTTACTAAAAATCCCTACCCCACAGCCAAATTCAAACACCGCTTTAAAATCGCTCAAATCATTCTCACTAAGCATTTTACAAAGCTCTTTAGCCATGTCTTTTTGCACAGGTGTATTTGCGCTATAAGTGTCTTTTGCTCTTATGAAAGTTTGCAAAGTGCTTCCCAAGTGTGGTATTTAAAAAATATAAAATGTGGCTCATCGACAAACATTGCCTTTTCTTTGAAAAAATTAAAAGCATGCTTTGGTGGAAAGATCTTATCATCTTTACTGATTATGGCTTTATCCCAAGTGAATTTTTCGTTTAAATCTTTAGTGCAAAACTCATATAAGCTTAGAAGTTCTGCTTTTAAATGCTCGTTTTTTTCAAAATAAAATCCATCACTTAAATTCATTCTTTTTTCAAGCAAATTTACTTTAAAATCCTCTAAAGCAAATCTTTTCATAGTAAGTTTAAAAATGGCTTTTTTAATCCCAAATTCATCATCTATAGGTAAATTTGTGCCATTTATGGCTATTTTTTTATCAAATTTTATATCTTTTAAAATTTTACTCGCCACGCAAACTCCCATAGAAAAGCCAACAAGGGTGATTTTTTCAAATTTATTAAGATCAAATTCCCAATCAAAACTCGTATAATCATACACCATTAAAACATTTACATCACTTTTTAAATGCGCAAAATGGCTAAAATGTGAGCAAAACCCTGAAAAAAATAAAATCAACTCACGCGAATTTGCATTTTCATGTAAAAAATGAGTTTTCAAAGTACCTCCAAAACCTTTTCTAAGTCTTTTTTCACTAGCCCAGCATGCAAAGAAAGGCGAATTCTAGCTGTATTTTTAGCTACGGTTGGCTCTTTAATAGCAGGTGCAAAAATACCATTTTCTAAAAGCTTTTGAGAAATTTCACTAGCTAGTGCATTTTGCCCTAAAATAAAAGATATCACATAAGCCTCACCTAAAACTGCACCTTTACTTGCCAAAGCATTTTTAAACCAAGTGCTTAACTCTAAAAGCTCTTTTCTTTGAGCGCTAAATTCATGCAAATGCTTAAAAACATGCAAAGTCCAAGCTACATTGATGGGCGCAATAGCAGTTGAGTATATAAAGGCTCTTGCTTTGTTGATAAAAAAATCTTTTTCATCACTTATCATGCAAGCTCCCATGGAAGCTATGGCCTTACCAAAGGTAAAAACTAAAAAATCCACTTCCTTTTCTAATCCCAAAAATTTCACATAACCCAAACCATCATCATTAAAACACCCTATGCTATGAGCTTCATCGATGTAAATTTTGATATTTTTAAACTCTTTTTTTAAATTTATGAATTCTTTTATAGGTGCAAAATCTCCATCCATACTAAATAGTGCTTCACTTACGATGATGATATTTTCAAATTCTTTATAATGCTTTTGTACTAAGCTTTGCAAATGCTTTATATCATTGTGCTTAAATCTTATAAATTTAGCCCCGCCAAGCCTTAAACCATCGATGATACTTGCATGTACTTGTTTATCTGCTAAAAATAAAGTATTTTTAATACTTGCTAAAGCTTGCAAACAGCTAACATTTAAGGCATAACCATTGTTAAAATACAAGATTTTTCTGCCTAATTTAGCTTCTAAAAAGCTTTCAAATTCATCAAAAATCGCATAGTTTCCACTCAAACTTCTTGAACTTGAACTAGAAAATTCAAATTCTTTCAAATGTATTAAAAAATCTTGCTTTAATGCTTTTTCATTGCTTAAATTTAGATAATCATTGCTTGCTAAATTTAGTAATTTTTGCCCATTATAAACGACATATTTTCCCTCATGTTTTAATGAGCGTAGAATTCTAAAATTATCTTGTTGTTTTAGCTCATCTAAAATTTGTGCAATTTGCATTATTGTTTAAACCTTGCATAGTTTTCACAACCTTTATCATATTTCAAATCACAAGCCTTGCCAAAATACTCTAAAGCTTTAGAAATATCTTGTCTAACACCATATCCATTTATATACACAACTCCAAGATTAGAACAACCTGAACCTTCATTTAAACCACAAGATTTTCTATAAAATTCTAAAGCTTTATAATAATCTTTTCTGACACCATTTCCGTTTATATACATAGTTCCAAGATTAGAACAACTCACACCATTATTTAAATTACAAGCTTTTTGGTAAAGTTCCACTGCTTTAAAATTATCTTTTTTTATTCCTTTGCCAAATTCATACATGACACCAAGATTAGAACAAGCTGAACCAATATTTAAATCACATGCTTTTTCATAAAGCTCTATAGCTTTGAAATCATCTTTTTTTACACCAAATCCATTTTCATACATAAAGCTAAGATTATAACACCCAGCACCAATGTTCAAATTACAAGCTTTTTGATATAATTCAACCACCTTAAAACTATTTGTTTTTACACCTTCGCCTACACTATACATAATGCCGAGATTATAACAACCCGTTCCATTATTTAAATCACAAGCTTTTCTAAGATATTTTTCAGCTTTTACATAATCACCATTTTCATAGGCTTTAATTCCTTTTTCAACCAAATCCTCTTGCGAGTATGCAAAATTTAAAAATAAAATCGCCAAGATAATCAATACTTTTTTCATACTTTACCTCTAAATTTAAGATAAAAGCTAATTATATAAAGATTTTCTAAATAATCCTTTTTCATTTTAAAGCATAAATTTGAGTAAAAATTGTAGTATCATTAGTAATAAAAATCAAAGAAGTAAAAATGAATTTAAAAGAACTAGACTTAAAACACATTTGGCACCCTTGCACGCAAATGAGCGATCATGAGTTTTTACCTTTAATACCTATAAAAAAGGCTAAGGGAGTGTATTTGTATGATTTTGATGAAAAATCCTACATAGACTGCATTAGCTCTTGGTGGGTAAATATCTTTGGTCATTGTAATGAATACATCAATGAAAAATTCAAAGATCAACTTCAAAATTTAGAGCATGTCTTGCTTGCTGGTTTTTCACATGAGCCTATCATAAAGCTTTCGCAAAGACTTTGCAAGCTTTTACCTTTTAATAAATGCTTTTTTGCAGATAATGGTAGTTCAGCCATAGAAGTGGCTTTAAAAATGAGCTTTCAATACCACTTAAACAATGGCTCTAAAAAGGATAAATTCCTATCACTTAGCAATTCTTACCACGGAGAAACCCTAGGTGCATTAAGCGTTGGCGATGTAGCACTTTATAAAAAAACCTATGAGCCTTTACTTTTAAAAAGTATCACAACACCTGTGCCAACTAGCAAAGACTATACAAAAGAACTTGAAATTTTAGAAAGTATTTTAAAAAATCATCATCATGAAATTTGTGCTTTTATACTTGAGCCTTTACTTCAATGTGCGGGCAATATGCATATGTATGAGCTTGGGTATTTAGATGAGGCGGTTAAGCTCGCTAAAGATTATGATGTGCAAGTGATATTTGATGAGATAGCCACAGGTTTTGGACGCACAGGAAAGATGTTTGCGCTAGATTATTGCTCACAAAGCATTGATTATATATGTCTTTCTAAAGCTATCACGGGTGGGTATTTACCGCTTTCAGTGGTGCTTACTAAAGATGAAATTTATGAGAAATTTTATGATAGTTATGAGAGCCAAAAGGCCTTTTTACACTCTCACTCTTACACGGGTAATGCCCTAGCTTGTGCAGCGGCTAATGCGACTTTGGATATTTTTGAAAAAGAAAATATCATCGCAAAAAATAAAATCAAAAGTGCTTTTATAAAAACTCAATGGGAGAGTTTAAAAGAATTTGACTTTTTAGGAAATTTTAGAAATTTAGGCATGGTGAGTGCATTTGATATACAAAAAAGCAAATATAAAAGAGCAGGACTTGAAGTCTTTCAAAGAACCTTAGAAAAAGGCTTGCTTTTAAGACCACTTGGCAATACAATCTATTTCATGCCACCATATGTTATAAATGAAGATGAGATTGCTTATGTAGTGCAGTCTTTAAGAGAGATTTTCAAGGATTTTTGAAAGATTTTCACACACTTTATCATCAAATTCTATGATAGGAATTTTAGCGTAATTGCTTATAAAATCCTTGCTAAAGTTATCTTGAGTTTTTAAGATTAAAGCAAGGATTTTAATATCTCTTTGTTTTAGTGCTTCTATGCTTAAAAGCGTGTGATTGATACTTCCTAGATAGTCTTTTGCGACTAAAATCGTAGGGTACTTAAACGCACTCATATAATCAATCATTGTTTTTTCATCATCAAGGGGCGAAAAAAGCCCACCAGCTAGTTCGATGATGAGTTTGTCACTTTGTGGAATTTGTATATCAAAGGCTTTATAGCTTAAATTTTCTAAAATCCTGCCTTTGTGCGGGGAAGCAGGGGTTTGCAAAAACACGCCTTCTTTGAAAATCTTAGTTTTTGGACTAAACTCAGCTACTACCTCACTATCTTTTGGTGTGCCTGCTTGGATAAGCTTAAAATAATCAAAACCTAATTCCTTGCAAATTCTAGCACTTAGATAAGTTTTGCCAACATCTGTGTCTATACCACTAATGTATATTTTCATTTTAAACCTATGAAAGTATTTTTAAACCCACAGTACAAGCAATGATAAGAGCAATTAAAAAAAGCTTTAAAAAGCTTTTGCTTTCTTTATAAAAAAGCACCCCTATGATAACCCCGCCTGCAGTTCCAGCTCCTGTCCATATAGAATAAGCCACACTCATAGCAATGCTTTGCATACTAAGGCTTAAAAACCCAAACGAAAAACCAAAACACACTATCAAAGCTAAAAGATAAAGCTTATTTTTAGTGCTTACAAGTTGCTTCATGATAATCACACCAAAAATTTCAAAAGCAGTCGCTAAAAACAAAAAGAACCATTCCATTATTTAGCTTCCTTGCTAATGATTTTAAGGCCTATGATACTTAAAAGTAAAATAGCTATTAAAGTAAGCTTGGTGATAGAACTTGGCTCATTGAAAATAAACATCTCATTAAGCACCACCCCAACCGTGCCAATACCTACAAAAACACTATAAGCAATGCTTACTTCAAGTCTTTCACAAGCTTTTAAAAAACATGTAAAAGATATGCAAACCCCAATGGCTGTTAAAGCATAATGCCAAATTTCAGTTGAGTATTTTAACCCACTCACCCAAAAACACTCAACCAAACCACCCAAAATAACCATAAACCAACCAAAATTAGAGCTTATTTTTGTTCTTTCTATCATAATCTACCTTTTTTCAAAAGCGCAAATTATAGCTAAAATTACAAAAATAAAACTTTAATCAAAAACTAAACATATAATAATAAAAAATATCATTATTATAAATATTTTTATAATATTAATTTATATTTAATTTTTATTATTATAAAATCAAAAGCTTGTAACAAGGAGATAAAAATGAGTTTTTTAACAAATAGTAAAAAGGCTTTATTAATATTAGCTAGTTTAGCATTTTTAACAAGTAATAATACTTTTGCAAAAGATTTTGAACCTATCATCGTGATACACGGTGGTACAAGTGGCTTAGGACTTACTAAAGAAGAATTTGCTAAAAGGGAAAAGGTAATGAAAGAATCTTTAAAAGCAGGCCAAAGCATACTTGAAAAAGGTGGAAGCTCTATTGATGCAGTTATAGCTGCCATTAAAGTAATGGAAGATAGTCCTGAATTTAACGCTGGAAAAGGTGCTGTTTTTACTTCTGATGGATTTAACGAACTTGATGCATCTATAATGGATGGAAAAAATTTAAGAGCAGGTGCAATTGCTATGGCTAGGACAATTAAAAATCCTATAGAGGCAGCAAGACTTGTTATGGAAAAAACACCTCATACTTTAATAGCGGGCGAGGGTGCTGATAAATTAGCCAAAAAACATGGTTTAGAAATAGTAGGACAAAAATATTTTTTCACAGAGCACAGATACAAACAACTTCAAGAAGCTAAAAAAAGCAAAGAAGTATTACTAGATAGCGATAAAGCAAAGGCTCATCTTGGTGTAAGCACAGAGCCATATTTAGGCACAGTAGGTGCGATAGCTTTAGATAAAAATGGCAATCTTGCAGCAGGCACAAGCACAGGTGGCACTACAAATAAAATGACAGGACGCATTGGAGATTCTCCTATCATAGGGGCAGGAAATTATGCAAATAATGACTCAGTTGCGATTTCTTGCACAGGAACAGGTGATATTTATATAAGAGTGGCTGTGGCTCATGAAGTTGCGTCTTTATATAAATACAAAAAACTTTCAGTACAAAAAGCAGCCGAAGAAACTATCAAACAAGTAGCTAAACTTGGTGGCACGGGTGGAATCATCTCTATAGATAAAAATGGAAAAGTTGGCTATGCTTGGACTAAAGATAAACTTGGAATGTATCATGGACAAGCAAAAATCGGTGAAGAACCAAAAGTATTTTGGCCACTTGGAGAATAATTAGCGTAACTTAACTTTTTTAACGCCTCGAAGTTTAAAAATCTTTGAGGCTCCGCTTTCAAAAAACTTTTCATCTACTATTTTATCCGCATTTTGCATAGCCCAATTTAGATCAAATTTTTTTCCATGAAGATTTGCAGAAGTAGAATAAAGCCAATCAAACTCTTTTAAAAAATTCTCATGAGCACAATCTTTCACGACGCGTATTGCTTTAAAATTAGGATATAAAAAAGTAGTTTTTTTGGATTTTCTAATAGTGTTTTTAAAATGATTTGGCACTCTTGTAAGTTTTTTAAGCTCGCTAAATTTAGCTGTGGTAATCAAACAATCTTGGCTTAAAGGCCTTTTTTTTAAAGTATTAAGGGCTTTTAAGTCCTTGCTTAAAAACCCTGCTGTTGTATCAGTTTGAGCAAGATAAATCATGTTTTTAAGTATTCTTGCAAGCTCTTTACTTCAAGACATGATTTATTTTGTATAGCTTTAATCGCTTTAGCACCTGCATACGCTGCTCTTAGGTTTGTAAAATACGGGGTTTTAAAGCGTAAAATATTTGCTCTAATTTTTTTAGTATCACCTTTAAAGCTATGCTCATCACTTGTATTAATAGCAAGTTGAATTTGAGAATTTTTTAACTTATCCTCTACATTTGGGCGCCCTTCAGAAATTTTATGCACAAACTCACACTCTAAACCTGCTTCTTGTAAAATTTTATAAGTTCCACTTGTAGCAATGATTTTAAATCCTAGCTTAATGTATTCATTAGCTAAATCTACTGCGTATTTTTTATCTTGTTCTCTTAATGATAAAAATACATTGCCACTTTCTGGTAAGAAATTTGAAGAAGCAAGTTGGCTTTTTGCGTAAGAGTTTTCAAAGTCTTTGCTTACACCCATAACTTCGCCGGTTGAGCGCATTTCAGGCCCAAGCTCAAGGTCACTTCCACTAAGTTTGGCAAAAGGAAATACTACTGATTTTACGCTAATATGTTTTGGTTTTTTAGCTCTTAAAATTCCGTTTTTTTCTTCTACCACTTTAAAGGTATCATAAAATTTCAAACTTTCTCTTAAATTTCCTTGCCACATCACACGTGTTGCAACCTTAGCTAAAGGAATTCCTGTGGCTTTGCTCACAAAAGGCACGGTTCTACTAGCTCTTGGATTTACTTCTATCATATAAAGTTTATTATCATAAATAGCAAATTGTATATTTAAAAGTCCTACAACACCTAAATTTAAAGCAATATCTTTTGTTTTTTGCTCAATCATTTCAAGCATAGCTTCATCAATATTTACAGCAGGCAAAGAACAAGCACTATCGCCTGAGTGAATTCCTGCTTCTTCAATATGCTCCATAATACCTGCTACATAAACTTCTTTTCCATCGCTTATCGCATCTACATCAAGCTCAGTTGCATTGTCTAAAAATTGATCGATTAATACCGGAGATTTATCACTCACATCCACTGCTTCTTGCATATAAAGTCTAAGCTCGCTCTCATCATGCACCACACGCATTGCACGACCACCCAAAACATAGCTTGGTCTAACAAGCACAGGATAACCTATCTCATTTGCCTTTATAATCGCTTCTTCTACACTTATGGCTGTGCCATTTTTAGGTTGATTTATGCCTAAATCCTCAATAAATTTAGCAAATTTCTTTCTATCTTCAGCTAAATCTATCACCCTTGCACTTGTTCCTATAATCTTTGCTCCAAAAGCACTAAGGCGTTTTGCAAATTTAAGCGGAGTTTGACCACCAAAATGCACTATCACCCCATCAGGTCTTTCTCTATCAATAACTGCTCTTAAATGCTCAAAATCAATTGGCTCAAAGTATAAAATATCACTTGTATCATAATCTGTTGAAACCGTTTCTGGATTACAATTATACATTATAGTTTTTACACCCATATCTTTTAAAGCAAAAGAAGCATGCACACAAGCATAATCAAACTCAATGCCTTGTCCTATGCGATTTGGTCCACCACCTATAATCATCACTTTTTTATCTTTTTTATCTTTACTTTCTTTTACTTGTGTAGCTTCATTTGCATTAATACTTGAGTATAAATACGGGGTTAGTGCTTCAAATTCGCCTGCACAAGTATCTACTTCGCTATATTGAGCAATGATTTTATGTTTAATTCTTGCATAATAAATATCATTTTGGCTTAGCTCAAGATTATCTTTTTGATTAATCAAGCTAGCGATTTTTTTATCTGAAAAACCTAAGGTTTTGGCTTTTCTTAATAGTTGTTTATTGCTTAAAATATCCATATCTATTTGGTTTTCAAATTCCACTATTTCTTTGATTTGATTTAAAAACCAAGGATCTATTTTGCAAAGCTCAAAAAGCTCTTGTGTGCTAAAACCTTCTCTAAAAGCTTGTGCTATATAAAGCAAGCGTTTTTCATTAGCTTGGCGAATTTTTGCTAAAAGCTCATTTTTATCACATTCTATAGTATCAAACCCACTTAAATTTCTCTCAAGTGAGCAAAGTGCTTTTTGAATGCTTTCCTTAAAAGTTCTCCCTATAGCCATAACCTCACCCACGCTTTTCATAGCAGTGCCAAGCTCTGTGCTTGCATTTGGGAATTTTTCAAAAGTAAAACGAGGAATTTTAGTTACGATATAATCAATTACCGGTTCAAATGAAGCAGGAGTTCCTGTGATATCATTTTTAATCTCATCTAAACTAAATCCAACTGCTAAAAGCGTAGCTACCTTAGCTATAGGATAACCCGTTGCTTTACTAGCTAAGGCTGAAGATCTTGAAACCCTAGGATTCATTTCAATAACTATCATTCTACCATTAGTTGGATTGATAGCAAATTGCACATTTGATCCACCTGTATCTACTCCGATTTCTCTTAAAATAGCAAAAGAGGCATTACGCATTGCTTGGTATTCTTTATCAGTCAAAGTTAAAGCAGGAGCTATAGTAATAGAATCGCCCGTATGAACCCCCATAGGATCAACATTTTCAATAGAGCAAACGATAATACAATTATCATTTTTATCTCTAATGACTTCCATTTCATATTCTTTCCAACCAAGTAAACTTTCTTCGATTAAAATTTCATGGATAGGGCTTAATGCTAAAGCAGTATTTGCAAGTTCTGCAAACTCATCCATATTATATACCACGCCACTTCCTGCACCACCTAAGGTAAAAGAAGCTCTAATCATCAAAGGAAAACCAATCTCATCAACAGCTTTTAAAGCCTCTTCATAATTATACGCATACATAGATTTTGGCAAATCCATGCCAATTTTTTTCATACATTCTTTAAAAACTTGCCTATCTTCGCCCTTTTTAATCGCTTCAGGATTTGCACCTAAAAATTTTACATCTGCAAGCTCGCCACTTTCATAAACTTCCATAGCAACATTTAATGCAACTTGGCCACCCATAGTAGGTAAAATCGCATCGATTTTTTCTTTTTTGATTATACTTAGAATACTTTCTTTGGTGATTGGTTCTATATAAGTTGCATCAGCAAATTCAGGATCTGTCATAATCGTAGCTGGATTAGAATTGATCAAAACCACTCTATAACCTAGCTCTTTTAAGGTTTTTGCTGCTTGAGTTCCTGAGTAATCAAACTCGCAAGCTTGACCTATAACGATAGGCCCACTGCCTATTAATAATATATTTTTTATATCTGTTCTTTTTGGCATGTATTTTCCTAAGCTGAATTTTTAGCCAAATTATAACAAATATAAGTTTTTTAGAAGTTGAAATTAATAAAGAATTTAGCTCTTAAAGAGCTAAATTTTATTGACGCTTACCAAAAGTTATAGCATAAGCTTCATTTCTTACATCAAATAAAGGATCTTGTGGTGGATTAACCCCTTGAGGTACATCTGAAGGAAAATATACATCAAAATTACAATCTTCCTTGCTCAAAGCTTTAATTTTAAAAGTCCCAACTAAACTTTCTTTGTGTTTACCACTCCACAAGGCCGTTGTA
Organism: Campylobacter sp. CNRCH_2015_0338h; assembly: GCF_025772785.1. Taxonomy (NCBI): domain Bacteria; kingdom Pseudomonadati; phylum Campylobacterota; class Epsilonproteobacteria; order Campylobacterales; family Campylobacteraceae; genus Campylobacter; species Campylobacter sp. CNRCH_2015_0338h. The sequence continues at coordinate 56,684 of NZ_JAKMST010000007.1, forward strand.
TCATTAGTAATATCATTTTTATTTGCATATACTAAATACATCTTATACTCAACTGGCTTATTAGTCTTTATACGATTTTGAAAATCTTCTTTTAAAAAATCACTACTTGCACTTTTCATTTGTGCCTCATTTAAATACGCCACACCTTCGCTTGGAACTAATTTCCATCTTGCTGGTAGATAATTTTCTCCATTTGCTTGTTTAAAATAAAAAGTATGGATACTAAAAAATGGAGTATTTGCTACGCTTTTACTGATACCAATTTTATCCGTATATGCAGCAAAATTTCTATAAGAATCAACCTCTTTCATCATCTTGCTTATTTTTTCTTGATCGACTTTACCATTTACAGGAAGTCTCATTTCAAAAAACTGACCAAACTCTTTAGGATTTTTTGCAAAATTTATTTCTGTATTTAGCATAACCATAGTCCAAGAGGCAGAATCTTTAGGATCAGTAATTCTAATAGCCATACCCCTTGTTTTGCTTTTATCATCTTTAAAAGCGCCACCCAAAGAATATCTTACTTGGATTGGTAAGCTTTTTTGTGTTAACAAAGACACATCAATTTCTTTATTGATAGACAAAGCTGGCTCAAAAGTTCCCATAGCACAAAAACCCTTTACATGATTAACTTTTGCTTTTGGATTTTTAGGGTCTGCATTAAGTTGATAAAAAATATCTGCTATTTTTTGCGCATCATATTCTACTTCGTTTGCATAAATAGCACCACTTAAACAACAAATAGCCAAACAACTGCTGATATATTTTTTCATTAAAGCTCCTAGTTTTAAACTTAGAAGCTATTGTAATATTTAATTCTAAATAATAATTTATATTAATTAAAATAAATAATTTTTTACTATAAATTTTCTACCATATAAAAATAGCTTGGTACTTTCATCTTAGCATAGGGTTTAACATAAGCATTTTGATAAGCACCCTCTTCTTCTATTTTAAAAATTTCTCCCACTGGAATTCCTGAAAAGAAAATTTCATCTAAGCCACTTGTATAAACCTTATCACCCATTTTAAGCTCAAGCCATTTAGGGATATATTTAACTAAAACATAATCATTTCTCCCATGAGCTATACCTGGTGCTTGTTCTTTACCTATATAAACAGAAAAAATACATTCTTCATCACCTTGCAAAAGCCCCAAGGCTCTTCCATTTTTTTCTATGACTATGCCTGCTGTATAGCCATTATAAATCAAGCCTTTGATTTTTCCTTTATAATCAACATCAAGCCAAACCTTATGATAATCACTAATTTGCGCATAAGAAGTTGCCTTAACTAAACTCACATTAGGATAATAAAAACTTGAATTTTTATCGCTTAAAATATTATTTAGCTCATTAGCAAAGTTTTTCATGTAGATATTATTTTTTTCAAGCTCAGTATTTCTTTCTCTTAAAGTTCTAATTTCTTCAGCTTGATTAAAATGTTCGTTGAATTTGTTTTTTAAAAGATCAATACTTTGAGAAAATTGATTAACAATAGCAATATTTAAATCTAAAACATTTCGTTTTATTACATCTCCATAATAAAACGAAATAAATACTAAAAAAGATAATATTAAAACGCTAAGAATTTTACTCTTCATTCGTTAGCTGGTGTAATAATGAAATTTCTTCTAAAGCTTTACCTGTACCTTTTGCAACTGCTAAAAGTGGCTCATCAGCTACATATACTGGAAGTTTTACAATTTCAGATAAATATTTATCAAGCCCGCGTATTAAAGCTCCACCTCCTGTTAAAACAACACCATTTTCAACAATATCAGCTGCAAGATCAGGCGGCATCATTTCAAGAACGATTTTTAAAGCATCAGCGATTTCTTTTAAATGTTCGCGCATAGCTTCTCTTACATCTTCACTTGTTAGTTCGATTCTATTTAACAAGCCTGTTACTTGATCACGCCCTTTAACCACCATAGAAAGCTCTTTTGGAAGCTGAACTGCTGAACCAATAGCGATTTTAATTTCCTCGCCAGTTCTTTCACCTATGACAAGATTATATTTTTCTTTTACATAATTTACTATACTAGTATCAAGTTTATCACCGGCTGTGCGGATAGATTTTGAAATCACAAGCCCGCCCAAAGAAGTAACACCAATTTCAGTTGTACCACCACCAATATCTACCACCAAGCTCCCTTGAGGCTCTCTGATTGGTAAATTTGCACCAATAGCTGCTGCCATAGGCTCTTCTATCAAAAATACTTCTCTAGCACCCGCACTTAAAGCACTTTCTCTAACTGCTTTTCTTTCAACTTGAGTTAAACCATAAGGTACTGAAATGATAATTCTAGGTCTTAAAAAAGATTTTCTTCTATGAGTTTTTTCTATAAAATAACGGATCATTTTTTCAGTCATATCAAAATCAGCAATCACACCATCTTTCATAGGACGGATTGCTTCGATATTACCTGGGGTTTTTCCTACCATTTCCTTAGCTTCTTTTCCAACAGCTAAAATTTTAACCCTACCATATCTTTCACGCTCTACTGCAACAACCGAAGGTTCATCAATCACTATACCTTTATCTTTTACCAAAACTAAAGTATTTGCAGTACCTAAGTCAATCCCCATATCACTTGAAAAAAATCCAATTATTTGATCTAAAATCATTCTCAGCCTTTAACTTTTTTATTTTTTATAAATAAAGGTTTTGCACCTTCTTTGATTACCTCTTTGGTAATTACTATACTATATCCATTATACTCTGGCAAATCAAACATCAAATCTACCATCATCTCTTCAATAATACTTCTTAAACCTCTAGCCCCTGTTTTACGCTCCAATGAAAGCTTAGCAATCTCTCTTAGTGCTTCATCTTCAAATTTTAATTCCACATTATCAATAGCAAAAAGTTTTTGATATTGTTTAATAATGGCATTTTTTGGCTCTGTTAAAATACGCACCATGCTTTCTTCATCAAGCTCTTCTAAAGAAGCAAGCACATGCAATCTTCCTATAAGTTCAGGGATAAGCCCAAAATGCACTAAATCATCAGGTTCTAATCTTTGAAGTAAAGCTTCTTTTTCATCTTTTTTATCATCAGTAAAAAAGCCCATGACATTATCGCCTAGTTTTCTTTTAATGATATCACTAATACCATCAAAAGCTCCACCACACACAAATAAAATATTAGTCGTATCTATTTGTATAAAATCTTGATTTGGGTGTTTTCTACCACCTTTTGGTGGGATATTTACTAAAGATCCTTCTATGATTTTAAGTAAAGCTTGTTGCACACCCTCACCGCTCACATCTCTTGTAATGGAGCGATTTTCACCCATCCTTGCGATTTTATCTATCTCATCGATAAATATAATCCCTTTTTGAGCTCTTTGCACATCTCCATCAGCAGCTTGCAAAAGACGAGTAAGGATATTTTCAACATCTTCTCCTACATAACCTGCTTCAGTTAAAGAAGTCGCATCGCAAATTGCAATAGGCACATCTAAAAATCTAGCTAAAGTCTGTGCTAGTAAAGTTTTTCCACTTCCTGTTGGACCTACTAATAAAATATTTGATTTTGCTAATTCTGTATCATCATCTTCTAAGTCAGATCTAAAAAGTCTTTTGTAGTGATTATACACCCCTACACTAAAGATTTTTTTAGCCCTATCTTGCCCGATGACATATTTATCTAAATATGCTTTTAATTCTTTAGGGGTTATGTCTTTAAAATTTTCTTTATCAACTTCTTTATTTTTTAGCTCTTTTTCCTCTCCAAAGAAAATATTGCAAGCACTTTCAGCACAATACTCACATATAAAGGCATTATTATAATCATTTACTAAAATTCTTCTTTCGCTTGTTTCTATTTCGTTACAAAAACTACATCTTTTAACCATGGTTTTTTTCCTTATATATAGGAATTCCTCTTTTTGTTTCTAAGATAAAATTACACATTTTTTTAACATTTTCACTAGAAGTACTTTCTAATAAATTCAAAGCATTATCTTTTAAATTTCCTTGTCTGAATAAAAATTTAAAAGCTTTGCTTAAAACATCCACTTCTTCTTTATCAAAGCGTCTTCTAATGCCTACTAAATTCAAACTTCTAATGCTTGCACGATTTCCCTCAGCCAAGCAAAATGGCACCACATCTTGAGAAAGTGCGCTAGCACCTGCTATCATACACCCTTCTCCTACTTTTACAAATTGATGTATTGGAGTAAGCCCACCTACTACAGTATAATCTCCAAGTTCTACATGGCCTGCTAAAGTAGCATTATTTGCTAAAATGATGTGATCTCCTAAAGTACAATCATGCGCAATATGAGAATAAGCCATGATAAAAGCATTATCGCCTATCCTTGTGAAGCCATCGCCTTTAGCTGTACCTGAGTTAATAGTAACAAATTCTCTAATAACTGCATTCTTTCCTATGATAACACCTGAGCTTATCTCATCTTTATAAGATATATCTTGCGGGATATCTCCAACTATAGCATAAGAAAACACTTTTGAATTCTCACCTATAGTTACATTAGGTAAAATTCTTGCACCTTGTTTGATGATGGTATTTGCACCTATGTTAGCATTTTTACCAACATAAGCATAAGCTTCTACTACAACATCATCTGCTATAATAGCTCCATCTTCTATAACTGCACTTGGATGAATTTTGCTCATCATTTATCTACTATCATGGCTTTAAGTTCAGCTTCTGCAACTAATTGTCCATCTACAAAAGCTTTTCCTTGGAAAATCCACATATTTCCACGATTTTTTACTACACTCATTTCATAATCAAGTCTATCGCCTGGACGCACTGGATTTCTAAATTTAGCATTATCAATACCTGTAAAATATACTACTTTGATACTTGGATCTACTTTATCATCCATACTTTCAAATGCTAAAACCCCTCCAGTTTGTGCCATGCCTTCTAAAATTAACACACCCGGATAAATTGGATGATCTGGAAAATGTCCCATAAAAACATGATCGCTTATACTAATATTTTTATAACCTCTAACAACTTCTTTGTTTTTTAATTCTACGATTTTATCTACAAGTAAAAATGGATACCTATGTGGTAAAATTTTTTGAATTTGCATTACATCTATCATAAATTTAGCCTTAAAATATATTCAAAATTCAGATTTTACAAAAAAAATATTAATAAATTAATTAAGTTTTATAACTTCACAATCTTTTCTTTACTATCAAAATAAATTTCACTTTTTGCCATAAATTCATAAGCACCTTTAATAATATTTTCAACAATAATCACCGGTGAAAGATCATAAGCACCAAAATGTTTTTGCCTTATTTTAATTTCTTGCTCTATTTTTAAAGGATTTTGTAAAAAATCTTCGTAATTTTTAAATTGCATTTTACATAAGCTATTGAAATAATCAAAACTCCATAAATTAATCTCATCCTTTGCACTTTTATAATGCTTTAAACCCTCATCTAAAATACTAAATTTAGTGTAAGAATTTTTAAAATGTGAGTAAAATAAAACATGAGTTTTTATAGCTTGTTTGTTTTGTTTTATCAAGGCTCTTAGCAAGCGGTAATTTAAAAATTTTTCTCTTTGAATTTCAAATTTAATGCCTTTTTTTTCTAAACTTTTTACTTGGTTGTAGAATTTAATTTTTTCTTCTATACTTGAAGGCAATATTTGTTTATTAATAGGACTCATAAGCTCATCTATAAAGGCTTTTTGACCTTTTTGTTTAGAAAGTGCATAAATACATCCGCAATAATTTTGATGATAAAGCATATCTTGCTTTGCTAGGGCAAATTGTCTTTGCGTACCTCCATTTTTTCTAAAATCAGGCGCTAAAAACTCTATGCCAAATTTATCACATTCTTTTTGCAAAGCTAATTTTAGTTGCTCTAAATCTTTTTTAGGAGATGTTAAAAGAGTTGTTGTAAGTTTTTTTTCTCCTATTTTTTGAGCAAATTCAACACTTTTATGCATTCTAAAATCAAAACAAATTTGACATCTTGCACCTTTTTCAGGCTCATCCTCATAACCCTTTACACTCTCAAGCCATTTTTCATACTCATATTCACCCTTATAAAGTTTAATGCCTAATTTATCACAACTGCGTTTAACATCTAAAAATCTAAGTTCATGCTCACTATATGGATGGATGTTTGGATCATAAAAATACCCGATGATTTTCTCATCAGGATAAGCTTTGCTTAATTCTTGTATAAAATAATGACTATCCACGCTACAACAAATATGAACTAACATAATTCTTTTAACACCTTAAAAGCATGATCTTTAGCTTTTACATTTTTATAAATTTTTGCGATATTTCCTTCCTCATCAACTACAAAAGTAGATCTTATAAGCCCTTCATACTCTTTTCCATAATTTTTCTTTAAACCCCAAGCACCATAAAGTTTGCAAATTTCTTTTTCGCTATCACTTAACAAAGTGTGCTTTAAATCATATTTTTTTATGAAATTTTCATGTGATTTCACACTATCTGGACTAATACCTATAATCACAGCATTTTGCCCTAAAAAATCTTCATAATTTTGACTAAATTCACAAGCTTGTGTAGTACAACCTGGGGTATTATCTTTTGGATAAAAATACAAAATAATTTTTTTACCCAAAAAATCACTTAGAGAAATTTTAACCCCATCTTGATTTAAAAGTTCAAAAACTGGGGCTTTATCGCCAATTTGCAATTCTTTCATTTTTTACCTTTCAATCTTAATTTTTCTACACTTTCACCACCAAAAGCAATATTATATGGCTCAATATCTTCTAGCATTATGACTATATTTTGCTTTGGTTTATTATATTTTGTATACAAAAGCTCTGTAATATCTGCTATTAACTCTTCTTTTTGTACTTTGCTAAATTCTGGTTTAGCGAGTTTGATACTAATAATAGGCATTGTTTTTCCTTGCTTTAAATAAAGAATTTTACTATATTCTAGCAATTATTAGTATATTTTTGATAAAATTAGTTTTATTTTCAATAAAGGCTTACTCATGATTAGGGCAAAAAAAATTTGGATGGATGGAAAAATCATTGATTTTGATGATGCGAAAATTCATGTTTTAACACATTCATTACATTATGCAAATGCAGTTTTTGAAGGAACAAGAGCTTATAAAACACAAAATGGTTTAGCAATTTTTAGATTAAAAGAACACACCAAAAGACTTTTAGAGTCTGCAAAAATCACTTTAATCAACTCACCTTTTTCTCAAGAAGAACTTGAAAATGCACAAGTTGAACTTTTAAGAGCAAATGATTTTCAAAATAACACTTATTTGCGCCCATTGATCTTTTTGGGTGATGGAACTATGGGAGTTTATCATGCTAAAGCTCCTGTTAGAGTAGCTATTGCTGCTTGGGAATGGGGCGCTTATTTGGGCGAAGAAGGCTTAGAAAAAGGTATTAAGGTTAAAATTTCTTCTTTTGCTAGAAATAGCGTAAAATCTAGCCTAGGTAAAGCCAAAGCAAGTGCAAATTATTTAAATTCTCAAATGGCTAAATATGAAGCTATAGAAGCAGGATATGAAGAAGCTTTAATGCTTGATGAAGAAGGTTTTGTAGCAGAAGGGACAGGCGAGTGCTTTTTTATGGTTAAAGATGGGAAATTAATCACCCCGCCAAATGATTTTTCATTAAAAAGTATTACCCAAGATACTGTTTTAAAAATTGCACATGATTTGGGCATAAGCGTAGTGCGCCAAAGAATTTCAAGAGATGAAGTTTATGTGGCTGATGAGGCATTTTTCACAGGAACTGCAGCAGAAATAACCCCAATAAATAATATTGATGCAAGAATTATAGGAAATGGAAAAAGAGGTGAGCTAACGACAAAGCTCCAAAATGCGTATTTTGATATAGTTTATGGACGCAATGAAAAATACGCTTCTATGCTAACTTATATTTAACAAAGGAACTAAATGCCAGCTGATTTGAATGATTATTTTAATAAAAAAAACAATCAAAACAACAATAAGCAAAATTTAAATTTCAAAGCCCCAGAATTTAATTTCAAAGGTTTTGGGAAATTTTCTCCATTAATTTATAGCGCGATTGCAATTATTTTAGTCTTTGCGCTTTTTAAACCTTTTGCAATAGTTAATTCAGGAGAAATGGGGATCAAGTCTACCACGGGTAAATACAGCCCTACTCCGCTTGAGCCAGGACTTCATTTTTTTATGCCGGTATTACAAAAAATCACTATCGTAGATACTAGAGTAAGACAAATTAATTATGCTTCTATTGAAGGCGTAAATGAAAATTTACAAATAGGCTCAGGGGTTGTAAATAAAAATAGTATTTCGGTGCTTGATTCGAGAGGTTTGCCTGTGTCTATTGATGTAACTGTTCAATATAGATTAAATCCTTTACAGGTTCCTCAAACTATCGCGACATGGGGGCTTAATTGGGAAAATAAAATCATTGACCCAGTTGTAAGAGATGTAGTAAGAAATGTGGTAGGTCAATATACTGCAGAAGAGCTTCCAACAAATCGTAACACCATAGCAGTGCAAATTGATCAAGGTATTAGAAAAACTATAGAAAGCCAACCAAATGAGCCTGCTGAGCTTCAAGCAGTTCAACTTAGAGAGATTATCTTGCCTATAAAAGTAAAAGAGCAAATTGAAAGAGTACAAATTGCTAAACAAGAAGCTGAAAGAACCAAATACGAAGTAGAAAGAGCTAATCAAGAAGCACTTAAAAAAGCAGCTTTAGCTGAAGGGGAAGCAAATGCAACCATAATTAGTGCTAAAGGTAGAGCAAGTGCGGTTAAAATAGAAGCTGATGCACAAGCGTATTCAAATAGAGAAATAGCAAAAAGTTTAAATAATCCTTTGCTTGATTTAAAACAAATTGAAACTCAAAAGCAGTTTAACGAAGCACTTAAGGTTAATAAAGATGCCAAAATTTTCTTAACACCTGGTGGAGCTGTGCCAAATATTTGGGTTGATAGCAAAGATAGTAAAAGAACAAGCTCAGTAGCAAATTAAAAACTAAAGAAGTGATAATGAATGCCCAGCACATTCGAGAGCAAATGATTTTTTATACTACTCATTTACACTTAATAGATTTTTTATTAATGGCCTTGGTTGTATTTTTTTTCATTATCACTTTATTTTTAGCTTTAATCATCAGAAACAAGCCTGCTTTTGCCTTTATGGTGATTTTTTTAGGAATTTTATGTTCAGCAGGTATCGCTTATTTAGGATATTTTTTAATTGATACTAAAGTTAGATCAAGAATAACCAGCTTAGATAATGCTCAATTTTTTGTATATGATAACTCACTCAGCGTTGATTATAGCTTAACAAATACTTCTAAAAAAAGCTTTAGATACTGCAAATTAAAAGTAGAAGTTTTTAAGAAAAGTGATGATAATAGTACTTTTAAAAATTTAATACATACTATAAAACCTCTAAGAAGCAAATCAACCATGATAGAAAAAACAATAAATCCACAACAAACTATTAATTTAAAAACCAAATTTTCCGATTTTAAAGAAGGTCAAAATTTTGACATTGAGATTAGTTCAAAGTGTTTTTAATGGGATATTTTACATTTTTTCATATTTTAATCATTGTTATTATGTTAGCTTCTACAGGTTTAACTTGGGTTTTGCTTTACTTAAAAGTTCAAAATAAAAAATATATGATTATTTTTTGCATAGTGAGCTTTATACTAGCATTAATTTTAACCATTTCATTACTATTAACTATAGATCAATATACCAAAAAAGCAAGTTTGAGTAATTTTTCAACCTACAGACGCTTAGCAACAGAAAGTATTATTGTAAAAGGTAGAGTAACTAATGATACTAATTTTAAAATTTCTGAATGCTTTTTAGAACTTAGGATAATTGATGATAACAAAAAACATGAGGTAAGTGGTGAAATCTTTAATCAACAAAATTTTGATAGCATAAAAAGAGCAAATCAAGAACAAAGAGATGCTTCATATAATATCAATATTGCAAAAAATTTACCAGGGCATACTTATAAAGATTTTTCATTTGAAGTGGGATTACCGCCTCATTTTCAAAGCTATAAGGTATTTAAACAATTAAAATGCAGATAAGGATTATTTAATAAAATAATCCCCATCAAAACTAATTAAAGAGTATTTTCTTTCATCGCCAATACTTGAAACTAGTTCATTAATATCCAAAAAAGTCAAGCTATCTGCACCTGTATACTCTCTAACCTCTTCAACGCTTTTATTAGCTGAGATTAATTCTTCAAAGGTAGGTGTATCTATACCATAAATATCAGGAAATTTAATTTCTGGACATGCAATCGCTAAATGGATTTTTCTTGCACCTGCTTGTTTTAAAAGCGCAATAATTTTTTTAGAAGTTGTTCCTCTTACCACACTATCATCAATCACCACTATATCTTTGCCTTCTAAGACTTTTTTCATAGGATTGAGTTTTAATTTTACCTTCAAATTTCTCATTTCTTGAGTTGGCTCTATGAAAGTTCTTCCAACATAGTGATTTCTCACTATTGCCATTTCAAGTGGGATTTTTAAATATTGCGCAAAACCTATAGCAGCACTTACACCACTATCTGGAACTGGCACTACAAAATCCACTTTTTCTTTAAATTTTTTAGCCAAGGCTTCACCCATTTTTTTACGCACTTCATATACGCTTTTACCTTCTATAATACTATCAGGTCTAGCAAAATAAATATACTCAAATGCGCAAATTCTTGGATCTGTCTTATCAAATACTTGAATGCTTTCAAACTCATCACTACCTTGAGTAAAAACTAGCATCTCGCCTGGTTTTACATCGCGGATAAATTCAGCCTCTATCAAATCAAAAGCGCAAGTTTCACTCGCTACAATATACCCACCATCTTTTAATCTACCCAAAGATAAAGGTCTAACCCCATAAGGATCTCTTACTACAAAAAGTTGATTTTTACTAGCAAGCATAAAACAATACGCTCCCTTGCTTTGAGTCAAGCTTTCTATAAATCTATCTTTTAAAGTTTCTTTTTTGCTTTTTGCTATTAAATGTACCACATTTTCTGTATCCATATTAGAATGAAAAATAGCCCCGTTGTTAATCAGTTCTTTTCTAACTTCTTCTTTATTAATCAAATTTCCATTATGCACTAAAGAAATATCACCCAAAGAACAAGTAGCTGCAACAGGTTGGGCATCATGCAAAGAAGAATTTCCTGCAGTAGAATAACGATTATGTCCTATGGCTATCTCGCCTTTTAATCCTGCTAGAATTTGTGTATTAAAAATTTGCCCTACTTCACCTTTAGCTTTGTGTGTTTTGATACCCAAACCATCACTTACGCTAATCCCACTTGCTTCTTGTCCACGATGTTGCATAGCAAACAAAGCATAATAAGCCACCGTACTTGCATTTTTTGAATTAATTACTCCAACTACTGCACACATTTAAATTCCTAAACAATCATCTATATCATATAAGCCATTTTCTTGAGAAGCTAACCATTTTGCACATTTTATCGCACCTTTTGCAAAAGTAGCTCTTGAAGTAGCCGTATGATTTAATTCTATAAATTCACCTTCATTGTAAAAACCAACCCTATGTGAACCTACTATATCACCGCCTCTTAAACTCATCACCGCGATTTCATCTTTACTTCTTTGCCCAATAACCCCATCTCTACCGCTTACTCTGACCTTTTCTAAGTCTAAATTTCTAGCCTTAGCAACATTTTGTGCTAAAGTCATTGCGGTACCACTTGGAGCATCTTTTTTCTTATTATGATGCATTTCAAGTATTTCTATATCAAAATCTCTCAAAGTCTCACTAGCTAAATAAGAAAGCTTTTTTAAAATCGCCACACCAAAAGACATATTAGTTGCATAAAGAATAGGCATAGTAATACTTGCACTTTGCATTAACTCATTTTGCTTAGCATCTAAACCTGTAGTACCTATCACCAAAGGCTTGGGATTACTTCTTGCATATAAAAGCAAATCCTCACAACCCTTTGGAGTAGAAAAATCAATAATTACATCACATTTATTAAAAAAATCTTCATAATTTGATCCTTGATCAAAAAACGCACTAGCCTTTGCCTGCTCATCATCTTCTAGGCAAAGTCTTATTTGAGTACCCATACGCCCATTACTTCCATGGATTCCAATATTAATCATTTTAAATCTGCCTTTTTAGAATTTGAAAAATTGTAGCGTTTATTTATTTAAAAGCAAATAACGCTTTTAATTAATCATCCCATTTTTGCCCTAAAAAATTTCCATTTCTATCAAAAAACATTTCCATATTATTACTTAGTTTAATTTCATAACCAAATTCTTCCCAATCCACATCTACAATAAAAGCTCCAGGAAAAGAACTTTGAATTTTATCCATAATAGGTTTAGAAAGCCCATAATAATTTTGCGCATAAGGATTATACTGAGGCATATGAGGCATATTTTGTTGATATGAATTAGTATTTTGTTGTGTAATATTTGCACTAGCCATTAGCGCTAAAGTTGTACTTAGAATTAGTATTTTTTTCATTTTAGATTCTCCTTGATTTTTTATAGGAGAATCTTAATTAATTTTTGTGAAATTTATGTGAAGATTAATGCAAATTTTCAATATATGCTAAAGCACTAAGTGCTGCTACTGCTCCATCACCTGCTGCACATATTACTTGTTTTGGAGCATCTTTTCTTAAATCACCTGCTGCAAACAACCCTGCTATATTAGTTTGCATTTTAAGATCAACACTCACTTGACCACCTTCTTCCATAGCACATAAAAACTCACCATTTTCTTGTTTTAAGATTTCATTTCTCACATTCAATCCAACAAAGGTAAAAATTCCAGGCACATCAAGATCTCTTTTAGAGCCATCATTAAATGCTATTTTTACCTTATTAACACCCATATTATCACCACAAACCTCATCAACCACTGCATTTGTGATTAATTCTATTTTATCATTATTTCTTACTTTTTCTACCGTTGAAGGCGCTGCTCTAAACTCATCTCTTCTATGGATTAAATATACTTTTGAGCAAATATTAGCTAGATACAATGCCTCTTCTAAGGCTGTATCTCCTCCACCTAAAACAGCTACTTCTTTATTTTTATAAAAAAATCCATCGCAAGTTGCACAAGTACTTACACCTTTGCCAAAAAATTCATCCTCGCCTTTAAAACCTGCACGACGTGGGGTAGAACCTGTACAAACAATAACAGCCTTTGCTTGTTCGACTTTACCATTTTCTAATTTGATATTAAAACTACCATCAGTATTTTTGCTAATTTGTTCTACACCTATCATTTCATGTTTTAAACCAAAACGCATACATTGCTCATTCCATGGAGCCATAAAAGAAATTCCATCTAAAACTTGTGCAACTCCAGGATAATTTTCAATTTCTGAACTTGAAGTTATTTGCCCACCTGGTGTACCTTTTTCAAACATTACAACATTTTTTAATCCGCCTCTAGTAGCATATAATCCCGCACTTAAACCAGCAGGGCCACCGCCTATAATAGCTAAATCTAACATCGTTATTTTCCTTGTGATTTATTTCAGAGATATTATACAAATTTTTCTTTAATTATAAATAATAAAAATTATTAAATAGTAAAAAATATGAAGAAAAGCCACTAAAAGTGGCTTGAGATTATAAAAGTGAGTTTAGTTTATCTGCTAAAACTTGTTTTGATTGAGCACCAACCAATTGATCAACCACTTCACCATCTTTAAAGAAAAAGATAGTTGGAATAGATCTTACACCAAATTGCGCAGCTAAATCACCTTGCTCTTCTGTATTTACTTTGCAAATTTTAGCCTTGCCATCAAAATCATTTGCAAGCTCATCAATTACCGGTGCAAGCATTCTACAAGGTCCGCACCATGGAGCCCAAAAATCTACTAAAGCTACGCCTTCTTTTGCTTGTGCAAAATTTTCTGCAGTTAAATCAATATATTTTCCCATGTTATCTCCTTTAATTTTTTAAGATTTTATTAGATTAAAATAAACATTCTCTTAATAACTAATGTTTTCTAAAAGTTTTATATCATCTTTATACACGCAAAGTAAATCTAATTGAAAATTTTCATTACTTTTGTGTTTCATAAAGTAATACTCTATGGTTTTAATAATTTTGTTAAATTTTTTGCCATCTAGTCTATAGGCTACTTCATAATTTCCTTGTGTACTTTTAACTTCAATAAAATGTAAAATTTTATCTTTTTTAGCAATAATATCAATTTCTCCAAATTTAGAATGAAAATTTCTTTCTAAAATTTCAAAATCTTTATTTTTAAGATATTCACATGCTATATCTTCACCTTTTATACCAAAAAGATACTGTGATAAAGCCATTTAATCTTCTATTCTCATCATAAAAACATCATCTTCAACAAATTCTTGTTCTTTAAGTTTTTGAGTTAAAATTTGTATATTTTTTTCATAAGTTTGATGAGTAATAAAAAATAAAGTACTACAATCTTGCTTTTCTTTTTTTGGCTTTTGCAAAAAAGTATCAATTGAAATTTGATGTTCGCTCATTAATTGTGTAATTTTTGATAAAACCCCTATTTTATCTAATACCTTTAATCTTAGATAATACCTTGTATAAATTTCATCCTTATTTAAAAGCTTATAAGAAGTATCATTTAAATATCCAAAAATAGCACTATTTTTTTCTTTTCTTGCTATATCAATTAAATCTGCTACAACAGCACTTGCAGTTGCCTTACCACCTGCTCCTGGACCATAGTATAAACTTTCGCCCAAAATATCCCCATCTATACTGATAGCATTCATCACCCCATCAACTTTTGCTAACATTTTATCTTTATTTAACATAACAGGATGAACCCTTAATTCTATTTTTTCATCTTTTATTTTAGCAATACCTAAATGTTTTATGGTGTACTCAAATTCCTTTGCAAAATAAACATCCTCATCGCTTACCTTACTAATACCCTCAATCAAGATATCCTCAGGTTTTACTCTTAATCCATAAGCAATATTTGCTAAAATTAAAAGCTTGTGCGCAGCATCAAATCCTTCTATATCAAAAGTAGGATCAGCTTCAGCATATCCTAAATCTTGGGCTTTTTTTAATACTTCTTGAAATTTGGCATTATCTTCTGCCATCTTGCTTAAAATATAATTACTTGTGCCATTTAAAATGCCTTTAATAGAAACGATATTATTGGCACTCAAACCCTCTTTTAAAATTTTAATAATAGGAATTCCACCTGCTACACTTGCCTCATAACCAAAAGCTGTATCTTGTGCTAATTTTTCAAGCTCATAACGATGATAAGCAAGTAAAGCTTTATTAGCAGTTACTACTGATTTTTTTCTTTTTAAAATTTTTGAAATTATCTCAAAGGATAAATCAATACCACCCATTAACTCCACAAATACATCAATATCTTCACACTCTAAAACCTCATCAATATCATTAACCACAGGAATCAATGCATTTGGTTTTGCACTTCTTGCTAAAGCAATTACCGGAATAATTTCTTCATCACATCTTGCTTTAATTAAATCTTGATTTTTTAACAAAGTTTCTACAACAGCACTTCCTACCGTGCCATAGCCTAAAATCGCTATTTTCATTTTATTCTCTTAAGTATTTTTTGATATTTCTTGCTGCTTGACGAATACGGTTTTCATTTTCTATTAAAGCTATTCTAACATACTCATTACCCGCTTCACCAAAGCCAACTCCAGGACTTACTGCTACATTTGCTTTTTGTAAAAGCTGCTTAGAAAATTCCATACTACCAAGATAGGCCTTGCTTTGAGGGAGTTTTGCCCAAACAAACATACTTGCATTAGGTTTTTTTAATTCCCATCCTGCTTGGTAAAATGATTCTAGTAAGACTTCCAATCTTTTTGCATAAGTTGCCTTAATCTCTTCAACACAAGTTTGATCCCCATCTAAAGCTACAGTAGCAGCAACTTGTATAGGCGTATACATACCATAATCAAACCAAGATTTGATCTTTTTCAAAGCCGCAATTAAGCGTTTATTACCCACCACAAAACCTACACGCCAACCTGCCATGTTGTAAGATTTTGAAAGTGTATAGGTTTCTACTGCTACATCTTTAGCACCTTCAACTTCAAAAATCGAAGGAGTTTTATAAGAGCCAAAAGTTAAGTCCGCATAAGCAATATCAGAAATAATATAAAATCTTTCTTTTTTTGCCATAGCAACCAATCTCTCATAAAAACTTTTTTCCACTGTAACTGTTGTAGGATTATGCGGAAAATTTACCACTACATATTTTGGACGCGGAATACTTTCATGCAATGTTTTTTGTAAATTTTCAAAAAAAGTATTTTCGTTTAATTCATAATTTTCATTAAAATCAAAATTCATAGTTGCTACATTACCACCTGCTATGATAAAAGCTTGAGTATGTATAGGATAAGCAGGCGTAGGCACAATAGCTACATCTCCTGGGTTAATAACAGCTCTTGCTAAATTTACAAAGCCTTCTTTAGAGCCCATCGTTGCAACTACTTCACTTTCAGGATCTAAATCAACATCATATTTTCTTTTATACCAATTACAAATTGCAAGTCTTAGTTTATAAATTCCACTCGAAGCAGAATACCCTGAAGTTTTGTCTTTATTTGCACTTTCGCAAAGCTTGTCTATAATATGCTGAGGAGTTTTGCCATCAGGATTTCCCATAGAAAAATCTATTATATCCTCCCCTGCTCTTCTTGCTGCCATTTTAATCGCATTAACTTCAGCAAAAACATAATTTGGAAGTCTTTCTATGGTATTAAAATGAATTTCTTCAAACATCGTCCGTCCTTTTTAGCGTCTTAAGTAAATTTTTAAACCCCTTTTTATATTATCAAGGCTAAACATATCTCCTATAATAGCATATTTTGCGCCCAATGGTATATTTACATTTACTTCATTTTGCTTATGTGTATTTTCTACACCTTGTATAAAATTTAAGTTTTTATCTAAAAATTGAATTTTGCAAAACCAAGAATCAAGATTGTGTGCACTAAGCTCCATACTTTTTGCACCTTGCAAATCAATAATATATTCTCTTAAAGGTTTGTTTAATTGAGTAATAGTATTTAATGGAATTTGAGTATTGACTTTAGGTTTTGCTTTTGAAAAATCTAGCTCATATTCATAATTTAACTCTGAAATTTTATAAATATCTTTAATAAAAACAGAACTACCCAACAAAGCCTTATAAAAAACTCCTGGATCAAGCATGTACTGAGAATCTACGGCTAACTTATATGTGATATAGTTTTCCCTTAAAGTTAATTCAGTTGGTATAAAATAAATATAACCTAGTTCATTTAAAGTATCATTGATTGTTTTAAAAAACAAAACAGAATCAGCTTGGGCTTTAAAACTAAAAGTTAAAGTTTTTGGTTCATTTAATATAAAATTTGCCAAAGAATTGGTTTTTAAAATTTGAGAAATAGTGTAAATATCTACATTTCCGCGCTCATCTTTATAATCATTTCTTGCAAACAAAAGTTCCAATTGTGCATCTTTAGAATTATCATTAACAATATGCTTAGCAACTTCTAAAGCACTTAGCGCAAAAGCATTAAGAGCAAAAAAAATGGAAAATATTAAAATTCTTACCATAATTTTCCTCTATTTTCTTTTATAAACTCAGCTTTTGCAATTTGTTTGATTTTACCATCTTTAATCATTAAAAACTTAGACACGCCATTTTTAAACTCTAAAGTATTATTATTCTCATCATTTAAACTAAAAGCAGCATGACCCGTAGTAATAAGCATATCTTTATCTAAAGATAAAGTATAATCATTTTTAATAGTCAAAGAACTTTTTCTAAAAGTTTTTAAATCTACCATACCAAGCCAAAGCTCTGCACTTGGTCTTATAATACTTTCTTTAAGCAAAACCATATTTTCTTCGGGCATATTTAAACTAGTATTACCCTCTAATGTTTCTTCTATAGTATTATTACTCTCATCTATTGGTTCTAAAATAGCACTTGTGTTTGTTTCATTGTTTTCTGTGGTTTCATCAGCAAAAAAATTAAGAACCGGAGTTTCATTCTCATCAACTTTTTCTTCTAAGATAATTTGTTCTTGATTTAGCACATTAGTAGTATTTTCATCTAGTGTGGAACTTTGGAAAAATCTTGAAACACCCCAAGCTAAAGCCACTATCAAAAGCACTACTACTATAATCACAATATACCATACACTTGAGCTTTCTTTGGTATATGAGTTCATTCTAGGAGCAATATGCACATGATTTTTTTTCTCAATACCATTTTCTTCTAAATAGGCATGATATTCTTCTAAAAAGCTAGAAAAATCAAGCTCATATTCTCTTTGTAAAATTTTGATAAAACCATTTATATTAAAACGAGATAAAGACTTAAAATCTTTTTTAATAATATATTCAAGACAAGTTATTTCTATTTGTGTTCTTTTTTGAACTTCTAATAAATTTAAATCTTCTAATTTTTTCCAACTATCCATTTTTCATCCTATCGCAAAGTATTGCAAATGCTGCACTAACATTTAAACTATCAAAATCATTGTGCATTTTTATCCCTACACATTCATCGCATTTTTTAAGCACCTTTGGCGCTATACCAAAACCCTCACTTCCCATAATCAAAACTTTTTTATTTTTGGCCTTGATAGTATGTATATCACTACCTCCGCTTGCGCTAGCATAGATATAAAAACCTTTTTGTTTTAATTCATTTATCATGCTTAAAATATCATCATTTAAAACTATTTTCATATCTAAAGCCGCGCCACTACTTGCACGAATAACTCCATCCATAGCCACACTTTTAGCTACCAAAATAATCCCATCAGCACCCAAAGCATAAGCACTACGCACGATAGCGCCTATATTTCCAACATCGCTAATATTATATAAAATAACTATAAAATCTTTTTCTTTTAAACTCTCAAAAGAGCTAAATTCAAAATCATCAATTTCCATTAAAAAACCTTGATGATTTCCACCTCTTGCCAAACTTTGCGCGGCCTTAAAATCAAGTTTTTTAATTTTTTTTGACGCCTTTGCTATTTTTGAAAAATCAGCTTTTTCACATTCTTTTGCTAAATAAATTTCTTTAATTTTTTCTTTGTGCTTTTCTAAGATATAAAAAAACACTTGCTTACCATAAACTATCATTTTTAAATAATAACCAAATTCAACTTAAAAGCAGTTTTTGATAATTTTCTTTTGGAGATTTCGCATTGATTTTTGAAAGAAGCTTTGCCTTTGTTTTTAAAGGCAAATCAAGTTCATAAATATCTTGCTCACACAAGGTATTTTGGTGAAATTGCTTTTCTTTAGCACTTACGACTACACACCATTCACCACGCAAGTCCATTGTTTTTAATTTTTCTAAAGCTTCTAAGGCATTTGCTCTAAATTTGGCTTCAAATTTCTTTGTTGCTTCTTTTATGATAAAAATTTCTCTTAAAGGATCAATTTTACTAATTTCTTCTACTAAATTAAGTATCCTAGTAGGTGCTTCATAGACTATACTAGGATAAGGATTAAGCATTAAATTTTCAATATCTTTTTGTCTTTGAGGATTTTTATTAGCCAAAAAACCCATAAAAATAAATTCTTTTTTACAAAATGCACTTGAAACTAATGCAAGTAAAGCAGCATTTGACCCTGCCAAGACTTCATAATCAATATTATTTTTAATGGCATATTCAATTAAAAATTGCCCCGGATCACTAATACCTGGCATACCCGCATCACTCAAATATGCAACATCTTGTTTAAAAAAATCATCATCTATTTTTGCTAAAAAATCTTTTTCATTATGAGTATGTAAGGCTAAATATTTATCAGGTTTTATTTCTAAATTAAATTTTTCATTAAGGAGATGAACTAAGGATTTGCAAACTCTCGTATCTTCGCATAAAAAGAGTTTGCATTTTTGTAAAATTTCTAAAGAATGAAAAGAAATATCGTTTAAATTTCCTATGGGCGTAGGAATAAAATATAACATTATTGCATTGCGTATTTTTTCTTAAATTTCTCTACACGACCCGCAGCATCTACGATTTTTTCACTACCTGTAAAAAATGGATGACAACTTGAGCAAATATCAACTTTAATTTCTGGTTTATTTGACTTAGTAGTAAAAGAATTTCCACAAGCACAACTAACTTTGCATTCTACATATTCTGGGTGAATTTCTTTTTTCATTGTTTATCCTTTTTCAAAACATTAAGGCGTAATTATATAAATTTTTATATAAAAAATAGCTAAATTTAAGCATGTTTTTAAATTATGAATTTTGAAGCAACCCCTATTAAAGCTGTTTGCGCTTTAAGTATAAAACCAGCCTGTAATTTTGCTTTTTTTACATTCTCCTCTCTTTCTTTTTGCGAAAATCCACCTTCAGCGCCTATTAAAAATACATGTTTACTAGGTTCAAATCCCATCAAATCTTCACCTTCAAAGTCTATTAAAACAATATTTTCATAAGCTTGCTGAAATTTTTTAAAATCATCAAAGCTTTCAAGCTCCATTAAAGAGGCACGACCGCATTGCTGGGATGATTCTATAAGAATCTTTTCCATTCTTTTAAAATCTAATTTAAAATTCTTTTGTGAATAATCCATATACACAAAAGAAAGCTTAGCTACTCCAAGTTCATTTAAAAAAGGTAAGGTTTTTTCTATAATCTTTGGATCAATCACCGCTAAAGCTAGGTGTAAATGCGTTTTTAATTCTTGTTTTTCTTCTTTTTTATCAAGTAAATTTAATGCACATGAGCGTCTAGAAAACTCTATGCATTCATAAGTATAAGCAAAAAAATCTTTTAAATTTTTTAATATGATTTTATCGCCTACTTTCATTCTTCTAGCTTTTAAATGCAAGAAAGCTTCATTTTCTAACTCTAAATTTAAAGCACCGCTTTGTGGGTGATACAAAAATCGCATTAAAAATAAAACCTTTGAAGCAAATAAGGCACAAAAAGTAAAAATATTCCTAAACATAAAATAAAAAAGCTTAAAAATCTAAATTTAGCATAACGTTTGAACAATCTTGCTTTTTTAAATAAAACAAATTGATAAATAGCCAAAGCAAAGATAAAAATCCAACAAAACCACATAGAAAGCATGTATAAATTTAGCTCAAAATGCTTTAAAGCCCAAAGCAAACTTCCTGTAAAAAGTGTAATTGCTAAAAATAAATAATAAATTGGCAAAAATAGGCGAATTCTTTTTATAAAAATAAACTCTTGCGAAAAACTACTTTGAGTTAAATACAAATAAAACAACATTAAAAAGCCATTTGCGTATAAACTATATACATGCAATGCTAAAAAAAACTCATAACTTTGATCCATCACTGTCCTTGTGTGTTATTTTCATCTTTGATATCATCATCTACAGGTATAGGAAGCGTATCATCATCTATAATCACATTAGAATCACTTTGCTCAATTTGAACTTGCTCAGTCTGCACCTCTTTTTTTACGTTTGTATCTTCTTGACTTGAGCAAGCAATAAAAAACAATAATGGCACAATCAATAAAATCTTTTTCATTACACCTCCTTTTGATTAATAAAAACAAAATTTGCATCTTGAAGTTTTTTAAAAAAATCTTTATCTTTCCATTCATCGCTTATAGCTTGTGAAAATTCAATATCTGCCAAATTTATCTTTGGTAAAAACTCACTATAAGCATCTTCTCTAAAACCTTGTGCATAGCCTGTTCTTGTTTCATGCACAATAATACTTTTTAAACTAACACCTTGCTCTCCATTGACCATCTTAGTCTTTAAAAGCAAGGTATCTATCAGTACAAAAAATATGCGTACAAAATTTTCTGCACTTACATTCACAGGTAAACTTACCCATCTTTGTGAGTGTTTTTTCATATCTTCTAAATAAACTTTATCATCATCTTTAAAAAGCGTAATAGCATGGTCAAAACTATCAATAATTTGTTTTATTTCATCTTTTAACAAACCAAAATCATATACCATTCCCGCATTGTCAAGGTATTTACTCTCAAGTAAAATTTCTACCTTATAAGAGTGGCCATGTATGCTTGTTTTACATCGCTTGGAGCTACAAAATCTAACAATATGAGCATTTTCAAATTCAAACATTTTTCTAATAATCATACGCCTTCTTTATCTCCCCAAATTCTAATATGCAATCTATCGGAGTAATTATATCCATTTTTTATACAAAATTCAGCAACACTTAAGGCATTTTTAGAAATTTCTTCTTCACTTGACCCCATAGGCATGCAAAATACCTCATTTTCACAAATTTGTAAAATTTCATTAATTTCGCCTAAGGCTTTATTTTCTTGTAAAAAATCCTTATCTAAAACAAATTTATAAAAACTATCTTTAGCATAATATTTAAA
The DNA here is from genome assembly GCF_025772785.1 of Campylobacter sp. CNRCH_2015_0338h. Lineage (NCBI taxonomy): Bacteria > Pseudomonadati > Campylobacterota > Epsilonproteobacteria > Campylobacterales > Campylobacteraceae > Campylobacter > Campylobacter sp. CNRCH_2015_0338h. The sequence continues at coordinate 79,066 of NZ_JAKMST010000007.1, forward strand.
AGCTTTCAACGCTTTTTCATTAATCCTTTTTTCTTTTTTAACCCCGCTATTACTAAGCTTTACACCCAAAGCAAAATAACATTTTTTATACAAAGGATATTTTTCAAAATCAATTTCAATGCTTGCATTTGTTTCAAAATGCACTTTAAAATCATTTTCTAAAAGCAAATTAATAAAACACAAAAAATCTTTATTTTGATAATTTAATAAAGGCTCACCACCGGTAATAACAACCATAGCTTTGCGTGAATTTGCTAACTTTAAAACCTCATCAAAAAGCTTTGCTGAAGTATAGGTTTTATAACAAGTTTTAAATTCTTTGGTAAAAACAGCTCTTATAGTATCACAGCCCAAAAGTATTTTAGAATCTTTTTCTTTTTTTACTCCAAAGCCTATACAGTTAAAATTACACCCAGCAAACCTTACAAATACAGCTAAATTTCCACTATATTTTCCCTCACCTTGCAAGCTTAAAAAAGTTTCAACAACTTCCATTATCCACCTGTTTGATAAAAGGCTCTTGTAGAACTTTGATTGGCTTCATTTTCTGCCCATCTATTTTTTTCTGATTTATTTTTTATCACGGTTTTTAAAACCTCACAAGCACCTGCTATGTCTTTATTACGTATAGCCTTTTTAATGCTTAAAGCTTCATCATAATATAAACAAGGTATTAAAAGCCCTTCAGCTGAAAGTCTTATACGGTTACAACTATCACAAAAATCATGGCTATGTGGATCAATAATGCCAAACTCATACCCATCTTCAAGCTCATAAATAGTCGCAGGTGCATTTGGACTTTTTTGTCCTTGTTTAAAAGAATATTTTTGAGCAATAATATTTAAAATTTCTGCTGATTTTAAGCCTTTTAAATCTCCATAAGCATGATAATTTTCCATAAATTCTATAAAGCGAATTTGGCTTTTGCGTGCTTTGGCAAATTCTAAAAGATCGATAAATTCACTATCATTAATCCCTTTAAGAGCTACGGTGTTAAATTTAATATTAAAGCCTAATTCTAAAGCCTCATTAATACCATTTAATACATCTTTAAGTATATTTTTTTGGGCTAACTTAAAAGCCACTTCTTCTTTTAAGGTATCTAAAGAGATATTAATTCTTTTTAAACCTGCCTGTCTTAAATCTTTTGCTTGTTGTTTTAACAAAGAAGCATTAGTAGTAAGTGCTAAGTCTATATCCTGCTTATACTCACTAATCATAGCAATAAATTTATGCAAATCTTTTCTTACTAAAGGCTCACCGCCTGTAATACGAATTTTCTTAACCCCTTCATCAATGCAAACTTTAACAAACATAAAAAGTTCTTCAAATGATAAAAGATTTTCCTTAGCACTCCATTCAAATGGAGTTTTTGGCATACAATAAAGGCAACGAAAATTACATCTTTGTGTTACTGAAATTCTTAAATAATCTATCACTCTTCCATAACTATCTACCAACATCAAAGGCCTTTATAATAATTTATTAAATTTCAAAATAAGCTCAACTCTACCCATACCTATACGCAAATCTTTGGCAATTTGCTCAATGGATTTTTTTTGATTAAAAAGCTCTATTACCTTTTGTTCTTCATTATCATAGCTTGGGCTTAATTTTGTAATGCTTTGAGTTTTTTGTTCTAAATTTAATAAACGATTTTTTTGCTCACTTTGAAATTCTTCAATCACCTCTTCTACTTCTTTTAAAGCACTTAAAATAGGAATGATATTTTGATTAATTTTTTGTTCTAATATCTGCAAAAGTTCTTCTTTTAGCTCTTCTTTAATGGCTTCAGTATCTATTTCCTCTTTTTCTTGCTCTTGTTCATCTAAACTTTCTTTTTTTAAATAATGATATTGCTTGTTTAAATCTTCTATCATCTTACCAAGCTCGTTAATCTTAGCAATACTTTCTTTTTCTTTTATCATCATATAAGCAAACATAGCAAAAATTAATAAAGCTACCACAAGCCACAATAATAAATCACTACCCATTTTCTTGCTCCTTTAAAATCTTAATCATCGCTCTTTGCATATTTGCCACAAAATTATCATACACAAGCTCATCTTCTGCTTTTATTTGTGTAATTTTTGCCTCATTTTCATTTAAAGCTTTAAAAAAAATACTAATTTTTTGACCATTTAACTCAAATCTTGCATAATATTCCTCATCTTGAGTTAAACACTTATCTTTAAATTGAATGTGTGCAAAATTTACACCTACCACAAAAGCTTTATATTTTAAATCTGTAAATAATTTTGTTTTATTGATATCATTTTTTATCAAATACAATTCTTGCTTTAAATCCATAAGCAAATCAAAAATAATTTGCTCACCCTCGCTAAATTCCACTCTTGAGGCAAGCTTTTTCCATTTGCTTAAATTAACATAGTTATTACTTGAAAGATATTCTTGCAAAAACTCTTCATATCTTTCTTTACTCTCTTCAAACTCAAGTTCTAATGAGCTTTTAAAAAAATTTATCTCCATAAAAGATCAACCCAAATAAATATAAAAAACACTATACTTAAATACCCATTTAAAGTAAAAAATGCTTTATCAATTTTTGCAAAATTCTTTCTAACTATGCGGTGCTCAAAAAATAAAATAATCGCACTAATTATCACGCCTAAAAAGGCAATATTTCCCGTTGGAGCCACCCAAACAAATAAAAGCCAAAAAAGTACTGCTAAAACATGACAAAACGCTGAGATAAATAAGGTTGCCTCAAGCCCAAATTTAGCAGGTATAGAGTACAAGCCTGTTTTTTTATCATATTCCATATCTTGCAAAGCATAAAGCAAATCAAAACCAGCTGTCCAAAAAGTAACACCCAAACACAAAATCACACTATAAATTTCAATACTTCCCAAAACTACAATGCTACCTGCAATAGGAGCAAGCCCTAAGCAAAATCCTAATACTAAATGCGCTAAGGATGAAAATCTTTTAAAAGCTGAATAAATAGCTAAAATAAATAATACCGGCAAGGAAAGAGCAAAAGCTAGCTTATTAATAAAATAACTTGCCAAAACAAAAACAATAGCATTTAAAATAATAAAAAGTAAAATACTAGTTTTACCTATACGCCCATCGATATTAGGTCTATTTGCACACCTTGGATTATTTTTATCAATATCCTCATCCATCAAACGATTAATCGCCATTGCAAAATTTCTTGCACTCACTGCACAAATAACACCCAAAAATAAAGCCTTAAAGCCAAACCAAGTGCTATCATTTAAAATAACAGAAGCCACAATCATTGAAGTAAATAAAAAGGGCAAAGCAAAAATAGAATGCTTAAAAACTATCAAGTCTAAAATATCTTTCAATTTTTCTTTTAATATAGGCATTTTTTCTCTTTATAATATATTTTTGTTATGATTTTACTAAAATAATTTTAAATTTAGGATATTTTTACGATGTTTTTTGAATTTGCACTCATTGGAACCACTGCAAGTGGCAAAACAGAACTTGCTAATAAACTAGCCTATGAATTTAACGCAAGTATTTTAAGCCTTGATAGTCTTTGCGTGTATAAACAAATCAACATCGCTTCAGCAAAAACAGAGCAAAAAACCCTAGATGAGCTTGATTATTTTGGTATAAATTTGTTAAATGTCAATGAGCATTTTAACATTGCTTTGTTTTTTGAAGAATACAAAAAAGCAAAAGCCTTTGCTCAAAAAAACAATCAAATGCTTATCATCACAGGTGGAACTAGTTTTTATCTAAAAGCCTTAATGGATGGTTTGAGTGAAAATTTTAAAGAAAGCCAAAGCACACTAAGTAATGATGAAATTTATCATTTAATGATAAAAATTGATCCACAAGCAAAAATAGAAAAAAACGATACTTATCGTTTGAAAAAATGGCTTGGAATTTATGAGCAAACCAATAAAATTCCAAGTGAAGTTTTAAAAGAAACCAAACAAGAAGCTTTGATTAAAAAACTTGATATTTTTGAAATTTCTTGGCAAAAAGATCTTTTAGAAAAACGCATTATCAAGCGCACTAAAAATATGCTAAATGAGGGCTTAATAGATGAAGCTAAAATGTTATTTGATAATTATGATCATCATTTAAAAGCACTAAACTCCATAGGTTTAAAAGAATGCAAAGAGTTTTTAGATAAAAAAATAAATTTAAATGAGCTTGAAGAGCTCATCATCATCCATACAAGACAACTTGCCAAAAGACAAAGAACTTTTAATAAAAAATTCAATAAAGAAATTTTAGATTTTCAAAGTGCTTATGAGAATTTAAAAGCTTATATTTTAAAAAAATATCAAGGCTGAGTATTTAAGACATTTAATTTATCTTTACATAAATTTTGCCAATTACTCGTTACATTAATATCTATACAATTTTGTAAGCTTTGTTTTTGATTTTGCACATCTTTTAAATCTTCATAAATATTGCTTTGCACATAAAAAACTCTTGCGCGCTCATCATCTTTTAAAGGATTAGCAAGTAAGTCTTTAAACAAAGTTAAGGCTTTTTGAGCTTGATTGCTTTGTTTTAAAGCTTTGATATAGATAAATTCTAAATCGGGACTAAAAAGATTTACTCCCTTTAAGTTTTGATAATCAATAGCCTTTGGAGCATAGTTTAAAATACTTGTTAGAAAATTATTTTTTTCACAATAACGCAAAAACTCATAATATAATTCCACCATACGATAATTCATAGGAAATTGCTCTAGTTTTTGTAAAGTTCTTATCATGGCATTATAATCTTGCAATCTAAGTTCGGCAAAAAATTTAATATAATTTGCTTCAAATTTTTCATTATCGCTAATAATCGTTCTTGTGTTTAAAATATCGTTAATTGTTTTTATAACAAAGTTATAGCGTTTATCTTTAAGAGCTAAATCAGCACTTTGAAGCTTATAAAAGATAATATCATCGTTTTCATTTTCCACTATGTATTTTTTAGCTTCTTCTATGCGCGTTGTGCGTTTAAAACACTCAAGCATTTGTTTTTTATTTTGTATTTTGCCTCCTATATTATAAGCTTTAAAATCATCATATATTTTAATAGCAGCCAAACACTCATCATTTTTTAATCTTTGCTCTAAAACCAAAATAGCAGCTTGTTCTAAAAGATTTTTTACTTCTTTATTGGAGTATTTTTCAATGTCTTTTTGATAACTTATAACCTTTTCATAATTTTTTTCTTGAAAATATAATTTGACATTATCAAACAGCGCCTTACTAGAAATTTCTCCAGCGTATTTTTTCATAATTTCTTCATATTTTTGATGCAAAAAGCTTGCATTAGCATCTTTTAAATATAAAAAGTTTTTATCTTGTGCTTCTTTAATTAAACTCACATATTCACCCAAAGGAAAATCTTCTGCATAAAGATCTAAATATTTTTGAGCTTTAATATGCTCATTTGCATTTAATAAAGACAAGGCAAGATCTTTTAATACTCTTTCATATTCTTTATCTACCTTGGTTAAATGCGTAAAAATATACTCATAAATTTTAGAACTTAAATCATAAACCCTATTATTAGCAAAAGCTTTTGCTAATAATAGAGAATTTTCCAAATCACTCATGAAAAATTCAGGGTTTGATTCTAAAATTTTATTTGCTAACTCTTTGGCTTCTTTTATATTTTTTGCCTCTAGATGATTTTTTGATAAAAATAAAGCAGCTCTACTGGCTAAATCTGCATTTGGAGTAGAATAATACACATCTTGATAAATATTATTTGCGGTATTTTTTTTACCCAAATGATACAAATAATCTGCATAATCAAGTAAAGCCATTATAGTATATTTATCGCCTTTGTGTTCAGTATTTAAAGTATCTATAATATATTCAACATTAGATCTTTGCGATAAACCCATATAAACTCTCATCATAATATACATTACTTCTGTATAATCTTTATCGTTAATATAAGTTCTTACCCATCTTTTAGCATCATCTAACATTTGCTCTAAAATTACTTGGTCTTTATCAAGTTCATAAGTGTATAGTTTATTTTGAGCTCTTAATTTATAAAGCTCAAATTCATTCATAAATACACTACCCTGATAACGCTTAATAGCGCTAGTTGCATCCCTTAAAACCTGATCATATTTTTTTGCTTCATATTCTTGTTTTATACTAAAATAAGCATTAAAATCTGCACTTTTTGAAGTTTCCATAGGATTAGAATTTAAATCTAATGCTCCAATATAAGGCATTAATGCATCATCAAAATAAATATCAAAATCAAGCCCATCGCTAGGTTTATAATACCTTAAATCTTTGGTAAAAATAAATACAAAATGCTTAGAAGCATCTTCACTTTGACTTTGAATTTCTTTAGCATTAAAAATATCTTGAGAATAATTAAACATCTTAGCTAAAATTTTAGGATAGATTTTGATTGTCAAAAAAGTTTGGTGCTTTTCAAAATAAATCGTAAAATCATCAAATTCTTTATTTTGAAACTGCATATTGCTAACACCTAAAACATTGCACTCAAAATGGGTTTTTTCAAATTCAAAAACGCTTTTGCAAGTAAAATCCTTATCATCTTTTAAATGCAAAAGCGTAAAAGGGCGTTTATGCTCTTCCCCTTTATTAACAATAATTTCAAAAGAAAATGTATAAGTTATACTTAATAAAAATAAAAATAAAACCCTTATCATAAGCGTGATTATAGCAATATTATTTTACAAAAGCAAAAACACGCAAGAAACACTTCCAATCAAACACAAGCATAAAATAATCTTTTGTTTTACATCTAAGTTTGCACTTTCTATGATTTGAGCCTTTTTGAAAAAAACATAAATTAAAATTTTTAAATAAGCATAAAGCATAATCATAGAACTTAAAGCTATAGCAAATACAAGTACATAATAGCCTGAATTTAAAATAGAAGCTAAAATTAAAATTTTACCCCAAAAAATACCAAAAGGCGGAATACCTGCTATACACAAAATGAATATAGCTAACATTATAGACAATACTGGTCTTTGATCAAACAAACCTGAAAAACTCTCAAATGAACTTTTTTGAAATAAACTCAATATTAAAAAAATTCCATAATTTGCAAAAGCAAAAGATATCCAATACACAAACAAAGCAAAAATTGAAAGCAAATAAGAAGTCCCATCTCCTTGAGAACTCACACTCATACTAGAAACAATAACTGCTAATATAAAAGAAGAATGAGTAATAGAACTATATGCTAGCATTTTTTTCACATCTTTTTGGATTAAAGCTACTATACTTACAACAAGCATAGAAAAAATTGCTAGTAATGCTACTATGTATTCAAATTTTACTCCACCGCCTAAAGCAGAAAAAATTCTTAAAACTACTATTATCATAGCTATTTTTGGTACTATAGATATAAATGCTATAAAATTTGTATGCACTCCACAATACACATCTTTTAACCAAAAATGAAAAGGTGCAATAGAAAGTTTTACTCCAACAATAACTAAAAACATTACCCCAGCACAAAGCAAGATAGGATCTGAAATATATTCAGAATGCAATAGATTATCTAAATCCAAAGATTTTGTTTTTAAATATACAAAAGCACAAGCAAAGACAAAAAACCCAGTGCCTACCGCAGCTAAAGTAAAATACTTTATACTAGAGCTAATAGCATTATGAGTTCCTCTTAGTGCTATTAACGTATAAAGAGCTAAAGAAGAACCTTCTAAAGCTAGGAAAATTACAATTAAATTAGTGCTTGATATCATTAATATCAAAGAAGCAATCATAAATAAAAACAAGGAAAAAAACTCTGCCTTTTGCTCATCTTTATCCATTAATAAATAAAGCATTGAAAAAACTAAAATAACTATTTGAGCAAAAATTGCATAATTATCACTTACAAATAAACCAAAAAAGGCATGAGAATTATCTAAAACAAAGCCATTATAAAGCAATAAAAAACACAAAGCGCTAAATAAAGCTATAACACTTGCTCCTATATAAAAATTTCTAGAAAGTTTTTTAAATGCATCCAATAAAAGCAAAACAATAGCCCAAAAAAACAATGATAACACAGGAAATAATAATACAAAATTGAATTTTTCTAAACTAAAGCCACTCATTAAAAACCTCTTATATCATCTATGATTTTTTGATTTTCTATTGCAATATTTCTTGTTTGCATAACTTCAAGAATGCTATTTACATTCAAAGCAATTTCATCAAGCATAGCACTTGGAGCTATCCCTAAATAAATTACCAAGGCACTTAAAATACTCAAAACAAAAATTTCACCTTTTTTTAATATTATTTTCTCTATTTTTTCTTCACTAGTGGCAAAAAACATATTTCTATAAATATTTAACATATAAATAGCCCCTAAAATAATCACACCACCTGCAAATAATGCATACCATAAATTCACACTTGCTATGCCTTGTAAAATTAAAAACTCACCTACAAAAGAAATAGTCAAAGGTAGAGAAATAGATGAAAATAATAACACCGCAAAGAAAAAGCTAAATAATGGAGCTGTTTTAGCTAAATTTTTATAAAAGTCTAAATCAAAAGTATGATATCTTTTATAAAGCATATAAGCAGCCAAAAACAAACCACCTGTTACTATACCATGTGCAAACATGTAAAATACAGAACCACTAACCCCATTATAAGTAAAAGTCACAATACCCAAAATCACCACACCCAAATGCGAAATTGAGCTATAAGCAATTAATTCTTTCAAATCTTTAGTTTTAAAAGCAATTAAAGCTGCATATAAAATTCCAACTATACATAAAATAGCAAGTAAAGAATAATAATGATTTAAAGTATCAGGTGTTAAAGGCAAGATAAATCTTAAAAATCCAAAAGGAGCCATTTTAAAACTAACAAGCATTACAGATACTAAAGTCGGACTTTTTGCATAAACTTTTGGCGCCCAAGTGTGGAAAGGAAACAAAGGACTTTTAATCGCAAAAGCGATAAAAAATCCTATAAAGATTAAATTTTGCACACTTTCAGGTATGAAAAATTCACTCTTATACCAAGCAAGTAAATCAAAACTCCAATACCCAAAACTTTGATAATACAAAAATCCTACATAAATAATAGCTAAAAGCATGAGCATAGAACCGCAAAATGCATAAATGAAAAATTTAATCCCTGCTTTATAATTATCTGAATATCTGCCTATTAAATAAATAAGAGGTATAAGAGAAAACTCCCAAAATACATAAAACAATAAAGCATCCAATGAAGCAAAAAGTCCTATAATACAAAATTGCAATAAAAATATACTTACAACAACACTTTTATCTTGAATATCCAAACATATAAAAGATAAAAAAATCATAATAGAACAAAGCAACATCAAGTAAAGCGCTATAGCATCTACACCGATATGAAAATTAACTATTAAAGAATTTAAACTAAACTCATAAGCTATACCATTATGATAATTAAACAATAAAAAAACATTAAAAACTAAAATCAAAAAGCTAACTAAAATAGCAAAAGACTTACTATCTTCTTTTTGCAAAAACAAAGCTATAAAAGCTGCAAAAAATGGAAATAACATTAATAAACTAAGCATTCTACACCGCCAACGCTAAACAAAATAAACATACAAAAGCCAACACTGCAATTCTTAAAACCAAAGAATAATCCTTACCTATACTAAGAGTCCTAGCAAAAGTTTTAAGGAAAAATGCAACACTATCTACCAAAGTATCTAAAATTTCTTTATCGCTTTTTCTTAAAAATTCACAAAATAAAGCATATTTACTAACAATAAATTGATGATAAAACCTTGGTATATAGTATTCATTAAACAAAAGCTTATAAATACTTGTTTTAGAAAGTGATGGTTTAAACCAATTTTTCCAATAAGCCATGATAGCCAAAAGCACTCCAAGTACCGCAGCAGCACTTGCAAGCACCATAACTAAAGAATTTTGCCCATCAATAAAAGCTAAATTTTTACTTACAAACTCCATAAAGCTATGCTCAAAAAATCCTACAACAATAGCAAGCAAAGCCAAAGGACTCATCGCAAATAAAGCTATTTTACTAGCTTCATGAGGATGTTCTTCATGTCTTTTTGGAGTAAAAAATACAAGCATTAAAAGTCTAAAACTATAAAAAGCTGTCATAAAAGCTGCTGTTAAAAGTACCAAGAAAATTCCATGATGATGACTTATAAAAGAAAATCCTAAAATTAAATCTTTAGAGAAAAATCCTGCAAAAGGATAAATTCCTGCCAAAGCCAAAGAGCCTATAAGCATTAAAATAGCACTAAAACGCATACTTTTATAAAGTCCACCCATCTTGCTAATATCAAGCTTATCATTCATCGCATGCATAACATTACCTGCACCTAAGAACAATAAAGATTTAAAAAATGCATGGGTTGCTAGATGAAATAAAGCTATAGCATAAGCCCCAAGACCTGCTGCTACAAACATATACCCAAGTTGAGAAAGCGTTGAATAAGCAATAATTCTCTTTAAGTCTTTAGCCACCATAGCCATAGAAGCGGCAAAAAGCGCTACAAAAGCTCCAAGTATAGCGATAAAATACCCTACTTCAGGGACTTGCAAATAAAGCTCTCCAGCACGAATCACCAAATAAACTCCAGCAGTAACCATAGTCGCAGCATGGATTAGTGCTGAAACTGGTGTAGGTCCTGCCATAGCATCAGCAAGCCAAGTATGGAAAGGAAATTGTGCTGATTTACCCATAGCACCTACAAAAAGCAAAACCGCTATTAAAATCAAAATCATATCATTTTCATGCCCTAAAGATAAAAGGGTAAAAAACTCATCGTATTTTAAAGAATTGAACTCTATATAAATTAAGAAAATTCCTAAAAGCAAAGCCAAATCTGCAATTCTATTCATGATAAATGCTTCATTAGCAGCAAAGGTATATTTTTCATTATGATACCAAAAACCTATCAAAAGCCATGAGCAAAGTCCAACGCCCTCCCAACCTATGAAAAGTCCTAAGAAATTATCACTCATAATCAAGAACATCATAGAAAAAACAAAAAGTCCTAAATAACTAAAATAGCGATTAAACCCTTCATCGTGTTCCATATAAAATATACTATATAAATGCACAAAAGTAGCAACTATGCTTACTACATTCATCATAATTAAAGTAATAGAGTCTATTTTAAAACCAAAACTAACATCTACCAAAGATATCCAAGTACCAAGTTCAAAATTAAAATGCACTCCATTGCTTAATAAAATAATTGAAGCAAGTGCCGAAAAAGCTATAAGCAAAGAAGCTAAATAACCTAAAATAATTTTCTTAGCACTAAAAGCAAAAATACCTAAAACAATAGCTGAAACTAAAGGAGAAAAAAGCGCAATTAAAGCTAAATTTTGCATTTTAACTCTCCTTTTTCAGCTAAAGAACTAAGCTCTAGTGTTCCTGTTTTTCTATACCATAAAACACAAAGTGCTATCCCAACAGCTACCTCACAAGCTGCAACCCCCATTACAAATAAAGCAAAAATTTGTCCTTCAATATCTTTATGAGAAACTCCTGCTGTAACTAAAGCTAAATTAGCAGCGTTTAATAAAATTTCACTTGAAATAAAAAGCATAATTAAATTTTGGCGTTTTATAATACCTATTAGACCAATGATAAACATCAAAATAGCCGCAATGTAGTATTTTTCTAACATCATTGCTCATCCTTTTTTATATTTTTTTGAGTAAGTGCTATAGCGCAAATTAAAGCTATTAAAAGTAAAATTGCCATAAATTCAAAAGCAAGCATGTATTTTGTAAATAAAGTAAAACCTATTTGCTGAGTTGAATCAAGATCATAAACTTCACTAGTTTCATTTAAACCAAAGTTATAGCCCATAATAATACTAATTAACAAAATAGCACTAAAAATCACAGCAAAAATAAATACTCTTTTACCTTTTAGACTTTCCTTTACTTTTATCGAAGCATCAAAAAACATCATAGCAAAACTATAAAGACCTAAAATAGCCCCGCTATAAACGATAATTTGAATTGCTCCAATAAATTCAGCATTAAGTAAAAAATAAAATCCGCTCAAAAAAACCATAGCCGCAGCCAAAGAACTAATAGCATAAAGTACACTAGTACTTAAAACGCTAATTAGAAAAAATCCCAATACCAAAACACTTAACAAACAAAAAGCTATCGTTTCAAACATTTTCTTCCTTTGGGGTATCTTGCTGTCTTTGCAAATCTATCTCGTAATAATTTGGAGTTTTCTTCACTAAATCATCAGCATCTTTTCTTAAACTACCACTTCCTTCAAATACCACTTGATTTTTAAGCTCATCAATAGGAGTTAAAAAATCTTGCTTTTGACCAAAATACGATCTTTGCTCTGCTGCATTTTCATACTCTTTACCATGTACAATAGCAAGTTCAGGACAAACATCAGCACAAAAGCCACAATAAATACAACGTCCTAAATTGATACTATAATTTTCAACCTTTTTGCGTCCATCTTCGCTTAAACTTGTTTCCATTCTTATGCAATTACTAATGCAAATTTTTTCGCACAAGCCACAACCAATACAACATTCATTTTCACTTTCAATAAAACGCATCAAACGATGTACCGCACGGTAGCGATTATCTAAAGCAACTTTTTCCATAGGGTATTTAATCGTTGCACTATTATTTTTTTTAAACATTTCTCTTAATACGACAAACAAACCTACAAAAAGTTCTGTATTTAAAGAACGCTTGATTACTTGTATGAATTTTTCATAAGCATTTTGAGGATTTTTACGCTCAAAATCTACTTTAAAATAACCTTTTTTCATTGTTTTTCCTATATCACAAGTACTAAAGCACTAATTAATAAATTTAAAACCGCTAAAGGAATTAAAATCAAATAACACATTCTCATTACTTGATCAGGACGCAGTTGCGGAAAAGCCCCTCTAGCCCAAAAATACCAAAAGAACACAAAAGACACTTTCAAAAGCATCATAATAGCCCCTGGTATAATCCAAAAATCATTAAATCCACCCAAAAATAAAAGCGATATCATAATCGCTCCTGTTATCATGGCTGTATATTCTCCGATAAAAAACATACCCCATCTAAGCCCACTATATTCAGTGCCATAACCTGAAACAAGTTCAGTTTCGTTTTCGCTTAAACAAAGTGGAGTTCTATTGGTTTCTATAAAAATGGCTATTACAAATAAAATAAAAGCTAAAGGTTGTTTAAAAATAAGCCAAGAAAGTATGCCTTCACTTTGATAATTATTAATATCTACTAAAGACAAAGATCCAACAAGCATTACAACACACACCAAAGAAAGTCCTGCAACACTCTCATAAGAAATGATAGAAACAAGCCCTCTTGCCCCGCCTAGCAATGACCATTTATTATTACTAGCCAAACCTCCTAAAAAAATCGCATAAAAACTAACCCCGCCCATACCTATGACAAATAACAAGGCCACATTAATATCAGCGATAATAGGACGAATCACTCTACCAAATAAAGTAAACTCAGGAAAAATAGGTATAGCCGCAATTGCCACAAAAGCACAAATTGCTGCAATCAATGGAGCGATTAAAAACACCACTTTTTGAGCATAAGTTGGAACAATATCTTCTTTAGTAAAAAGCTTAATCATATCAGCAACTACTTGAAGCAATCCAAAAGGACCTACCATATCAGGCCCTAAACGACGATGAAATAAAGCCAAAGCCTTTCTTTCAAGATAAGTTGCCAAGCCTGCTAAAGTTGCAAAAATAGCTATAACAAGCACGCATTTGATAATTGTTTCTATAATAAAAAAAGTAATATCACTCATATTTTAGCTCCTACTTTTTCAAGCCAAACTTTGGCATATCGAGTATTATTAAATAAAGATTTATAATCAATCTTACTATCATAATCCCCCAAATACGCGCCATTTTCTAAAGATTCATCACATTTTACACTTATAGCAATTTGAGTTTTTTCATTTTTTAAAATAACACTATCATCTTGGTTTAAATCAAATTTTTGCATTAAATCAGACGATAAAAATAAAGCTCCAACCTCATTAAAAGCTCTATTGCTAAGCTTTGAAAACTGGTGAATACAATTTGCATGATATAAGGTTAAATTTCCTTCATTTTGCTCTTTGACTTCTTGAGTGCTTAATGTTTTTTCAAACTCAAAATGAGAAAAATCAAGCTCATAGCCTCTATGATTTGCCCCACCATTATCATAATGATTTTCCAACTCATCAAAATCAATTGCCATAAAGCCTTTATTTTGTGGTAAAAATTTAGTATAGTTGATTGTAAATTCCTCATCAAAACCTAAAGCATTTGCTAAATCATTTAAAAAATAACCTTTAAATTCTAAAGCTGCATTTGTAGGAACTAATCTTTTGTCATAATTTACAAAGCTACCTTCTTGTTGATTTAAACTAGAACTTGCAAGATCAAAATGCCCATCATAAGAAAAAGTAAAATCGCCTTTTTCGTTATAACCTAGTGTTTTTCCCGCTTGAAAATCTTGACTTAAATCACAAATTAAACTCACGCCTAAAGTATTGGTACAAGTTGGATTTAAAAAGACTTTAAAATCAGTATATTTTTGCACCAAAGCACAAAGTTTTGCTAGCTTTACACTTTGCTCGTCATAGTAAAAATCACTTCCTATAACAAGTGTAAATTTTTGCTTTTTTGCGAGCAAAGTTTCTAAAATATCCTCATCTATGCCAAGATTTTTCGCATAATTTGATCTTTGCACCTCTATGCTTTTTTTAATTTTTTTAGGCACAAGCTTTTTAACTTCTTCTATAATAGTTTCGCCATTTTCATTTTGCTTTTCTATCTTTTCAATAACTTCTTCATTAATAGTTTCTTCTATTTCTTTAGTGCCTTGATAATACGCATTTTCTAATGTATTTTTAAATTCTTGTGGAAACTCTTTAGCAAATTTTTGCAAGATAAACAATAAAATATTTTCATTATCTTTAATATCATGATTAATCTGCAAGAAATTTTTAGAATATTTATCCACACCTTTATCTTTTATAGGATGAAAATATAGTCCCGCACCTTTATTCATCACTAAAGCATTATTAACTTTATATCCTAGCGTTGGCGCATCATAGCGTAAAAATGAACCTACGATGATTAAAAAATCACTTTGAGTAATATCATCTGTATTTGCATTATACATTGCATTTACATTTTGATAAAAACAAGCTAAGAAATCTTGGAATTTTTTAGCTTCATGATTTATAAGGTTAAGATTAAATTTTTTACTTAAATTTTGTAAGATTAAGGCTTCTTCGTTAGTAATAAAACTATTAAATAAAATATTTTTTATTTCATCATTTTTTATCATATTTACTAGTTTTTCAAAAGCTTTTTCATCTTTACCTTGAACTTCATTTTGGGTATTAAAACCATATCTTGCAGCTTTATTTAGCGTAGCAAAAGCAAAATCATTGCTCACTCTATAAATTTTTTCTTTTTGATTATTAATACTAGTTTGTTTAATATCATAATACATCAACTCACAATCACTTGAATGGGGATTACTAGCTGGAATTTTCTTTAATTCCCAAGCATTAGAAGTATATTGAAAAGCTGCACCTACCAAAGCTCCTGTTGGACATACACTTGTACATTCTCCGCAAAAAGAACAATCAAGCATATCACCACTATTTGGCGCAATTAAACTCTTTTGAAATTTAGTCCAAATCGCTAGCGCGTCTTTACTCATACTTTCTTTAAAGCTTGCATCGGGCGCGTTTGCTCCTCTTGGAGTAGTTTTTAAAGCACTTTCACCTATTTTATCTTTACAAACTGTAATACATCTTTCACACACTATACATAAAGCTGGATCATAATTAATCTCACCCCATTTTTTATGCTCTTTATGGGTATCTTTAATCCAATAATTTTGCACATTTACTCTTGCTTTGTGTGTAAAGTTTTGAAGCTCACATTCGCCAGATTTATCACATACCCCGCATTGTAAAGGGTGGTTGATACAATATGCTTGCATGATAGCATTGCGTTCATCCCATAAATTTGGCAAATCACTCTCTACTACCATACCTTCTTTAACTTTAGTATTACAAGAATAAACCTTTTTACCATCAGCTTCTACCATACACATACGACATGCAAGTGTTGGAGAACAACCATTTAAATAACAAATTGCAGGAATGAAAATATCATTTTTTCTTGCGACATTTAAGATATACTCACCCTCATTTGCCTCACATTCTATACCATTAATGATAACTTTCATTTTATAACCTTAACTTGAGCTTTTGAAAAAGCAAAACCAGCGCTTTCATAATCAAACAAAGCCACCGTGCCTTTTAAATCATGATTGATTTTTACTATAGTTGTAAATTCTTGAGTGTTTATTTTTAAATTAATTTTATCCTCATCCTTAACCTTGGCAATCAAAGCAAAAGATGAAGAACAATGCAAATTTTTATCCTCTAAAGGTGCTTGCATGATGATAGTTCCGTCAAAATTATCAAGTTCTAAAAGTTCACTAAAAGAATTTTGTATTGACAAATTTTCTTCATTTTCATTAGAACAAATCAATAAAAGTTCAAATTTATGACAAAGTTTTTCTAAAAAATACTTAATATTTTCAAAGTCTTTATGTTGGTATAAATTTTCATCAAAAATAATACACTTTGCTTCTTTTAAAAACTCCAAAATCTCTAAAGCCTCTTCTTCGCCAAAGCAAGATTCAGCACTTAAATAACCCTCATCAAGCTCGTTAAATTCAGTATCCAAACTCATCTTACAAAGCAATGCAAGTACAAAAGATACACTCGCAATCTCACATTTATAAAAGCTTGCTTTTAAATTTTTATCTTCTAAACAGGAAATATTGTAATTTTTACTTTTGTTAAGCTTAGCACAAAGTGAAGGATTTTTTAAAGAAAGTAAATCCACAAAACACAAAGCATTTAAGCCTTCTTGATATTTTGCTAATTTCATTGTCCTACCTTTTTAAAAACTATAGTCCAATCTACTTGATTAAATTTTAAAGAATTTAAAAGTTCACAATTTTGCTCTTTTATGAAAGCAAAACTTTTTTCTACATTAGAAAAATCTCCTATTTCAAACAAAACCACCAAAACTTCACCCATATAAGCATTTTGAATGATTTGTTCTAAATCCTTAAACAAATCTTGACTTTTTCTTAAATCCACGCGTCTCATCGGTCTATCTCACCTAAAACTATATTAATACTCCCTAAAATCGCCACCGCATCAGCCAAATATGACCCTACAAGCATTTCTTCTAAAAACGCACAGTGAAAAAAACTTGGAGTTCTAGCTCTTAATCTATATGGCCTACCGCTACCATCTGAGTGAATAAAAAACCCAAGTTCGCCTTTTGGACTTTCAGTTGGCACATACACCTCTCCTTTTGGTGGTTTTAAGCCTTGGGTTACTAGGACAAAATGTTGCATAAGCGAATAATTTTGTGTCATGATTTGCTCTTTTGAAGCACTTACATACTCAGGATGATTGCATAAAATTTCAGGCGGAGTATCTTGATAAAGCTTAGCACATTGAACTAAAATTTTTAAACTTTCTCTAAATTCTTGCATATAAACTTTATATCTTGCATAAGAATCACCCATTTTAGCCACAGGCACGCCAAAATCTACCTCATCATAAAGCAAATAAGGCTCTTCTTTTCTAACATCATAAGCAATCCCACTTCCTCTTAACATAACCCCGCTACAACCCCAACTTAGCGCTTGTTCTTTACTTACCACTCCTACATTTTCAGTTCTTGCACGCCAAATTCTATTATCATCAAGCAAGGCTTCATAATCTTTTATATCATTTGGAAATTTATTGCAAAATGCTAAAAGTTCATCTAAAAAACCTTCAGGTAAATCAAGCATTACCCCGCCTATTCTCATAGATGAATGTGTAAGTCTTGCCCCACAATATTTTTCTATTAGATCAAGCACATATTCACGCTCTCTAAAGCAATATAAAAATACTGTCATCGCACCAATATCAAGCGCATGTGTAGCAAGCCATAACAAATGCGAAGCAATGCGGTTTAACTCAAGCAAAATCATCCTTATCACACTTGCTCTGCGTGGAATTTCTAAACCACAAAGTTTTTCTACAGCAGCTACATAGGCATAATTATTTGCACTAGCTGCGATATAATCCATTCTATCAGTAGTTGGAATAAACTCTTGATAGATCATATTTTCAGCCATTTTTTCCATACCACGATGCATATAGCCTATACAAGGAGCAGCCTTGGTGATTTCTTCTCCATCAAGCTCTAAAATAAGGCGTAAATTTCCATGAGCGCTAGGGTGTTGGGGACCAAGATTTACTATCATAGTACCATCTTCACGCTCAAAGCTTATATTTTCATAATAAGGTTTTAATTTGGTAGAAATTTGCATTTTATCTTCTCTTATCTAAAATTTTTACTTGCGTTCTTTTGGCTTTTTTCACAAAAGGCACGCCGCCTTCTTCTTGATATTCTTGTAGATATTTATCTTCTCTTGGGACTTCGCCTTTACCAACCTCATGATAAATTCTGCTAAAGTTTAGCGTGTCTTTTTCATCTACAAAACCTGGATCTCTATTTTCCTCACCTACAACCTCGCGATATTCTTTTCCAAAAATTTTATCTATCTCATACCATTTAGCAAATTCATCACCATGCAAAGGATAGCTTTTTAAAAAAGGATGTCCATACCAATCATCAGGCATTAAAAGTCTTTTTAAATTCGGATGATTGATAATGAAAATTCCAAACATATCATATATTTCTCTCTCACACCAATTAGCACCCTTAAAAACACTCATAACACTTTGAAGTCTTTCTTTTAAACCAACAAAAGTCTTTATTCTCACTCTTAAATTTTTCTCCATATTTAAAAGCTGATAATATACTTCAAAACCTTGTTTTTGAGCAACAAAATCAATCGCACTTGCGTCAGTAAAACAACTATAACCTAAATTTTTAAGCTTGCTAAGAATAGCAACATTATCATCTTTATTTATTTCAATCACCCAAAAATCAAGCTCTATAAAAGAATTTTTTAACTCAAATTCTTGGCTTAAAATTTGATGATCACTCTCAAAAGCACTACCCTCTGTGCTTAGTTTTTTAGTTGCAGGTGCATGGTAAAATCTATCTTCATAATAATTTTTTAGCTGAGCATTTTTCTTATCGCTATATTTTCTCATCATATAAGCCTTTTTGGAGCTATTTTTCTGCTTGCTTTTTCTTTACGAATTCTTTTTTGCAAAATCATCAAAGCAAATTGAAAAGTTTCAGGACGTGGGGCACAGCCTGGTACATAAATATCAACAGGAATGATTCTATCTACCCCTTGAACAGTAGAATAAGTATTAAACATACCACCGGTATTTGCACAAGAACCCATAGAAATAACCCATTTAGGATCAGGCATTTGATCATAAAGTCTTCTTGTAAATTCAGCATGTTTTTTGCTTAAAGTACCCGCTATAATCATTACTTCAGATTGTCTTGGACTTGCTCTAAAAATCGTTCCAAATCTATCAAAATCATATCTTGCACCACCTGCTGCCATCATTTCAATAGCACAACAGGCAAGCCCATAAGATAGTGCCCATAAAGAATTACTCCTACCCCATTGCACTAACTTATCAACCGTAGTTAAAACAACTGGTGCATTGCTCATTTTTTGATACTCTGCCATGCGAATGCTCCTTTTTTATAAGCGTATAAAAAACCTATTGCAAGCAATAAAATAAAAACAAATACTTCCACTAAGGCAAATAAAGATAGGCCATAATTTGAAAGCTCTGCGGTTAAATCTTTAAAAATTACCGCCCAAGGAAATAAAAATACTACTTCAATATCAAGCAAAATAAAAATCAAAGCAAAAACAAAGAATTGAGAATTAATTTTGTTTGCTTGCTTAGAAGCCATAGGCCCACACTCATAAATCCCAAGTCCGAGTTTTTTTCTATTATGAGAGGCGAGTTTGGATCCTATTTTAGAAGAAATGTACACCAAAGTAAAAAATATAACACTTGCAATAACAAGCATTGCAAAGATGCCAAAGTATTGATGCTCTATAGTTGCGTGCGTCATAATAAACCTTTTATTCAAGCATAATTAAAATTTATTTTACTTTAACTTAGCTATATAAAAACTTATTATCAAAAAAATAATTTTTTAAGTATTTCAAAATGAAACAATTTTTATCTTTATTATAAAAACACTTTTTTATGGCATATATCTTGTAAGATTTTTTCTTGATGAGAAATAAATATATAAGTAATATCATGCATTTTTTGAAAAGTGTGCAAGTAGTTTAAAATTTTATAAGCAGTCACCACATCAAGCGCTGCTGTGATTTCATCTAAAATAAGCAATTTTGGCCTTAAAAGCAAAGCTCTAATCAAACCTAGTCTTTGACTTTGACCACCACTTAGCTTAGAGGGTTTTAAATTTAAAATATCTTTTTCAAGTTCAAAAGCATCAAAAAGCTTAAAAAGCTCTTCAAAATCGGGCTTAAGTTTAAAATTTTCATATACATCAAGTAAAAGTCTTTTAGTGCTTTTATAAGGATTTAAAGCTAGCTTTTGATCTTGGAAAACATATTGAATTTTTTGGCGTAATTTTCTTTGAGTATTAAAATCTAAATTTAATATATTTTCATTTTCAAACAAAACTTCTCCAGTATTTGCTCGTTCAAGCATACAAAGAATTTTAGCTAGAGTGCTTTTACCACTGCCACTTTCCCCACAAAGCAATAAATTTTCATTTTGTTCTAAAGAAAAACTCACATCTTTAAAAACAAAAATTTCTTCTTCTTTTAAATACCAGTGTTTTTTAATTTTATAAGATTTGCTTAAATTTTTAACTTCTAAAAACATTTTCATTCTCAAGACAATTTAACAATTCTTTAGCAAAAACACCTTTTGGATTGTTTAAAAACTTTTTCATAGGCATTTGATAAAGTAAAGTTTTATCTTCTATGATAGCTACCTCATCGCAAAGTTCTTTAGCTAAATTTATATCATGCGTGATGAAAATGAGATTTTTAAATTGTGTTTTTAGCTCTTTTAAAATAGCGATGATTTTTTCTTCATTAGCTCTATCAAGAGAACTTGTAATCTCATCACACAATAAATACTTAGCCTCGCTTAACAAAGCTAGCGCTATTTGAATGCGTCTTGCCATACCACCACTTAACTGATATATAAAAGAATGCCACAAAAGATCATGATTTTTAAGCCCTAAGCACTCAAAATAATAAAAGGCCTTTTCTTTAATCTCTTTTGTGGTTAAATTAGTATGAGTTTTTAAAACTATATTAAAATAACTTCCTATATCAACAAGAGGATAAAAACTCCCATAAACATCTTGAAAAAGCAAATTTATCTTAACTCTTAAGGCATTTAGTTCTTTTTCTTTTAAATTTAAAATATCTTTTTGATCTATCTGAAATTTTTGCGCATTAAGCTTATAGTGTTTATCAAAAAGCTTAATCATGCTTTTTAAAAGCAAGCTTTTTCCTGCTCCACTTTTACCCATGATAGCCAAAGCTTTGCCATCTTCTAAATTAAGATTTACATCCTTTAGTAAGATTTTATCTTTAAAACTAAGGTTAAGATTTGAAATTTCTATCATGCTTTAATCTCTTCTTGTAAATCATTGCCCAAAGCAAGCAAAGGCAAAATAAGCATAAGTATAAAGGCTACTGGAAAAACTATCATCCACCAAAACCCTAAAAACACGGCCTTGCTTGCTTCATTTAGCATATTTCCTAAACTTGGAGTCCAAAGCTCTACACCCAAGCCAAAAAAGCTCAAAGTGGCTTCACTTGTAATAGCATGAGCAATATTTAAAACAAAAAGCACAAAAAGCAAATTCCAACAAGCAGGCAAAAGTTCACTAAATAAAGCTTTCATCTTGCTAGAACCTAAAATGATAGCATTTTGATAAAACTCAAGTTTTTGAAATTTATTCAGTTGGGTATCAAGCACTTTTGCCACAAAAGCAAAATGCCCCAAAGCGATGATAAAAATCATACTCCACAAAGATCCTGCCAAAAAACTTTGAAAAAACATAATCACAAGCAAAGAAGGTAGCGCTAAAAGCATATCAAGCACCCTAGCAAAAAAAGCATAAGCAAAAAATCTTGTTAAAAACACATAAGCACAAGCAAAAAGCACACTAAAAAATGCTGCCATTACCCCTACAAATAAAGAAACACGCAAGGCGTATAAAATACGTGTAAAAACATCTCTGCCAAGTAAATCTGTACCAAAAATATGACTTAAATTTGGGGCTATTTTAGCCTTACTTAAATCCACTAAATTAGGATCATAAGAGCTTATTAAAGGTGCAAAAAGTGCTAAAATAAAACTTAGCAAAATCATCATCACGCAAAACTTACGCATTAGCAAACCTTGGATTAATCATCTTGCAAATTATCTCTACAATCAAATTTACAAGCACCACTACTAAAATGCTAAAAATCACCACAGCTAGCACCACAGGATAGTCTTTAAACAATATGCTTTTAATCACCAAATTTCCCACACCTTCATAAGAAAACACGCTTTCTACTATATAAGTTCCCATTAAAAAACTCACAAAAGAAGCACCAAAATACGCGAGTATAGAAGCAAAAGCATCTTTTAATACAAAATGTAAATAAATTCTTTTTTTACTAAGCCCTCTTGCAAAAGCACTTTCTATAAAGCTTTGATTTAAACTATCAATCAAACTTGTCCTTATAAAACGCACAAAAACAGCTAAATGTGAAAGCACTAAAGCACATACTGGTAAAAACAAATGCCACAAACGATTAAATACATCATCTTCAAAGCCAATATCAGCAATAGCCGAACTTGGAAAAAGCTTAAAAAATACAGCAAAAACTAAAATAAGCATTAGCGATAAAGAAAAAGCAGGCAATGCAAAAAAACTCATCGTTGAAAAGGTAATAATTTTATCTAAAAAACTATCTTTATAAAGAACGCAAAAAAGTGCTAAAACCAAAGATAACACAAAAAGCACCAAAAAAGCTAAACTCCCCAGTATGATGGTATAGGGAAGTTTTTCTTTTAAAATTTCACTAACCTTTTCTCCGCTGATTAAAGAGTAAGAAAAGTCTCCCTTCATGGCATTAAAAAGCCAATTTTCATACTGCTCTAATAAAGGCTTGTCTAAATTTAAATTATGCTCGATTTGCTCTTTTATTTTAAGGCTAGTTCCTTGAGGCACACTAGCAAAAACCACACTTCCTTTAGCATAATAAATCATCGCAAAACATAAAAAACTTGCAAAAATCATCAAAAAAAACGCCCACAAGAGGCGTTTGAAAATGAGTTTTAGCACTAATTTTTGCTCCACTCATAAGCATTCCAAGTAAAACCTACCCCATGATGACCTAAAATATGAGGTTTTATACCTTGGACATTTTTAGCAAAAACTAAAGGATAATCAATATAAGCTATAAATAAAAACGCTGGATCTTCATGCAATGCATCGATAAATTCTTTATAGTGTTTTTTTCTTTCATTTACATCAAGTGAATTTCTAGCCTTTGTTAAAGCCTCGTCAACTTTAGCATTTTGATAATGACCAAAATTCCATCCACTAGAGTTTAAAGCACTATCTTGAGAGCTTGTAAAAACTCTAAAGGTATGAAAGTCAGGATCATAAGGACTACCCCAACCCACCAAAAAACTATCAATTTTCGTATAATCAAAACTTCCACTTGGCTTAGCTACCGCTTTAGCTTTTATGCCAAGCTTTAAAAACTCACTTTGTAAGATATTTACCAAAGCCACTCTTAGCGGATCTTCACTCATAGCATACATTTCAAAGCTAAATTCTTTGCCATTTTTTTCTAAAATACCATTTTTATTTTTTACAAAACCTGCTTTTGCTAAAAGCTCATTTGCTTTTTTTATATCATAAGCATAGCTTGCAAATTCTTTAGGATTTGCCCATGATTTTTCTAAAGGATGATTTGCTACCTTTCCAAAAGAATGCAAAAGTGAATTTATAATAGCTTGTTTATCGATAGCATAATTTAGCGCTAAACGTACATTTTGATCTTTTAAAAACTCATGATTAAAATTAAACATCAAAGCACGATAATCAGCCGAAGGTTCTATAAGCATTTTGAAATTTTTATCATTTGCAAAATTTGAAGCTAGAGCAAAATCAACCAAAGCCACATCAATAGAACCATTTTTAAGCTCAATAGCACTAATACTTGGATCTTTAATGTGTTTTAGTATGAGTTTTGGTGTTTTTACTTTAGCTAAATGATAATTTTCATTTGCCTCTAAGATCATATATTGGCCTTTTTTCCATTGTTTTAGCTTATATGATCCTGTTCCTATAGGCATTTGATTAAATTTAGTAGTGTTTAAATTTTCTTTTTCAAGTAAATGTTTTGGTAAAATCCCTACGCTCAAAGCATCTAAAAATGCAGGAAAAGGCTTTGAAAGTGTGATGGACAAACGATAATCATCAATGATTTTTACTTCTTTAACTGCGTCAAAATTTACCTTTGAAGGCGAATTTAATTTCTCATCTTTTAAAGCATTTATACTAAATTCCACATCTTTAGCACTAAATTTAGCGCCATCATGCCACAATACATCTTCTCTTAAAGTAAATTCATAAACAAGTCCATCCTTGCTAACTTTCCAAGAACTAGCAAGATCAGGCGCTAATTTCATATTCTCATCAAAGCGTGTAAGCCCTGAAAACACAAGAGCAATTGCCACATCATGATCTTCACTAAAAAGCGGATTTACACGCTCTGGCTCATTTTCCACTGCGATGATGATAGTATCTTTTGGCGTAGTAGCAAAAAGATTTAAAGCACAGAAAAGCATGATAAAAAATCTCAACATAAAAGGCCTTTCTTATAAAATAAAGTAAAATTATAACGCTTTTTTAATCATAAGCTTTGGTAAAAATTTCATTTTTATCATCAAATAAAAGTTGCAAATACCTCTCATACTGCTTTAGTATATCTACAATGATTTCTTGCTCGTTTAAATACTCTATATTATAACCATTACGCGAATCAGCAAAGAAAGTTTGTGGCTCAAAAATAAATTCTTTAGAATAAGTTGGCATAAATTTATCATCGATTATGCTTTGACTTGCTTGTTTTTTTACTACTTGCACTCCATAGATAAAATCTTTTGCAAATTCTTTTTTTATAATCAAACTTATACTTGATTTTTCTTGAACAATTTGTGTTTTTAAGCCATAATTTTTTAGGCTTTGGCTGAGTGATTCCATAGCATTTTTAACTTTGGTGTTTAAGAAATTTTGTATGTCTTGTTCTTTGCTTTGTTTTAAAATTCTAGCTAGTCTTTCTTGCCAAAATTCCCCTGAAAAATACACACTACTTTGACTAAGTTTAGTTAAAGAGTAATTTACATCTACGATTAAACCTTTAAGCAGTGAAAAACACATCAAACAAAGCAAAAAGGCAAAAGGTAAAGCCACTATCATAGTAATACTTAAAATCGCCCCCAAACCACCTGAATACAGCAAAGAAGTAGCCAAAAGCACAAGCACAAAACCCCAAAGGATATTTTGCCATTTGTATGGCTCATGAGCCCCACCACTACTTAAAGAATTTAACACAAATATCCCACTATCTGCTGAAGTGATGAAAAACAAAGCTAAAACCAAAAGTGCAAGTAAAGAACTAAAATAAGAAAAAGAAAAATTTTGTAAAAAATAAAAAAGCAAACTTTCAGGTGCTGAAGTAAAAGGACTTAAGATATCATTGAAATTTAAAGCACTATTACCAAAAATGCTAAACCAAAGTATATTAAAACTAGTAGGAACTACAAGCACGCCAAAGATAAATTCCCTTATCGTTCTACCGCGAGAAATTTTAGCGATGAAAAAGCCCACAAAAGGCGCCCAACTAAGCCACCAAGCCCAATAATAAATAGTCCAGTTATTAAACCACTCTATATGTTCTTTTTCATAATAATAAGTCTTAAAGCTCAAAGAAATTAAATTTTGCAAATAATTGCCAATATTAGAGCTAAATTGCGAAAGAATTTGGATGGTGTTGGTTGAAAAAAGCACAAAAAGCATTAAACACACTGCAAAAACCAAGTTTGCCTCGCTTAAAATTTTTAAGCCCTTTGTCAAACCACTAATCGATGAAAGCGTAGCTAAAGAAATGATGATGATTATAATCACGCTTTGTTCTAAAAAGCTTTGTTCGTTTAAAATGCCTAAATTTAAAAA
This sequence comes from Campylobacter sp. CNRCH_2015_0338h, assembly GCF_025772785.1. Taxonomy (NCBI): domain Bacteria; kingdom Pseudomonadati; phylum Campylobacterota; class Epsilonproteobacteria; order Campylobacterales; family Campylobacteraceae; genus Campylobacter; species Campylobacter sp. CNRCH_2015_0338h. The sequence continues at coordinate 105,316 of NZ_JAKMST010000007.1, forward strand.
GCCAGCATTAAGCTGAGATGCACTATAACCAAGCGTGGTACTAATACCAAAAACCGTGACAATTAAAGCTAGCATATCGACTAAATTTCCCCAAAAACCATAAATTTTGTCTTTAAGCAAAGGGTAAAAAGCACTACGCAAGCTAAGAGGCATTTTATATCTAAAACCAAAATACGCCATAGCCAAAGCACACACCCCATAAATAGCCCATGGGTGAATTCCCCAGTGAAAGATAGTATGTAGCATAGCTTCTTCATCGCTTGTTTGTAAGGCTTTTTTATGTATGAGAGGTTCAGCCACACCAAAATACATAAGCCCCACGCCCATACCCGTAGCAAAAAGCATAGCAAGCCATGAAGTGAATTTAAAATGAGGTTTTTCATCATCATCGCCGAGCTTGATATCACCAAATTTTGAAAGAGCAAGTGCTAGCATAAAACACACAAAAAAACTCACGCTTAGTATATAAAACCATGAAAAATTTGCAAAAATACCACTTTTGATATGATTGATAAAATCATTTGTAAGTTTAGGCAAGAAAATACAACTAAGACTTAAGATGATTATAATGCTAATGCTTGGGATAAAAACTGATTTTTTAAAACTTGTCTTTAGCATGGTACTCCTTTTTTGGATAATTTTCATTATACCATAAGCTAAAAACGAGCAAAAAACCTATTTACAATAACTATTATAATGCTTTATGAGAAAATCTTTCAGAGACTTAAGTGCTATGTGATTAAAATCAAAAATTTCAGCATAAGAATTTTTTCTTGCTTTTTTAGCTTTTTCATCATTTGATGGAGAAAAACCTAATGCTTCAAAATAAGCAAATCTAGCTGATTTTTTATGGATATTTTTACTATATTGTGGATTAAGCTTTTCTATGCATTTTTTATAATTTTCAAAGCACTGACAAATTTGTGCTTCTTTGGCTATGGCAAATAAAAGGGTTTCTAGTTCTCCATTTTCAAAATTATTTGGAAAAAGAAAGATATTTTCATCTTGTAATAAATCTTTACTTTCTTTTTTAATCCTTTCTAATGTTGAGTTAAAATTTTTATCTGTATCAAAAATAAGTAAAATTTTTTCATTATTATCTTTTGCTTCTTCCATTTTAGATATAGCATCTTCATCAAGATGATTTTTTCCACATGGTATTATATTTGCATTTGGAAGTTTTAAAAAATTTAAATATTGTTCTAAAAATTCTTTATCATGCTTTCCTTCTACAAAAATATTAATTTTCATTATTTTCTCCTCTAGGATCTATCCTATCAAGAGTGAAATAAGCTTCGCCATTTTGAGAATACGAATAAGTCTTAATGCCTTTTTCTGTTAAAGCTACTTTAAATATTTTACTCTCATCATTTAAAATTTTTCTTGCTATATCTAAAAATTCAAGACTATGAGTAGTAAAAAAGAATTGAAAATCTAATTTTTTTGATAATTTTAAAATACTTTTTAAAAGTTTTTGCGTGCTAGAAAAATGCAAACCATTTTCAATCTCATCTATACAAACGCAAAAACGCGTATGCCATTGATTTGCTGCTAGCATTAAAGCAAGTATGCAAGTGTATTTTTTAAACCCTTCACCTAAAAAATTAATATCAATCAACTTTTCTATGTTTTTAAGATTAACCAAAACACTATTTGCTTGTGTTTCTATATCGATAATTCTCTCATCAAAAAGTCTTAAATACCCCAAAAGCTCATCTCTTTTTTTCTCTTTTCTTACAATATCAATAAAATACTTCAAACCCCACTGCTCTATATCACTTGGAAGGTATAAAGCTAAAAGTGGAAGTTGCTCGTCGCTTTTGGTGGAATCTTGTATATCGCCATTAAATTGAACACTAAAATGAGAGTTAAATTCTTTTTTTTCGTGTATTCTTGTGAAATTTAAACCATTGATATTTTGCTCTAGCATAGAACTTTGTTTAAATTTTTCTTGAGAAATGCTTTCACTTTCAGTTTTTGGTTGAATTTGAACTTGGATGTTTTTTTCATCATAGTTTGAGTGTATTTTAACTGGTGTTAAAAAATCAAAATTATAAAAAATACTAGAAAGATTAGCAGGTATTACCATAGTGCGACGAAAATTTTGAATTCTTATCAAAGAATTTGCTTCTTCTTGACTATAACACATAAAAATAGCTTCTAAGATACTCGTTTTACCACAACTATTTTCTCCGACAAAAATATTAAAACGCTTAAAATCTTTGATTTCTAAATCTTTCAAACCTCTAAAATTTGTAATTTTTATAGTTTTAATCATTTAAATTCCTAAGAAAAATTGATTTAATGCTAGATTTATTCTTTGATTTTAATTATATATCTTTTAAGCTAAATTTTTACAATAACACAAAATAAAAAAAGCCAAGCTTTAGCTTGGCACTATGGAGTTTTTGCGTGCGGTTTTTTGGAGTGAGAATATCACTAAAGCTACAAGTATAAAATACACTACCGATAAACTAAGCAGTAAAGGATAAGTAGCGTTGCTGTCTTTTTCTAAAAAGCTTCCAAACACAGGAAGCATTAAACTAGGTTTTGCAAGCAGCGTAAAAATACAAACTATATAAGAAACACTTACAAAAAGAAATCTTTCAGGCCTGCTATCAAAAACCACTATAAATACAAAAGTACACGCAAATAGCATTATAATCATAAAATGAGTAATAATCGACATAGGAAATTCTACGCAATAAACCACCCCTACAAACAAAGGCAAAAGCAAGAACCATAAGTATTGTTTATTCAACAAAGCAACAAAAGTCACTAGCAATACAAAACCGAGAAAAAAATAAATCTCAGTTTTAGATAATAAATTATCCAAGTTTTTAAATTCTTGCTCTATATTCAAGGATAAAAAATTATAAGTCGTTTTATTGTGTTCTTTAAAGATATAGCTTTCGTTAGTATCTACTTGAACGATGTGATATTTTGCATGATTTTCTATGTTAGGTTGTTTAAATTTATCAAGTACAAAAGAAAAAACGCTAAAAAGCATGATGATTATAAGTAGATTATGAAACACCTTTAGCAAGTCTGTATGATGATCACAAAGTTTACGATAAAAGAAAAGTTGATATTGTTCTATTTTTTCTTTTAAGCTTTTATTTTCTTTATGTTTTAGTTCTAATTCTCTGGCATAAAGTTCTTGAATTCTTAATTCTGAAGCATCAATTAGATTATGATGGGCTATGCGGTTGCTTTTTAATTTTCTAAATAAATCTCTAGAATTTAAAAACTCATCATAATTGTTTTTATTTTTTTCAATTTTTTCTTCTAATTCATTGTAGTCATATTGTATGTAATCATGCTTTATATTAAATTGATTAGAAAAAGTACAATTTATAAAATTTGCCTTTTTTTGTATTTTATTTGTTTGATTAATCTCATTAAAAATAACAATACCACCAAAAACAACATTTTGAAAATCCGATTCACCTATATTAATATTTTCAATTTCAAGTATTTCTGCAAAATTTGAATTTGTTATTTTTATTCCTTCATTGGTATTATTTTCTAAAAAATTAAATTTAGCTTTCTTAAAATTAATTCCATTAAAAATTAAGTTACCTTTTAAAGAATTAAATACTATAAATTCAAATTTTTCATTAAAACTTGAAAATTCAAAACTTATTTTGGATTTTATTTTTACGCTATTAAATGAAACATTATCTTTAAAAATTGTCCACAGAAAATTATTTTCTATGGTATTATTTTGTATCGCCAAAAATTCAGTATTAATAAAATCAACCTTGCCTTTAAAATTAGACATAGAAAAATTAGTTTTTCCTTTAAACATAGCATTGCTAAAATTAGCATCTCCTAAAACAGTTATTGCGTAAAAATTATTTTCTATTGTTTCATTTTGCGTACTCGAATTGATAAATTTCACAGGTTGATTAAAAGAATAGCTATATAAAAATTTAGCATTTAAAAAACTGACATTATCTTTAAATATAGAATTAACAAACTCTACTCTTCCTTCAAAAACAGCACTATCAAACGAAACCTCATCTCTAAAAATAGTATTAAAAAAAATGTTTTCAACTACTTCTTTTCCGTTTTGAACTTGAATAGATGTGGTTTTTTCTGTCGTTTTTGACTTTGCCAAAAAATGAACTTGTGTAAATTTCGCCTTTTTAAATTTAGCATTAGAAAAATCTACTTTGCCTTTAAAAACGGATCCTGAAAAATCCACGAAACTTTCAAAAACAATTTCTTTAAATGTGCTTTCAAGATTTGAAAAAAAATTAACCCTTAAAAATTTTACTTCATCATTAAATCTTGAAATATCAAAATTTACTATAGAATTAAATTCAACTGCAGCAAATTCTACATATTTTTCAAAAATACAATGAAAAAACTTAATATCTTTTTTAAAAATAATTTTTATGTTTACGAACTTATTTTTAAAAATACAATCACTAAAAGTAAATTCTATATCGTTTTCTTTTGCAAAGAAAATATTTTTAACTTCGCTGTTTTCTATATAGAGTTTTTCTATTTTGTTTTCTTGTAAGATATTAAAATCAATTTTTTCTATATCAGCATTAATTAAAGTTATGTTATTTTTTTGAATAGATTTTGTTCCATTTTTTGCAAGAATTCCATATTGCGCTAATGTTTGATCAAATTCATTCATTACTTACCCTCGATTGTTTTTATTTCTTCTTCGGTTAGGTTGTAAAGTTTATAAACGATAGAGTTTATTTTGTCTTCTTGGGTTTTGGTATTTGCGTTTTTGTCTTGTTCTTTAGCTTTTAAAATCTCATCGACTAGACTTATTAACTCGTTTGCTAGTTTTTCATTTTTAGAATTTATTTTTGGTATAGGAAGTTTTTCTATTTTATCTTTAGCTCCATAAGCATAAGAACCCGTTTGTATTAAATTTGTTTTTAAGGTAATTAGCCATTTATAACAATTAGAATTCATAAAAGCTAATATATATTTTAAACTTACTTCATCTGAAGTCATCATAAATAAAGAATTATTAAAAAACATAGGATCATTAATATATGAAAACAAATACTCTCCACTCACTGGGTTCCAAACTATTTTTTCTTTTTCAAATTCTTGATAATAAGCTATATTATCTTGAGTTTCAAACCACTTATTACTTGTTTTTTTACGACAGCCTTTTTCTCCACTTTGCTCTATGCGTGGTAAAAATTTAGATAGATAAGATTTTAATGATGGGTATTGTTCTATATCTATTTTTAAACTTGGAAAAGTTTCTATCACCCAAAGCCCTGCCCACTCATAACTATATCTTTTTATATCTCTACCGCGTAGCATTTTGCGTATGAGTTTGGCGGTGCGTTCTTTTTCGGCTTCATCTTTGCATTTAGCTAGAATTTCATCTCTTTTTTCAGTAGTGATGATAAAGGCTTCATTATAGCCCGTTTTTATACCATAGTTTATATTAAGCCCATGCCAGTCTTTAAGCGGAGTGCCGTGTTTTTCTATCTTTGCTTTTAGTGCGTTTGTGCTTTCATCGTTAAAAGTAAAGCTTTCTTTGCTTAAAGAGTTTTGTGCGATTTTGTTAAAATTTAAAATGCTTTCTATGCTAAAGTCGTTTTCTTTTAAAAGCTCGGTGTTTGGGGCTAGGTACTTAAAGCTATTATCTTTAGTTTTTGCTTTTTCAAAGCTTAGTATGGAAGTATCTACCGTGGCACTATCAAAGACTTTTATACCATTTAGATCGATGTATTCTAAAAGTGTGGTATTTTTAAGCAAAAATTCACGCAAAGCTTCTCCATAACCTGCTCTTGTGTATTTGTTTGAAGTAATGAAAGACAAAACACCATTTTGCTTTAGCACATTAAACCCAAGCTCATAAAAGTAGGTATAAATGTCGCTTGTGCCTTTATATACCTTATAGTTTTTGGCTAAATTTGGTTTTAGTTCTTTGATGTCTTCTTGTCTGATGTAAGGTGGGTTACCGATGATGAGATCAAACCCTTGAAAGCTCCCGCCTCCATCAAGCACTTCGCTAAATTCAAAACGCCATTCAAAAGGATTTGCACTTTCTAAGTCAAATATACTCTCATAAAGCTTTTTAAGCTTTTTAAATTCTTTCTTAGCGGCACTTTCATCAAAGTCAAATTCAAACATATTTTTAGAGAAAAATGCTCTAAAATTCTCATCTTTTTCATCTTGTGCTAAAAAATCGCCGTATTTTTTAGAGTATTCATTAGCCCCGTTGGTAAGTTGCTTGATCTCTTTGGCAAATTTGTCTTTTAAGCAGAAATTTTTAAAAGACTCTTTAAGGTTTTTAATCTCTTTTGCAATGAGAGTTTTATCGTTGTAAAAGCCTTCTTTGTAGTCTTTGACTATGCGTTTGTATTTATCCATGCGTTCTTTGATGTTGGGGTAGTGAGAAAGGCTTTTGTGAATTTCAAAATAACTTATAAGCGAATTCCCGCATTTTATGTTGATATCGATATTTGGTAGGGTTTTAAGATCATGATAGTTTGTATCATCAAAGCTTTCATAAAAGCTGTGTTTTAAAAGCTCTATCCAAAGCCTTAGTTTAGTGATCTCACATGAGTTTGGGTTGATATCTACTCCAAAAAGGTTGTTTTCTATGATGTCTTTTTTACGCTCAAAAAGTTCTTTTTGACAAAGGTGGGTTTTGTCTTTGTCAAAATCAGGGCGTTTATACTCTAAAAACTGGCCTTTGTGATTTTGCACTAAAATTTCATCATTTTGCACGCTTAGGTAAAAGTCCTCTTCAAACAAACCAAGCTCATAATGCACCATAAGCATGGCATTTAAAGCTGAAACTAAAAAATGCCCACTTCCCACCGCAGGATCGCAAATGCGTATGGAATTTAGCAAGGCTAGTTTTTGTTCTTGAGGGATTTTTTCTTGACGCAACTGGGTTCTTAGCTCGCTTAGCTTGGTGGCATTTAGCTTAAAAGTATGGTTAAACTTATCTAGCACGACTTTTTCTATACTTGCTTTGCACATATATGAAGTGATAAAGCTTGGGGTGTAAAAACTGCCTTCTTTGTAGCCATTTAGCTTTTCAAAGACATTTCCCAAAACGCTTGAGTTGATGAGTTCTTTTTGCTTGATGAGTTCTTCGCTTTGCTCATCTGCTCCAAAATCAAAGCTGTCTAAAAACTCAAACAAATACTCAAGCAAACCTACTTTGCCTTTTTTACTTTTTCCTTTGTCATCTTTTAACTGCGTGTGTGGGTGATACTCTAACAAAGCGTCATTTTCTAAAGTGGCGATTTCTAGCGTGGTTTTTTCGATGGCTTGTTTTTCAAAAAGTGATGAATTTAAATAAGGCAAATAGCTAAATTTACTCTGCACTCTTGTGTGCTTTTCTTTAGCTAAGATATCAAAGAAAAGGTGTGAAAGGGTGGTGAAATTTGGAATTTTTTCATAGTTTAGAAATTTAAGGGTTTTATCATCGTTAAATCTAATTAAATTAGACTCAATAAGCTTTAAAAATAAAATACGATTTAGCCAAAGTATGATGAATTTTAACACCTCTTCAAAATCATGCTTTGGAAGCTTGCTCGCTATGAGATGATAAAGTGTACCTTGGGCTTGTTTGCTTTGCTCACTTTGCGTGATGATGAATTTAGAAAGCTGTTTACTCTCGTTTAAACCTAAGATGTATAAAAGCTCTTTATAAAATGCGTTGTTTAGTGAGTTTGCGTCATTTGGACTAAATTCATTTAGCAAAAAGTCTCTATGAAAGGTTTTAAAAATGCTTGCTAGGTTTTTGAAATTTGACTTTTGCTTGTCTTTTAAAAATGCCAAGTCGATGAAAAAGCCTTTTAAGCTTTCTTTGAAATTTTCTATGAGTTTGCTTGCTTCATTGTAAAATTCATCGTTGTTGCCTTTAAAAAGTGAATTTGAGCTTTGAAATTCTTCAAAAAGCTTTTTAAAGCTTGTGTTTTTATAAAAAAGCTCTTCAAATTCACTAGCTTTGAAAATGTAGAATTTATAAAAGTCTGTGATGATGATAAATTTCAAACTAAAGCTATGCTCTCTGTTTCTAAAATAATACAAAATGGCTTCATGTAAGGCTTTGGAATTTGGCTTTGTATGGGTGATGAATTCTTTTGAGTTGGGCTTTTTAGCTTCGATGAGAACTTCTAAGTCTTTGCTAAGTTCATCTTTAGCAATAGCTAAATCAATCTCGCTTTTGCCTTTTTGCTTGGTTTTGATGTGGGTTTTGAAATTTAGCGTGGTTAAAAATGGACTAAGTGCGTTAGCCACAAGATAGTCTTCATTTTCACTTTGTGAGCTTTCAAGCCTTTCTAGATACTGTGTTAAAGCCTTGCTAAAAGTGTCAAATTCATTTTGTGTGATTTGCTTTTTGCGGTAGTAAGGGTTGAAAAAATCTTTTTCATTTAGCAAAGTAAAGTGCATTTTTAACCTTTATAAAGAATATTTTGTATTTTACTAAAATTTACTTTAAAGGATTGAAAAGACTTTGTGAAAATATAAAAACAAATAAATTACAAATCAATAAAAAATTATTAAATAATATTTAATTTTATGATTTTTGTACTAAGAAATTTTTAATTTTATTGATATACAATAAGTTTATATCAAAAAAATGTCAAGGAGGCAAAATGGGAAAAATTTTGGTTTTCTGCTTAGCACTTGTTTCTTTTGTTTGTGCTAAAAATGAATTTTTTACAAGTGAAGTAAGCTCACTTTACTTAAGCAAAAATGACACAAAAGCTGTTGGTAGATTGCTACCTACAAATCCTTTTGAAGTATTAAAAACTGATGGAGATAAAGTTTTAGTCAAGATCACAGGCTATGTTAATCCTGCTTCGCCTTCTGTGCTTTATTACAACGATAGTCAAAGAATCATAGTTGCTGCATTTTCTAAAAATACAAAACTTGATTTTAAAACCTACACTAAAAGTAAAAATGGCAAATGGGATAAAGCTATCATAGAAGTTTGGACTGATAAGAAAGATTTTGCAAAAAGCAATAAAGAAATGTTTATAAAAGCAAAAGAACTTTATATGAATAACTGTGGAATTTGTCATAGCGTTCATAAAGAAAGTGAATTTAGCGCTAATGGTTGGCCTGCTACTTTTAGATCAATGGTAAATAGAACAGGAATTGATAAAAAAGATCATTGGTTAGTGATACAGTATTTACAAAAAAATGCAAAAGATTTTAAGGAGGTAAAATAAAATGGGGCTTGATAGAAGAAAATTTTTAAAAATTGGTGCTGGTTTAAGTGTATTACCTCTGGTTCCTAGTTTGGTTATGGGAAAAAGTGTTGAAGCTTCAACTATAAATTCAGGTTTAGTAAAAAATGGAAGCGTTATAACAGCAGCGCATTGGGGAATTTTAAAGCTTACCATTAAAGATGGCATTGTGATCAAAAGTGAGCCATGGGAAAAAGTAACACAAATTGACAATCCCTTACAACACTATACAGCAGATATGATCTATAAATCACGTGTGAAATATCCTTATGTAAGAAAAAGTTATCTTGAAAATCCTGACAACCCAAAGCCTGAGCTTAGAGGAAAAGATGAGTTTGTGCGTGTAAGTTATGATGAGGCTATAAAACTTATAGCAAAAGAACTTAAAAAAACAAGAGAGCAAAAAGGAACTCAAGCTATATTTGGTGGAAGTTATGGGTGGAAATCTAGCGGAAATATGCAAAATTGTAGAATATTACTTCATAGATTTTTAAATGTCACAGGTGGGTTTGTAGGGACTACTGGAGATTACTCAACCGGAGCTTCTCAAGTGATCATGCCTTATGTTGTAGGCTCCATTGAAGTTTATGAACAACAAACTTCATGGGAAAATATTTTAGAACATTCTAAAATAGTAGTTATTTGGGGTGCTAATCCTATCGCCACTTTAAGAATAGCTTGGACTTCAAACGACCAAAGGGGTTTGCAGTATTTTGAAAAATTAAAAAATAGCAAGATCAAGGTTATTTGTATAGATCCTATAAAAACTGAAACTGCTAAATTTTTAAATGCACAATGGATCTCCCCAAGACCAAATACAGATGTTGCTATGATGATAGGTATGGCTAGTCATCTGATCGAAAAAAATAAAGTCAATTATGAATTTTTAGAAAATTATACAAGTGGTTTTGATAAATTTAAAGCTTATTTAGATGGCAAGAATGATGGTATTAAAAAAGATGTAAAATGGGCAAGCAAAATTTGCGGAATTGATGAAAAAACCATTAAAACACTAGCTGAAAGCTTTTATGATAACCCTACCATGCTCATGAGTGGTTGGGGTATGCAAAGAGCTCATCATGGCGAACAACCTCATTGGATGTTAATAACCCTAGCTTCAATGATCGGACAAATTGGTACTAAAGGAGGTGGCTTTGGCTTAAGCTATCACTATAGTAATGGTGGGGTTCCATCATGCAAAGGTGGTGTTATAGGAGGTATTACAGCAGGAGCTGTGGGAATTTGGGAAAATGGAAAATTTAAGGGGCTACCAAAAGCAGGAGTTAGTCAAGGTGGTGCCGAATGGCTGCAAAATGCTGCTAGTTATTCTTTTCCAGTGGCTAGAATAGCTGATGCTTTGTTAAATCCTGGAAAAGTTATAGACAATAATGGTTCTAAGATAACCTATCCTGATATTGACTTTATTTATTGGGCGGGTGGAAATCCATTAGTTCATCATCAAGATACAAACAATAATGTAAAAGCATGGCAAAAACCAAGAACTATAGTTATAAATGAAATTTATTGGACTCCAACTGCCAAAATGGCAGATATTATAATGCCTACTACAAGTTCTTACGAACGAGATGATATTACCATGAGTGGTGATTATTCTAATATGAATATAGTTCCAATGAAGCAAGCGGTATTACCAATAGGCGAGAGTAAAGATGACTATGAAATTTTTGCTGATATTTGTAAAGTGTATGGAGATGATGTATTTAATGCTTATACTGAAAATGGTAAAAATACAAAAGATTTTGTCAAAGAATACTACAATAGCGCTTTAAAACAAACTCAAGCTTATGGGGATGTATTTGAACCAAAAATGCCAAGTTTTGAAGAATTTTGGGCGAAAAATGAGCCTATAACTTTTTCTCCAACTATAGAAAGCATGGAATGGGTTAGATTTTCTGAATTTATCGAAGATCCTATCTTAAATGCTCTAGGCACTGAATCAGGCTTGATAGAAATTTACTCAAAAACAATCGAAAAGTATAACTATAAAGACTGCAAAGCACATCCAATGTGGATGGAGCCGATAGAATGGCTAGGAAATGCTACCAAGGAAACACCTTTTCATCTACTAACCAATCACCCAACAAATAGACTCCACTCACAAATGTGCCATACTTCACTGCGTGAGAAGTATGCGGTAAATGATAGAGAGCCTATCTTAATCAACCCAATTGATGCTAAAAAACTTGGAATCAAAAATGGCGATATTGTAAGAGTTTTCAATAAAAGAGGTCAAGTTCTCGCGGGTGCTGTTGTAACAAAAGACATTATGCCAAATGTTGTAAGATTATGCGAAGGTGGGTGGTATGACCCAAATGATGAAGGAATGTGCAAATACGGAAACGTAAATGTCTTGACTATTGATATGCCAACTTCTGAATTAGCAAACGGAAACATTTCCCATACAAGCTTAGTAAATATAGAAAAATACAAAGGATTACCACCTAAAATAACAGCATTTACAGCTCCAAAAGGTGCTGAATAAAGCATTCTTTCTTAGAAGATAATTTCTTCTAAGAAAGCTAGATTTTTCAATCCATATGTTGTATCTTATTATAGATTTTATTATAAATTAAAATCACGTATAACACTTTATAATACAACCAAAAACAAAAAAGCTAAAAATAAACCAATTCAACTAAATAACTAAATTAGTCAACTAATTTACTATTTTCATAACACATAATCCTAACCTAACTAAAATACGTAAAAACCAAATTTATCAGATTAATAAAAAAATATAAGCAATTAAAACAAATAAAAACAAAGACGTAAAAACTAAAACCTATCAACCACAATGGCTTCAAATATCAAATTAAAGTATTGCTACTAGAAAACTACTATCTCACCCAAAAATCCACCAAACAAAAACAATTAAAAACTAAATATGAGAACTAAAACTCATATAAAAAAATATATAAAACCCAAAATTTGTTATAAGCAATTTAAAATTGAAAAATTAAAACAGTCAAGCCAATTAAATTACTAAAGATATAGAAATAAAAACATAAATCAACCAAACC
>NZ_JAKMST010000008.1:0-64675 GCF_025772785.1 Campylobacter sp. CNRCH_2015_0338h
GTAGGGAGCTTAAAGAGATGATAGTAGCAAAAGAGAGTTTGAATAAAGTGCTATTCCCCCACCCCATAAGGCAATTTTTAGATAAATTTTTATTCATTGAGAAGTCCTTTCAAAAAATAGTTAATGTGTTTGATGGTTTTATTGCTTGTTTTTAGTGAGTTAGTAATGATAATTACTAACAATTTATTAATATATTCGGAATGTTAATACTATGTTTATAAATTTAAGCTTAAAAATAATTTAAGATAAAAAATATCTTAAATTTGTAAATACCATAAAATAGGCTTGTGATATAAAAAATAATTTTTAAAAATTGTTATAATTTTATAATTATTATTTAAAAGGTATTATTGTGAATTTTTTATGGATTTTATTTCAAGAAAATAAACTCAAAATCATTCTTTTTTTACTTTTTAGTATTTTTACGAGTATATTAGGTGTGCTAACTTTAGTTTTCATCAATGAGTTTTTATTAAAAATTAGTCTTGAAAACTCAAATATCATTGTGTATTTTGTGCTTTTATTGCTTGTGTTTTTTGCGAGTTCTTCTTTTGTAGAAATTGCTCTAAGCTCGTTTGGACAAAGTTTTATTTTTAAAATGCAAAGAAGGGTTGTAAAGCAAATTTTAGATACAAGTGTTTTGAGTATTTTAAACACCACCAAGGCAAAGATTTTGGCTTCTTTAAATAATGATGTGCGTAGTATTTCTTTTGGGCTTTTAAGGCTTCCTGAATTTGTACAATCAAGTGTTTTGATTATTTGTGTAAGTGCTTATATAGCTTATCTTTCTTTAGAAATTTTCTTTTTGTGTTTAGCGTGGATAGTGTGTGTTTTTTTGGTGGATAATTTTTTGATGAGCAAGGTGTATTTTTATTTTAAAGATGCTAGAGAAAATGATGATGCTTTACAAAAAAATTATCAAAATATTTTACAAGGACATAAAGAATTAACCTTAAATCCTTTAAGAGCAAAGTATTATTATGAAAATGAGTTTGAAAAAAATGCTTTGAAAAAGAAAAAAAGCTCTACTATGGGAAATATCTTGCATATTTTATCTAACAATTGGAGCAATAGTGCTATGCTAGCTTTAGTAGGAGTAGAGTTTTATATAGCTTTAAATTATGAGCTTGCTAGTTTGCAAAGTGCTACAACTATAGCTTTGAGTATGCTTTTTTTAAGAGCGCCACTTGGAGCTATGATAGGAAGTTTTCCTACGCTTATGATGGCAAAAATCGCTTTAGATAAAATTTTAAATTTAAATTTAGAAAATTATTCTCGTGAGTTTAAACTCAGTCAAAATAAAAAAACTTGGCAAAAACTTTCTTTTAAAGATGTGTCTTTTGCATACAATGAAAAATTTGCCTTAAAGCCTGTAAATTTTGAGCTTAAAAAAGGCGAATGTGTATTTTTAATAGGTAAAAATGGTAGCGGTAAATCTACTTTTTCTATGATTTTAGCTGGACTTTTTACAGACTTTAAAGGAAATGTTTTTTTAGATAATGAGAAAATAACTTCGGAAAATATTTATGAGTATAGAAGCTTAATTAGTGCGATTTTTAGTGATTTTCATTTGTTTGAGCATGTTTTAGAAGATGAGAAATTTAGCAAAGAAGACTTAGCATATTGGCTTGAAATTTTAGAACTTAATGAAAAAGTAGAACTTGTTGGAAATACTTTTAGTACTATAAAGCTCTCAGCTGGACAAAAAAAGCGTCTTGCTATGCTTAATGCTTTGCTTGAAAAAAGGGATATTTTGATCTTAGATGAGTGGGCAGCTGATCAAGATCCTATGTTTAGAAAGTTTTTTTATACTAAACTTTTGCCACTTTTAAAACAAAAAGGCATTACTATATTTGCTATAACTCATGATGATGTATATTTTGATATGGCTGATAGAATTTTACTCGCACAAAATGGTCAAATTTGTGAATTAAAAGGCGATATAAAAGAACTAGCAAAAAATGCAGTAGAAAAATTCTAGGCTTTGAAATCAAAGCCTATGATTACTTAGTTTTTGCATAAATTTCTTTTTCAATGTCTATGTAAAATTTAGCAATAGCACCATAAGCTTCTTCCCAAGCTTTTAGTGTAGTTTCATCTGCATTTAGCACTACTTTAATAGCTTTTAAAAGACAAGCTCCAACTATAGGGTAATGCTCTTCTTTGACATTTAATTTTGTATGGGTGATAGCTACTTTATCAACAAAGCTTCTCATGTTTTCTAAATTTTCTACATTTTTTGCTGCCATTAAAATAGCCATTGCTAAAGCTTTTGGTTGCTCGCCTGAAGCTTGTTTTTCCATATTAAACATAGGTTTTACTTCAGGGTATTCTTCAAACATGATTTTATAAAATTCTTTAGTTAAAACTTCGCCATTTTTTTGTAAAATAGGCACACAATCTTTGATGATTTGAATTTGTTCTTGAGTCATTTTTTCTCCTTTGTATATTGTATTTTTGGTGATTATATAAAAATGAGAGAAAAAATATCTTGATTTATGTTAATTTTGTATCATTTTATTTTAAAATGATTATGTGTATCAATTTAAGTAAATATAAAGTGAATTATTAATATAATAATCCTTATCAATTTCAAAATTTAAATTAAGGAAATTTATAAAATGAAAGCAAAAGTAGTTTTACTATCTTTATTAGCTGCTATGAGTTTAAGCGCTCAAGAGCTTACGATTTATTCTCATCGTCATTATGATTCTGATAAAGGAATTTTCAAATTATTTCAAGAAAAAACAGGTATTAGTGTAAATGTGGTGCAAGCTAAAGCTAATGAGCTTGCTAAAAGATTAGAAGTTGAAGGTAAAAATTCAAAGGCAGATTTATTTATGACTGCTGATGCGGGAAATTTAGAACAAGTTCGCACAAATAATCTTTTTGTTTCAGTTAGCTCGCCTGAGCTAGAAAAACTTTCTCCAAAAGAGCTAAGAGGTAAAAACAACGAATGGTATGCTTTTACAACAAGAGCAAGAATCATCATCGCTTCTAAAGATAGAATTAAAGATGGAGAGATTAAAACTTATGAGGATTTAACTGATCCTAAATTTAAAGGTAAAGTTTTAGTAAGAAGTTCAAATAATGTTTATAATATTTCTTTATTAAGTGCAATGATTGATACTTTGGGTAAAGAAAAAGCAAAAGAATGGGCACAAGGTATAGCAAATAATCTTGCACGTACTCCAAAGGGTGGGGATCGTGATCAAATTCGTGCAATCTATGCAAAAGAAGGCGATGTAGCTATATCAAATAGTTATTATCTAGGACACTTGGCAAATTCAAAAAATCCTAAAGATGTTGAAGCTGCAAATTCAGTAAAAGTGATTTTTCCAAACCAAGATGGTAGAGGAACACATATTAATGTAAGTGGTATAGGTGTTTTAAAAACTTCTAAAAATAAAGAAGCTGCGGTTAAATTTATCGAGTTTATGCTTTCAAAAGAAGCACAAGAAATTTTAACAAACCAAAATTATGAGTATCCGGTAAATAAAGAAGTAAAACCTGCCAAAATTTTACAATCATGGGGTGAGTTTAAAATTGAAAAACCAAATTTTGAAGCTTACTGGGGTAATGCTAAAGAAGCTTTAATGATTTTTGATGAAGTTCAATGGAAATAATTAAGGAAAAATAAAATTTGAAATTTTTAAGTCTAAGGTGGTCTTTTGCCACCTTTTTTTTCTGTAGTTTAATCATACTGCCTATACTTGCTATCATCTTACACCTTCCTTTTATAGACATTAACACCTTAAAACATTTGAGTAAAAATGTCTTGCCACGATATATTTTTGGTAGTGCTTTTATATTGTTTGGTACTTTAGTATTGTGCTTGATTATAGGTTTAGTTAGTGCCTATTTGATAGCTTTTTATAAATTTTTTGGCTCGAAATTTTTTGAATGGTTTTTGATTTTACCTTTGGCTATACCTTCTTATGTGATGGGTTTTGTTTGGATTGATTTGTTTGAATTTCAAGGTTTAATACCTACTTTTTTAGGTGTTGATAGGCGTATAGATATCATGAATGCATATGGGGTGGTTGTGATTTTATCTTTTGCACTTTATCCTTATGTGTATTTTTTTGCTAAAAACACCTTTGCTTATGGACTTGGAAATATCATTTTAAGTGCTAAAACACTTAAGGCTTCTAATTTAAAAACATTTTTTAAAGTTATTTTGCCATTTTGCCGTGTAGGTATAGTGGGTGCTTTGCTGTTGGTGGCTATGGAGGTTTTGAGTGATTATGGCTTAGTGGCGTATTTTGGCGTAGATACTTTTAGTGCAGGAATTTTTAGAACATGGGGAAGTGGCGGTGATGAAGTGAGTGCTGTGGCTTTAAGCGTGGCTTTGCTTGTGTTTATCGCACTTTTAATGCTTTTAGAAAAAATTCAAAGAGGTAAAAAAGGCTTTAATCAAAATGTATTTTTACCTACTCCAAAAGATGAGTTAAAAGGCTTTAAGGCATTTTTAGCATTTTTATGGTGCTTTTTGGTGGCGTTTTTAGCCTTTGTCGTGCCTATTATATGGCTTGTTTATTGGGCTGGGTTTGATTTTATGCAAAATTTAAACAATGTCTTAACACCTGCATTTTATAGTCTTAGTGTGGCTTTGGTGAGTTCTTTTGCTATTGTGGGAGTGGCATTTTATTTGTGTTTTGTGGTGCGTTTAAATGATACAAAAGCTTCTAAAATCATCCTTTGGCTTACGACTTTGGGGTATTCTTTACCTGGAGCTGTGGTAGCTGTGGGAATTTTAGTGATTTTGGGTGTGTTAAATTATATTTTTGATCTTTTATCTTTTGAATATGCCATAGGTGGTGGATTTTTGGTGTTGTTTTTTGGGTATTTTGTGAGGTTTTTAGCTTCAGGGATTTTTGCAACTCAATCAGGCTATGAGCGAATTTCTAAAAATATAGACTATGCAAATTTAACCTTAAAATCAAAACCATTTAAAATTTTCACTCAAGTTCATTTTCCTTTGATGAAGCATTATTTAGCTTTAGCTGTGGTGATTATTTGTGTGGATATTTTAAAAGAATTGCCTATTTCGACTATACTTTCACCTTCAGGTTTTCAAACGCTTTCATCACTTGTATTTGCTTATAGTGAAAATGAATTAATTTATAATGTTTCTTTGCCATCTTTGATTATAGTGTTATTTGGGATTATCCCTACATTTTTAATGCATTATTTGCAAAATAAAAACAACCAAAAAGGACAATAATGGAAATCTTAAAAATTGACAATCTTTATAAATCTTTTGGAAAAACAGAAGTTTTAAAAGGAATTTCTTTGAGCTTAAGAGAAGGTGAGATTGTCAGTATTTTGGGAGAAAGTGGATGTGGTAAGAGTTCTTTGCTTGGTTGTATAGCAGGTTTTTTTGAAATCAATGATGGTAGTATTTATATAGGGGATAAACTAGTTGCTTCTAAGAGTGTATATTTAGCCCCACAAGAGCGTGATGTTGGAGTTTTGTTTCAAGACTATGCTTTGTTTCCACATTTAAATGTAGAAGAAAATATATGCTTTGGTATAAGCTCTTTAAATAAAAACGAGCAAAAACAAAGGCTTGATGAAGTTTTAGAAATTTTAAATTTAAATACACTTTTAAAGCGCTATCCAAATGAGCTAAGCGGTGGGCAAGCTCAAAGAGTAGCACTAGCAAGAACCATAGTTGCAAGGCCAAAAATCATACTTTTTGATGAACCTTTTTCAAATTTAAATCACACTTTAAGCGTTAAAATGCGCAAAGAAATCAAAAATATCTTAAAAGAGCATAAGCTTAGTGCTATTTTTGTCACACATGATAAAGACGATGCTTTTTATTTATCAGATAATATCGCTTTGATTAAGGATGGGAAAATTTTAGACTATGGAAGTGCCAAAGAGCTTTTTTATAAGCCTAAAAATATAGATAGCGCTTGCTTTTTGGGAGAAGCATTTTTTATAGATCCAAATACAATTTTAGATGAGAAATTTAAAGCATATTTGCAAAGTAAAAATGGCATTTTACGCCCTAATGATATACAAATTTCAACTTCACAAACTCCTTTAAAAGCTAGTGTTTTAGAATGCGTATTTTATGGGGATTTTTATGAGTTAAGCGTGAGTTTGGAAGAGCATATTTTTAGTATTTATCATCATAAAGAACTTAGTAAAAATGATGAAATTTATCTTAAGTTAAGTGAAACAAAAGAGTTTTAAATCATAAATTTAATAAAGTTTATATTAAATATCTTATAAAATATAAACTTTAAAGGTTTAAAATGATACTTACAAATAAACTTGGTATAAAAAATCAACTAGAATTAGCCAAAGAAGAAGAAAGAATAAGCAAACTAAAGGCAAAAGCTTTATTTGAAAGTGGTTTTTTAGATACATTAAAAGCAGGAAGTTTTGAAAGCTTAAGGGTAATTCATCAAAAATTATTTGAAGATATTTATGATTTTGCAGGAAAAATAAGAGAGGTAAATATTTCAAAAGGAAATTTTAGATTTGCTCCTGCTGTTTATTTACATGAAGCAATTAAAAAAATAGAACTCATGGAGCAATCTTGCTTTGAACAAATTGTAGAAAAATATGTAGAAATGAATGTAGCTCATCCTTTCAGAGAAGGAAATGGCAGAAGTATGAGAATTTGGCTTGATTTAATACTTAAAAAAGAGTTGAAAAAAGTGGTTGATTGGAGTTTAATTGATAAAGATGATTATATAATGGCTATGCAAAGAAGCCCTATTAAAGATGTAGAGATAAAAATTTTACTTCAAAATGCTTTGAGTGATGACATTCATAGTTTTAATATTTTTGCAAGAGGGATTGATGCAAGCTATTATTATGAAGGATATACACTCTATAAAACAAAAGAGCTTTTTTGATGATTTAAAGCTAGTTTTATAATTTTTATTAACATAAGCTTGTTAATCTCAAATTCTTCTTATTGTAAAAGATTATTTAATAATAAAACATTAAATCATAAAATAAAAATAAAATTTGCTAAAGATTATAAAATAAAGTAAAATCACAGCAAAAAAGGAGATAAATGATTAGTGTAGAATTAATAGAGCATATTTTTAAAGCTGCTTCTATATCAAGGTGGAATGATTATCCTAGAATGACAAATTTAGTCGAACTTGATAAACAAGCACATAAATTTATCATTGCTTATTTCATTGCTAAAATGGAAAAAGATGTCAATATGCGTTTTATCATAGAAGCAGGAATTTTTGAGTTTTTAAGCAGGGTAGTAGTGACTGATATACGCCCTGATGTGTATCATGAGATAACGCGCGCAAAAAATGAGCAGGTAAGCGCTTGGGTGTTAAGTAAAATCGCACCGATGATTCAAGATATTGAAAATGGTGAGTTTTTAAAACGTTATGAGCTTTTTTTACAAGGTAAAGATTATGCGAAAGAAAGGCTTATTTTAAAAGCTGCGTCGTATTTTGCGACAAGGTGGGAGTTTAATATAGTTTATCAAACTAGCTCGTTTTTAAGTGATATTGATGAGATTAAGGCTAAGGTTGAAGAAGAATTAGAAGATTATTATGAATTAATCGGTGCAAGAAAAATAGCTCTTAATCAAAAAATTTCTAAAATAATCGATCTAAGTGGACGCTTGCGTTTTCAAAAAAGATGGGCACAAACTCCAAGGATTCCAGAAACTGCAGTTTTAGGGCATATGCTTGTGGTAGCTATTTTGTCTTATTTTTATTCTTTAGAAGTAAAAGCATGCGATGGTAGAATAGAAAGCAATTTTTATTGCGCTTTGTTTCATGATTTGCCTGAAAGTTTAACTAGAGATATCATCTCTCCGGTAAAATATGGCATAGATGGTTTAAATGAAATCATCAATGAGTATGAAATGAAGCTTATTAATGAGAAAATTTTACCTTTTATACCACTATCTTTTAGAGAGGAATTTAGCTATATACTTGGTATTAGAGAAGGACAAAATGAAGAAAGTGCCTTTGTAAAAAATGAATTTGAAAATCGTATTTTTAATAACAAGCCAAGTGTTTATAGTGGTAGTTTAGATGCGGTTAATGAAGATCGTTTTAAGGCTATTGATGGAAAGGCTTTGAAATATTGTGATAAATTAGCAGCTTTTATAGAAGCAGCTTTGTCAATTAGCTATGGAGTAAAGTCTAAAGAGCTTGAAAGCGGTTTTGTGGGAATATATGAATATTTTAAAACAAATCCGACTATTAATGGGATAAATTTCTTTAGAATTTGTGAGGATATTAAAGGGTATTTTAAACTTTAAAACCCTCTCCCAGATGACTGCGGCACACACTAAGTCTAAGTGCTCTGCTGTGTTCCCACCCTGAAGCGGTGCTTAAAAATAGCATTGCACAGGTCTAAGAGAAGGCAGTTGAAATAATACCTTAAAATATCTTAAAAAACATTGAGGTGAAGTATGTTGAGTATATTTGCAAACTTTTTATCTAAATTTAGAGAATTTTTTGTTCCTAGTCATCTGTCTTTAGAATTTAGAGCAAAATCTTTTGCTGCTATTATTGTGGCAAATAAGACTATAAAAGTAGAAATTTGGCAAGTTTTGGCTGATATTGCAAGTGAAGTTTATCCAGATGATAAAAGCAGACAAGCAATTTTAGTGCAAACTTCTAAAGAATATGTAGATAGAGTTTTAAAAAATGAGCTTAGTTTAGATGCTTTGCTTAAAAATATTGCTTCACTTTTAAAGAAAAATCCAAGATATGCAAAAAAGATTAATTTTCATAGACTTGAGCGTTTGATGGATAAAAATGAAGAAGAATCTTTAGCGCAACTTAGGGTGTATGAATTTTTTGAGCAAGAAATAAAATATATTTTAGAAAAAAATTCAAAAGAACCATCATGAAAGGCTAAAATTAGCGTTTCATGTTGATTGCTTTTTGTATCATTTGATCAGCTGTTGTGATACTTTTACTACTTGAATCATAAGCTTTTTGCAAAGTGATTAAGTTTGTAAATGCTACGGATAAATCTACATTTGATTGCTCTAAATAAGAGCCTTTAAAGGTTGCTGTGCTGAAATTTCCATTATCATCAAGCAAAAAGGTTGGATTACCGCTATTTCCTGTTTGTCCATAAAGATTTTCTCCTAGCTTTTCCAAACCTTGTTCATTGGTAAAATTAAACAAAGCAAGTTTTGCCATAGCTATTTGATCACCATTAGTAAAAGTGGCGATGATAGTACCATCTGTGTTGATAGAATAATTATTTAAAAACCCTTCACCTTTGCCATCTGTTTGTGTGTGTACTGAAGGCTGTTTATTTTTTAAAGCATGAAGTCCATCATAACCCGAATTTGGTATATTTGGATCATAATAAGAACCAAGGTTTATATTGACTTTTGTTCCGTTATTATCAACTGAGTTTAGAGTGCTAGATACCAAAGCTCCAGCTTCATTAAAGGTGATTAAACCTTCGGTAGTTCCGCCTATTTTATTGCCATCATTATCATATACTTGAGCAACGGCTTTGTACTCTAAATCTGTGCCATTTTGCGGTAAAACTCTATCTAATTTAACCTTAACCCAACTAGTAGAACCATCAGGATTAATTAATTTTGCAGAAAGTTCTGTGCTATCAGCTACTTCTTTTTCTACACTTAAATGAGATGATTCTAACTTAGCTGTTTCTAAATCTACTTTATCTAGTTTTTGATTGTCAATACTAAAAGCCAAATTCTCATCTAAAGTAGCTTGTAATGTTTGACTAGCACCTTTTTCATCAGTAATTTTAAAATATATAGTATCACCAGGCTTTAAACCAAAAATTTGCTCATCTTTTACACTACCTGCAATTTTTACACTACCATCTTCATTTTTACTAAATTCAAATTTAGAAGCATCTACATCTACATTCACTGCTTCTGTTTTAGTGCTTGTGTCTAAATTTCCACTCCAAGTGATATTTTGTGTTGGTTGAGGCGGTAAATAAAGATTTTTAGGCACAGAAATAGGCCCTTGGGTATTAACTCCACCTATTTGGAAATTTTCTCCAGGTGTTCCACTCCAAGCTGTGGTAACTTTTTGTCCCATAGCTTGACCAAACATATTAGAAACCCTATCGCTTAGCTGAATTTCTTTTAATGATGGATTCATAGTTCCAAGCACATAATTACCATTTGAATCTACTAAAAATCCATTTGCATCAGGTTTAAAAGCACCATTTCTAGTATAATAAACTCCATTGGCATTACTTACACCAAAAAAGCCCTTTCCAGCAATAGCCACATCAAATTCGTTATCAGTAGAAACTAGTGGCCCTTGTTCAAAAACATCATTTGTAGCTCCTGCTACACTACCATAACCAGTTTGACCTTTGTTGTATGATTGGGTTGTAACGGTGCTGTAAAATACATCTTTGAATGCTACATCAGAGTATTTAAAACCAACTGTATTGACATTGCTTATATTGTGAGCAGTATTGTCTATACCATAACTTTGGGATTTTACTCCATTTACTCCATTGTAAAATGCTGTAAACATGATTTTATCCTGTAATTTCTTTAATGTCTTCCCATTTAACCCAGCTACCGCCCATACCAACTAGAGCTTCGCCATCTTCAAATCTTACACCAGTGATAGGATAAGCACCATAAGTTGAGTTAACTGTTGTTCCATCTTCACCTATATAATTTGCTCTTACATAGTATTTACCAGATGGCACAGGATTTCCACTATCATCTGTTCTATCCCAAACAATTTGTTTCATACCTGCGGTCATATCTTTAACTTTCATTGTTCTTACAGGATCACCTGCTTCGTTATAAATAGTAAATGTTACAGGTTCGCTATCTGATTTATAAGCTGAATCAATCTTAGCTGTTTTGATATCAACGCTTGGAGTATGTCCTATGATTTTAAAGGTTTGATCCTCACCAACTACTGCTTTAACAGTTTCTTCTTGGCCTTTATCATCAACTAATTTTACATATACAGTTTCCCCAGGCCCTGCTATTTCTTTATCTACCTTACCTGTAATGTCTAGCTTATCTTCACCATTTTTCTTAAGTTCAAAACCTTCAGTGTCAATATCAGTCTTTTTACCTTTTTGTGGTTCTTTTGGTAAATACATATTAATTTGAAATTGTATATCATCATCTGCTACCACAAGATAATCATCTTTAACTGTTGCAAGTTTTCCAACCGCAGCTAATGCACTCATACCGGTACTTGCTGCAATAGAGTTTTGTAGTTTTGCCATCGCATCAACTAGTTGAGTCATGGTTTTATTGGTGTTATCTTGCATTTCAAGTGCTGAAAGTTGTGCTGTTTGAGTAAGCATTTTTTCAGTATCCATAGGATCGGTTGGATCTTGGTGTTGAAGTTCTATCAAAAGAAGCTTTAAAAATGCATCCTTGTCAAGTTCTGCTCCAGGGTTATAAATCAACCCACTATCGCCTTCTCCAGCTCTAGCATTTCCTTTTGCATTTGGCATATCTTTAGTATTAAGTGTTGCTAAAGGACCTTGAAGAGTTTGTGTATTTATATTTGACATAAAAATCCTTTTTTATATATATTTTTAAAGCTTAAAGCAAAAAATATTCCATTTAAAAATATTTTGCTAAAACCATTTCTAAGCTTGGTTTTTCTTGAATTTCTTTTTCGAAATTCACCTTATCTTCTTTATTATTGTTATTTTTTTGTTTTTGTTGATTATTTTGTTCTTTTCTTTCTTGATTATTAAAATTCATTTCTAAATTTGTAAAGCCCATGTTTACAAGAGCATTTTTAAACTCAGCTTGATGTTGTATGAAAAGATTTAAGGTATTTTGATTAGAATTAAAGCTGATGTTTAGGTTAGATCCTCTTTGGACTAAAGTTACTTCTACTTCCCCGAGATTGTGCGGGTTTAAAGTTATACTAAAGCGAGTTATAGGTGCTTTATAACTTTCTAGTTTGTCTTTAAATTCTTGGGCAAAATCATTGAAAGTTTCTTTCATAGGAATATTTTGATTTTTCACAAAATTATTGGAAACTCTATTCATTTCTTTCACGTAAGAATTTAAATTTTCTTCATTATGATCACTATCATCCTTTGTAAGTTCTTTGGTGGTTTTGAAAATATCGTTAAAAACATCTGTATTTTTAGTATTTTTTTCTGTTTTTAATTGTTTTTCTTGAGTATTTAATAAATTCTCTAAATTAATTTTTAAATCTTGATTTTGTAAATTTTGAGTATTTTTTGTATTTGTTAATTCAGCTTTTAAGTCCTTTGAATTTTCTAAAACAGAACTTATTTTTTTAATAAAACTATCTTCACTGGTAGTTAATTTTTCATTTTTTAATATTTCTTTAAAATCTATTTTTTCTTTATCTTTAATTTCTTTTTTTAAGTTTGAATTTTGAGTTAGATTAATGAGTTCAATATCATTTAATTTATCATTTTTATTAATATTTTTTATATTTTTTGTTTCTTTGTTATCTTGAATTTTTTCTATAAATTTTTCTTTGAAATCTATATTTTGAATATTTTCTTTTACTTTTACATCTTTTTTTGGAAGCTCTATGTTTTTTAAAGCAGAAGAAAGTAAAGAAACACCTTCGTTTTCTTTGCTTTTTATATTTTTATTTGTATTTGGTTCTTCTTTTAAAAGTTTGGTGATTTTTTGATTGATTAAATCTTGAAAAACATTAGTATTGTTTTGTTTTGCATTTTCAAAAAAACCTTTTTTATCAAGATTTGGAAAAGCTTCTTTTAAATCTTTGATTTGTTCAAATTTTATATTTTTTATATTTAATCCAAGTTCTTTTGATATATTAAAAAGCTCATTGATATTTTTTATATTTTTTAACTTGTGCAGGTTTTTTTCAAGAGCTAAAATAGCAGTATTATCTTGGACAAGTTTGTTTAATTTTATATCCTTGCTATCACTTTGTAAAACTTCTAGTAAAGAAAGAATTTGCATAAAATTTGCACCTTCAAAAAGCTTTAAAGCATCCTTTTCGTCTAATTGAACTTTATCGTCAATGGTTTCTTTTAAGCTTTCGTTTTTATTTTCTTTTTGTGGTGCTTTAAAGTCTTTTGGTAAACTTCCATCTTTTTCATCTATAGCTTGCAATAGTGAATTTAAAAATTTTTCTCCATCACTATTTGAATTAGCACTTTCTTTGCTAGGATTTTCATTTTGTGGAGCGATGCTTAGTAAGTTTAAAGCATCGCTAGCTTGGATATTTGACATTAATTAACCTACTAAAAAATTATTTTTTGCTAAATTTGGAAATAAATTTTGCAATTGCGCTGCACAATCAAGTTTTAAATTTTCATGAGAAAGATTAAAGTTTTTAAATATTACTAGTAATTCTTCTATATTTTTAGCATTTAAAACTGCATTTTCATTATGAGCATCATCCAAAATTTCACTTACTTTACTTGAAAGTTTTGCATAGTTTAGTTCTTTTTCTTCATTTGAATTTACAACTTCTAAATAATTTAAAAGTTCCATAAAATGCTTACTATTTAAAACTGAAGTTCCTTGTTTTTCTAAGTTAGCGTTAAAGATTTGAGTTCCTAGATTTGACATATTTTTCTCCTTAAAAATAATTCTTACCCAAACAAAAGCAACAAGTGTTCCAATTTAGCAATCTTAATTTTTAAGCAATTTTTTTATATAATATTAGATTTTAAATTTAAGACTTTGGAGAAAAATTTGGACAATATTAGAAATATAGCTGTTATAGCTCACGTTGACCATGGAAAAACAACAATGGTAGATGAGCTTTTAAAACAATCAGGAACCTTTAGTGAACGCGAGCAAATAGCAGAGCGTGTGATGGATAGTAATGATATAGAAAAAGAAAGAGGTATTACTATACTTTCTAAAAATACTGCTATTAATTATAAAGGCACTAAAATAAACATCATAGACACTCCAGGCCATGCTGATTTTGGTGGTGAAGTTGAGCGTGTATTAAAAATGGTTGATGGGGTTTTGCTTTTAGTTGATGCGCAAGAAGGGGTTATGCCTCAAACTAAATTTGTGGTAAAAAAGGCTTTATCTTTAGGGCTTAAACCTATCGTTGTTATCAATAAAATCGACAAACCAGCTGCTGATCCTGAAAGAGTAATTAATGAAATTTTTGATCTTTTTGTGGCTTTAGAAGCAAATGATGAACAACTTGATTTTGCTGTAGTTTATGCAGCTGCTAAAAATGGTTATGCAAAGCTTGCACTTGAAGATGAAAGCACTAATATGGAGCCATTGTTTAAGACTATACTTGAGCGCGTACCTGCTCCAAGCGGTAGCGATGAAAACCCTTTACAGCTTCAAGTTTTTACTCTAGGTTATGATAATTTCGTTGGTAAAATAGGCATTGCAAGAATTTTTAATGGTAAAGTAAAGAAAAATCAAAATGTAATGCTTGCTAAGGCAGATGGTTCTAAAATCAATGGAAGAATTTCAAAACTTATTGGTTTTATGGGTCTAGAAAAAATGGACATCGAGGAAGCAGGGACAGGCGATATTGTAGCGATTGCAGGTTTTGAAGCTTTAGATGTGGGAGATAGTGTGGTAGATCCAAACAATCCTATGCCGCTTGATCCTTTACATATAGAAGAACCAACTTTAAGCATAGTATTTTCGGTAAATGATGGTCCTTTAGCAGGTACTGAAGGCAAGCATGTAACTTCAAATAAAATCGCAGAACGTCTAGAAGCTGAGATGAAAACTAATATTGCTATGAAATATGAAAGCACAGGTGAGGGTAAATTTAAAGTAAGCGGAAGAGGTGAACTGCAAATAACTATCTTGGCTGAAAATATGCGTAGAGAAGGTTTTGAGTTTTGTATGGGAAGACCTGAAGTTATCGTTAAGGTAGAAGATGGAGTTAAAACAGAACCATTTGAGCATTTAGTGATTGATGTGCCTGATGATTTTACTGGGGTTGTGATTGAAAAATTAGGTAAAAGAAAAGCTGAAATGAAAACTATGACACCAACTGGAGATGGTCAAACAAGACTTGAGTTCGAAATTCCTGCGCGTGGGCTTATAGGATTTAGATCACAATTTTTAACAGATACTAAAGGCGAGGGTGTGATGAATCATAGCTTTTTAGAGTTTCGTCCATTTAGCGGAGCAGTTGAAAAAAGAAATAATGGTGCGTTAATTTCTATGGAAAATGGTGTTGCACTAGGATATTCTTTATTTAATTTACAAGATAGAGGGGTATTATTTATTGATCCTCAAACAAAAGTATATACAGGTATGATTATAGGCGAGCATTCACGTCCAAATGATTTAGACGTTAATCCTATTAAAGGTAAAAATTTAACGAATGTTAGAGCAAGTGGAAGTGATGATGCGATTAAGCTTGTACCACCTAGAAAATTAAGCCTTGAAAGAGCGTTAGAATGGATAGAAGAAGATGAGCTTGTAGAGGTTACTCCACAAAATATTAGAGTTAGAAAAAGATATCTTGATCCTACTCAAAGAAAAAGAATGGAAAAGGCTAAGTCTTAATGGATTTTGAAGCCATAAGGCAAGCTTTAAATAAAAGACTCAAAGCTTTGCAAATTTTAGCATTTGCTGAAGCTTTGGTTATATTTTTTCTTGCTTTTCAATTTAGCAAAGATGTGATTATAGCTTTGTTTTTTGCTGTTTTAGCAGGAGTTTTGTTTTTTAGAATTTTAGGAAGAAAGCTTATGTGGGGACGCAATGAGCTTGTATTTAAAATGTGTGAAGAATTTTTAAAGCAAAACAATGCTAAATTTGATAAGCAAGGCTTTTATCAGAAAGATTTTGAAAAAATTGCTTTTGATTTTTCTTTAAAAACTTATCATTCTCAAAATTCTTTTATTTTTGATGATTTTATTCTTTATGATGTGAAATTTAAAGATGAATTTGGGAATTTCTTTTGTGGAGTTTTGCTTTATAGTAAGAAATTAAAAGAAGATATCAACTCAAATGAAAGTATTTTTGAAAAAGTAAAGGATAAAGAATTTTCCACACAAAGAGTTTTGAAAAAAGATGATTATTTGCTCATAGCTAGTTTGAAAAATCCTTTTTTTGCTGATTTAAAAATTTCAAGTGAGTTAAATTTTAAACTTTTTAGAGCTAATTTAGAAAAAATTCAAGCTTTTATGCATGATTAAGTTTAGCTTACTTAATCATTTTGTTCTAAATTATTAATTTCTTGTATTTTTAAATTCTCATTTTTTCCTATTAAATTTTGTATGGTTTGGATTTGCTCTTTAGAGGCATAACTTATATCTTTTAAAACTATCCAAGTGATTTTTTGATTACAAGGCTTGTTGAGTTTATTTTTAAAGATATAAAAAGATTGAAGGTCATTTGGCAATAACTCATTAGCACTTAAGCCTTGAACATAAAGTTTATCGCCTTCTTTTTTAGGAAAAGCACGGATGATTTTTTTAATAAAAGGATTTTCCGCGCCTTCTTGTAAAAACAGTACAACTACTGCTATATCGCCTTTTTGACTTACGTGACTAAAATGAATTTCTAAAGGATATGATTTTTTATTAATAGAAATTTTTGATGGACTATGGAAGTGAAAATGAGATAAATTATAGGCTGTATTATCTAGCATGATATGGCTTCCATTGCTTGCAAAATGCATTTTTATGGTATAACCATCATTTATTAAGCCAAAAGAATCGTTTGAATAGTTAAATTCTAAAGAATGATTTTTGCTTGTAGCTTTTTTGCTGTTTATATTAATAAAATATTGTTTAACCCACTTTCACAATAAATCCAGTTTTTATCTAAATTTTTCCATTTTTCTTTGTCTATAAAATTTCCGTGTGAGGCATTTTGAGGCATTTGCTCATAGGCAAAAAGCATGCTAGTGGTAAATAAACCAAAAAAGTATTTTTTTAAACTCATAATATTCCTTTTTAATATAATTATAAAAAAATATCCCCTATAAAAAGCTTATGTTTAAAAATAATTATATTAAAATTAAATATTTACCTAAAATTAGTAGGATTATTCTTTACCATCTTTGATGGGTACAAAAAGACATTCATCTAAAACTTCTTTACTAATCTCGCCATCTTTTTTTGTAAATTTAGTGATAAATTGTTGATTTCCTATGAGTAAAGGAGCTACTAAAATTCCATTGTTTTCAAGTTGATCAAACAATACATTTGGAATATGCTCTATATAAGCTGAGAGTAAAATTCTATCATAAGGTGCATAATTTTTCCAACCATTTTGTCCATCATCAAATTTTACATGGATATTAGCATAGTTTAGTTTTTTAAATTTTTCTATAGCGCTAATTGCAAGTTTTTCAATGCGCTCTATGGTAAAAACTCTTCTAATGAGTTTGCTTAAAATCGCAGCTTGATACCCGCTACCACAACCTATTTCTAAAACACTATCAGCATCTTTAAAATCAAGTGCCATAGTCATTTTAGCTACGGTTAAAGGCGAGCTTATCCATTGATTACCCATTAAAGGAAGTGCATCAAGTCTATAAGCATGCATTTTTAAAGGTGAAAAAATTTCTCTTGGAGTGGAACAAAAAGCTTCAAATAATTCTTCATTGATGAAAGTATTTTTGCGAATTTCTTCTGCCATAGTTTGACATTGTTTTTGTTCAAATATATGAATCAATAAGCACCCCTTGATAAAAAGTGTTATTTTATCTTAAATTTTATTTATCTAGCTTTAAAATCCTTAAGGCGTAAAAACGCCTTAAGATTAATCAAGTGTATAAAGGATGTTCGATCCATCTTGATAAGATAAGATGTGCATTTTGCCATCTTTAAAGAATAAACTTCTTGCATTAGTTATATTTTCTGGATAAGAAATAGTTTTTACAACTTCTTCTTTGTCTAGATCAATTACAGCAATAACATTATGCTTTTTGCTTAATGCATAAATTTTACCATCTTTAAATGCCATTGAAGTTACATAAAGATCACCTAGTGTTTTCCCTTCCTTTAGATCAGCTTTAGGAGTAAATTCAGCTGAAAGAACTCTATCTGCTAAAGAAATTTTAGAAATTACAAAAGTTTTAGCGTCTTTATTGTTTGGAACAGTTGCTGTATACATATATTTTCCATCGGTAGTTGTGCTTAAGATGTGATGGAATTTAGCTCTAACTGTATCAATTCTACCACGACCAAGATCTTTGCCTTGACCTTCGAAATTATTTGCCCCTTTCATAAAATCAGCATATTGTAAAGCCTCATTTGCATTAGGATTTTGAGCAAATCTTAAGAAAGTTTTATTAGAACCCATTAAGATGTATTTATTGTCTAGATAAGGGATAATTCCTACGATAGGGTTGATTGTAGCTGAAAAATATGGATCTAAAACAAAATCAACTTTAGTGCTAAAATTATTATCTAGGAAAAATACTTCCCATTTTGAACTTGCAACATATTCTCCATTGATATAATCAAGTGTATTGATAGCTTTAGGAAAATCAATTTTTGTTTTATTTGTTATTTTTAGATTTTCATCAATACTTGCAAATGGAGCATTGCTAATATTATTATCAAATTGAATACCTAGTTTTTCACTAGCAGGCGCAAAAGCAAAGTCAGGTTCTTTAACATCGCGTTTTCCTAAGAAAGAAATGCTTTTCCAGCTTTTGCTCCAACCTGAATCATCCCAAATGATGTATTTTGGATTTAAACTAAAACGAACCGGATCGCCTTGTCCGCTATATGGAACAGGACCAGTGCTTACAAAAGCTTGGAATATATTTGAAGCTACGATAAAAGCAACAATAACCATAGCAGCTAGATTAAATTTAGTTAATTTTCTAAAGCTAGATCCTTCCATTTCTTTTTCAAAAGAACCAAATTTTGGAGCAAAGGCAAAAATAACACCAAGTAGTAAAACTACAGCCCAAAATACCACTTCAGCCCAAAAATAAGTATGTAAACCAAAAATAGGTAAACCAAAACCTTGATCAAGATCACGGTGTGCATGGCCGCTTATATGATTAAATGATTGCCATAAACCAAAAGCTGTTGCGATTAAAAGGAAAGCTAAAAATTTACCTTTCATACCATAACGTACAACAAATAAAGCCGCTACGCCGATGAAAATCATTGATTCTCTTTGACCCCAGCAAGAAGTACAAGGGCTATCACCTAGCATATAGCCAAAGATTAAATTCGCAATTCCAACAGGCAATAAAATAACCAAAAAGCCTGCTAAGCACATTAAAAAGTAAAAGAATTTAGTTTTGTTAATATCACACATATTTGCCACCTTATAGATTCATTAGGCCTAAGATTGCGCCTGATTTACGACCTAAATAGTCAAATACCATAATAGCCCATGAAATTACAAGTATAGAAAAAGCTAATTTTTCTTTTTCTGGTTTAACTATCATGAGGACTATGGCGATAAAGATTAACAAAAGTTCTAAAAACTCCATCATTTCCCCTTTGAAATAAAATAAAAACCGCCGATTTTACTATATTAGAATAAATAAAAATAAAATATTAAACTGAAAAAGAGATTTGATTTAAAAAGTATAAAAAAATGAGTAGTTTTGAGACTTAGAAGTCATCAAAACTTAAGCTTCCTTTGGAGTAATTTGTAACCTTGCTTTCAAAGAAATTGCTCTTTTGATCATTAAATTTAGAAAAATCATCTACCCATTTAATAGGATGTTTTGCATTATAGATTTTATCAAGATTAATTGCAATTAGTCTTTGATCAACAAGATAATGAATATATTCTTCTATAATATCATCTGTAAAACCCATGATTTGATTTTGAGTGATGTATTTACCCCATTTAATTTCAAGTTCACCTGCTTTTTTAAACATATCATAGATTTTATTTACATTGGTATCATTAAACAAATCAGGTCTTTCTTTGCGCACAGAATTAATCATATTTTGAAATAATAGCAAATGTGTAATCTCATCTCTTTGTATAAAGCGTATCATTTGTGCTGATCCTAGCATTTTCCCTGCGCGTGCTAAAGCATAAATAGCAGTAAAACCACTATAAAAATATACTCCTTCTAAGATTTGATTTGCTACCATTGCAAGTAATAGTTTGTTATCATCTACTTCGCCAGCTAATTCTTCATAAATGCTTGAAATGAAATCATTTTTTTCTCTTAAAGTTTCATCATGTTTTTCCATTTCATAAATTAAGTCTGTATTTTCACAGATTGCTTCAACCATTACTGCATAAGATTTTGAGTGATTTGCTTCTTCATAAGCTTGTCTTGCTAAAACTGCATTGATTTCAGGTGCTGTGATGTAAGGATTGATATTATCAGCAAGGTTGTTTGTTTGAAAACTATCCATTGAGATAAGTTGAGACCAAACTAAATCATACATTCTTTTTTCTGCTACGGTTAGATTACAGCGATAATCAAGTGCATCTTTGGTTGTATCTACTTCTTTTGGAAACCAAGTATTTGCCTCCATTAAATCCCAAAGCTTTAAAGCCCAAGTGTATTTTGCTTTAGTAAAATTTAAAATCCCATGAGGATTACCATTAAATACTTTTCTATCATTTAAAGTTTCATTTGATTTTGGATTATAAATTCTTTTTCTATTCATTTTTCTACCTTTGTGACAATAACACTTTGGCTTAAAATATCATGCAAAGCCAAAGTATCTTTTCTTAAAAAACTTACCAAAAACCCAATCAATAAACCAAAACTTACGATAAAAATTATATAGCGCAAGAGTATTCTAAAAAAATTAAGTTTTTGGCCATTTTTAAGATCAATTAAATATAAATCATAAGCTTTAAGTCCAGGACTTTGAGCTTTTTTTGCTAAAAATAAGGCCTGTATAAGCCCAAAAAGCAAAGAACATAAAAAAATTATAAGTTGATTGTTTAAAAAGGCTTCTTTAGAGCCAAGTGTAAAATAAAATAAATATAAAACAGGCACATAAAGCAAAAATAGATCAATCAAAAAAGCTTTAAATCTTAAAAAGCGAGTAGCTATTTTTGCTTTAGTTTTCATTAGTTTCCACGACTACCAGGTTTGATAGCTTTGGTGCCTTTTTCACAAAGTGGACAAGCATTTGCTTCATAAATATCAAATTCGAAATTTCCTAGTGCAAAAAGTGGTAAATTTTCAGGCAGTTTTGCATTTTCTTTTCTAGGGTTGTTTAAATTTTTTACCGCACAAAAACCACGATTTGCTAAAGCTGCAAAACCTACCACTTCCCCACCTAAGCTTTCGATGATTTTTGCACTCTCAAGCGCAGAACCACCTGTTGTAATAATATCTTCACAAACGATAAATTTTTCGCCTTTTTTTACTTCAAAACCACGTCTAAGACTCATCACTCCTTCTACGCGCTCAGTGAAAATAAAGCGTTTATTGCAAGCTCTAGCAAGCTCATAACCTGCTAAAATTCCACCCAAGGCAGGAGAACAAATGCTATCAAATTCAATGTTAAAACTAGCAATAACTTTTGCAAGCTCTTCACAAAGCTCACCTGCTAGTTTTGGATTTTCTAAAACTTTAGCACTTTGAAGGTAAAACTCAGAGTGTTTCCCTGAGCTAAGCAAGAAATGCCCTTGTAGGTATGCCCCACAATCTTTATAAGTTTGTTCCAAGTTCATTATCAAACCTTTAAAAGTTCTGCTTCTTTATTTTTAACTAATTCATCTACTTTTGCTGTGTAATTATCAGTTTGTTTTTGAACCTCATCATAAGCTTTTTTGGCTTCATCTTCTGAAATTGCTTTATCTTTTTCTAGTTTTTTAACCGCATCATTTGCGTCTTTTCTAATGTTTCTAATGGCTACTTTAGCCTTTTCTCCCATAGCTTTGGCATTTTTAGCATTTTCTTCTCTTTGTTCTCTTGTCATAGGTGGAAAGAATAATTTCACACTTTCACCATCATTGTTTGGATTTACTCCTATATTTGCTGCAGCTATGGCACTTTCTATAGCTTTTAGCATTGATTTTTCCCAAGGAGTGATGCTTATGGTTGAAGCATCGGTTGCTAAAACTGTTGCCACTTGATTAAGTGGGGTTGCACTACCATAATAATCAACATGAATATGATCAAGTATGTTGATATTTACTTTACCAGTTCTTATAGTGGTAAAATCTTTTTTTAAGGCCTCTAAACTTTTATCTGATTGTTGTTTTTGCTTGGTATAAATTTCATTTAGCATGGTTTATCCTTTTTATTTGCTAGTGTTACTTTCGCTAATTGGGGCACTTGGTGCAACTGGAATGTTAGTTGTATTTGTCTCAGGTGCTTTTGGTAAAATTTGTTCTGCTTTTTCAGCAAGTGAGTTAGAGTTAGCATTATTATACATATAGCTAAGGGCAATTGTATTAGCAATAAGTAAAATACCCATTACAAAAGTAAATTTAGCCAAAAATCCCGCAGGACCTTTTGCTCCAAATAAACTTTCATTGCTTCCACTATAAGCTCCAAGTCCTATGCTTGAACTTTTTTGTAATAAAACTGCAATACAAATAATCACAACAATTGCAAATTGCAAAATAATTAAAAGAGTAGTCATGAATTTTCCTTATTGAAAATAAAATGAGTATTTTAACTTAAAAAGTTTGATAAAAACTTGAAAGAGGTAAAGAAAATTTGCGAGAAAAAATCTCGCGAATTTTTATCTGCTATTAAAGCTTCTTAAAATATTAAGAAGAGAGATGAAAAGGTTGATAAAATCAAGATAAAGAGCAACTGCGCCTTCGATTGGTGTTTCATAGTTTCCCCTAATGATGTTTTGAGTATCATAAAGGATGTAAAAAGAAAATAAAATCGCACCAATACCAGAAATAGCTAAACTCACAAGTGAGCTTTGGAAAAATAGATTAATTAAAGAAGCCACTACGATAACGATTAAAGCTATAAAAAGCATTTTTCCCATCATAGTAAAATCTCTTTTTGTATTCATAGCAAATACACTTAAAGCACCAAAAGCTACTGTTGTTAAAGCAAAAGCTTGAGCGATGATACTAGCCCCTGCAGGAAGTGCTAAAACTGAATATAAAAGTGGTGTTAAAGTAAGCCCTGAAACAAAAGTAAAGGCAAAAAGTAAAATTAAATTAAGCGGAGCTTCTCTTTTTTTCCATTGTAATGCAAACAATAAACCAATTTCAACAATAAATAAAATCCAAAAAGTTGCTTGAGATTGTGCAAATAAATGCGCTAGGGCAAAAATTCCTATGTAAGCGCCCGCTGTTGCAGCTAATAATGAAGCAGCAAAAAGCTGATAAGTTTGTTTTATAAAAATGCTTAAATCACTTCTAGCATAACCTTCAAATTCTTGAGTTTTAGAGTTAGAATAATCTCTATCATAAAGACTCATTAAAATCCTCCAATAATTTTTAAAACCAAAATTTACAAAAAAAAGATAAATAAAAGATTAAAACTACATAAAAATATAACAAAAAATAAATTTATTGATTTGGTTTAAGTAAAAATAATTTTAGTATAATGTCTTGTTAAAATACAAAAAAGGACTATTCTTGAAAGACTTGATCGATGGTGCTTTAAAATTTATGCAAGAAGATTTTAAAGAGCATGCAGAGCTTTTTGAAAGTTTAAAAAACAAACAAAATCCTCATACGCTTTTTATAGGTTGTGCTGATTCAAGAGTGATACCAAACTTAATCACTAATACAGGTCCAGGCGAGCTTTTTGTTGTAAGAAATATAGGCAATATCGTTCCACCTTATAGAGTCGGGGATGATTTTTTAGCAACTACTTCAGCTATTGAATATGCTTTTAATTCTTTACATATAAAAAATATTATAGTTTGCGGTCATAGTAATTGCGGAGGCTGCGCGGCTTTATATGCAAACGAAAATGATTTAAAAAATATGCCTAATGTCAAAAAATGGCTTACTTTGCTTGAGCCTATAAAAAATAAGGTTTTAAAGATTGCAGGTAGTGATTTAGCTATGCGTTCTTGGATGACTGAAAAAATGAATTTGGTAAATTCTTTGCAAAATTTATTAACTTATCCAGGCGTTGAAGAAGCTTTAAATAAAAAAGAAATTGAACTCCATGCTTGGTATTACATCATAGAAACGGGTGAAATTTATGAGTATGATTTTAATTTTGAAAATTTTGTTTTAATTCAAGAGAGGGTGAGAAAATCATGAAAAAGATTTTTAGTATTATTTTGTTTTTTTTATTT
The DNA here is from genome assembly GCF_025772785.1 of Campylobacter sp. CNRCH_2015_0338h. Classification (NCBI taxonomy): domain Bacteria; kingdom Pseudomonadati; phylum Campylobacterota; class Epsilonproteobacteria; order Campylobacterales; family Campylobacteraceae; genus Campylobacter; species Campylobacter sp. CNRCH_2015_0338h. The sequence goes on from NZ_JAKMST010000008.1 coordinate 24,097, forward strand.
GTTAATGCTTTATATGCACAAGAAAAAAACGCTTTAGAGGATAAAAATAGTATTTTTGCCCTAGTGCAAAACTATATAGAACTAAATTTACTTTTAGAAAGCTTTAAAAATAGCGATACAAATAGCAGTGAATTTCAAGATAATATTAAAGAAATAGAAAAACAAAAAGCTGCAATTTTAACTACTTTACCTTTAAAAATGGTATCTCAAAAAATTGATGATAAAGAGGCGAAAGACTTTTTGCAAACTAAAAATGCTTTGCAAAAAAGTGTTGAAAATGCTCAAGCTAAGAAAAGATATTATGATTACGTGGATAATAAAATTAAACTTTTAAATTTAACCTCTGCAGAACATTTTTACCTATGTATCTTTGAATTAGAAAAAGTTTTTATCGAAGGAGCACAAAGTAAGACTATAAGAAGCATTATTGATAAAAGTATTGATTCGCTCAAAGAAGATATGGTTTTTAATTTTACCTTAGATAAAGAAAAAATTAATGATATTACTCAGCTTAGAACCTTAGAAATCAATGAAAATAATTTAAGAAATGCTATTAAATCTTATAATGAAATTTTAGTTTATCTAAGAAACAATGCAAGCTTGCTTGAAACTAACTTTTTATTTACAGGTTTGGGTTTGCAAAATGCGATTAATTATATTAATGAACAAACTTCTATTAGTAGCGTAAATCTTGGAAAAATAGTCATTTCTATCGCTGTAATTGTCTTTTTTTATTCTTTGAAATTTTATCTAGCAAAGATTTTATATTTTATACTTATACGCTTATTTGGAAAAAATTCAGCTAATATGGAGATAAAAACTCATTTTCTAGAAAAACTTCAAGGGCCGGTAGGTTGGTTTTTATTTGCTTATGCTATAGGAATTTGTTTTACTATTTTTTACTATCCTGCGCCTGTTGATATAAGAATTAGCAATATTTTATCTATTGCTTATGTTATTTTAACTGCTTGGCTTGTGATAAATATCTTTGATAGTTATGGCATGGTGATTGTTGCAAAGCTTGCTGAAAAAAGTGGTAAGCGTGAAGTGGTTAATTTAATCATTAAAATTTTATATTTTATCATTATAGTAATAGCTGTTTTATTTGTTTTAGCGCACTTAGGATTTAATATTTCAGCATTAATTGCATCTTTAGGTATTGGTGGTTTGGCGGTGGCATTAGCAGCTAAGGATATTATCGCAAATTTCTTTGCTTCTGTGCTTTTACTTTTTGATAATAGTTTTAATCAAGGCGATTGGGTGGAAATTTCAGGTATAGAAGGAACCATAGTAGAAATTGGACTTAGAAAAACCACCATTAGAACTTTTGATAATTCTTTAGTATTTTTACCAAACTCAACCATCATGGGAACAAATATAAAAAATTGGAGTAAAAGAAAAATAGGACGCCATGTAAAATTATTTATCGGTGTCACTTATGATGCAAGACCTGAGCAACTTGAACAATGTGTAGAAGATATAAGATATTTATTAGCTACTAGTCCTTTGATAGCCCAAGTTGATGATAGCGCGTTAAATCATGGTGGAACACGCGCTAGATACAGACAAAATTTAGTTTCAGTAAATGACTTAGAAGGGTATAAAAATAACACTTATGTGGCTGTGAGTGGTTTTGGTGCAAGTTCTATTGATATAGAAGTATATTTTTATACCAAAGCAGTAGATGCAGGTGGTTTTAGAGAGGCAAGACAAAGTATTCTGCTTGAGTTAATGAAAATTGTTGAAAGAAATAAACTCAGCTTTGCTTTTCCTTCGCAAAGTCTTTATATAGAAAAAATCAATAAAGAAGACAAAGAAGAGCTATTATCTTAATAAGCTCTTCTTTGATTATCGCATTCAACTATAATTTTTTCAGCGATGATAATACTTCCATTTTTACTGCCTTTAATTTTAACAAGGCTTCCTTTTTTTAAATCTTGTACATTAGCTTGTTTTTTATTGCTTCCAAAAATTCCACAACCATAAACATCAATACGTGTTTGAGGTAAAATTGTGATGATTAAATTATTATCAAAACTTGTTTGAATGCTTATTGTGTGAGCTGTGGTATTTTTTAAGATGCCTTGAACTTTATAAGCAAATGCAAAAGTGCTAATGCAAACTAGTATAAGAAAAAAACGCATTAAAATAACTCCTTTTTAGGAGTTATTTTGCTTAATAAGCTCTTTTTTTGCATTCGATTTTGATTTCTTTAGCAGTTATATTTTGAACTTGATTCGGTGTTTGTGGATTTGGTGTTGTTTGAGCATAGCCATGGAAAACTTCAGCTTCTATAAAAGTTCCTACTTTTAAATCTCTAAAAGTGCCGTATTTATCCATACCAAAAATACCACAATCATCCATATCAATTTCAGTATTTGGTAGAATTTTTACATTCATTTTTTGACCGTAAGTGGTGTCAATTAAAATGGTTTTTGCACCATCATTTACATCTACTATTACTCCATAAATTCCATCTGCATAAGCAAGACTTGAAAGACCTAAAACTGTTAATAATGTAGCGATTTTCTTTTTCATTTTTTCTCCTTTATTTTTTATGCAAGAATTATATAATTTTTTGAGTGAAGCAAGAGTGAATTTAGATATAATTTAAAAAATTTACTAAAATGAGGTATTTATGAGAGGGTTTTTACATTGTTTTTTTGCATTTTTGCTTGCAAGTTTATTGTTTGCTTGTTCTAAAAATGAAGATAAAAGCTCTGCTATAAGAGCTTATGGTTTTAATGAAAACACGCAAAGTATTTTTATAGAGTTTAATACTAATATTATTAATCAAGAAATAGGCGTTATAAAAGAAAGAGAAATTATTGTTAATAATCAAAAGACAAAAGTAAAATATGAGCTTGAAACACCCACAAGATTAAATATTTTTACAGCTTTAAAAGCAAATCAAGCATATGATATTTTTATAGATTTAAATGATATTTTAGCAAATGAAAAAGTGCAATTAAAAGTCCAAACTCCTTTTGAAAAACTAGATATTAAAGGATATTTTCAAAATATTTCAAATGATGAGAGTGTATTGCTTTTAAATATTCAAAGTTTTTATACTCTTAATAAAGATGAATTGTTAAAAGCTATTAAAATTACTGCACAAGAAAAAGAAATTCAAATAGATAAAATCATCATCCAAGGTGATATAGCAAGTATATATTCTAAAGCACTAAGTATCAAAAATACTAATACTAATGTAAAAGTAGTTTTTGATAAAGAAATTTTAGGTTTAGAGAAAAATATAGATTTAGAGTATATTTTGCTTGCAAAGAGCGAATTTGTTTTTCAAAATGCAAATATAGTTAATAAAAACATAGAATTGCTTTTTTCTCAAAATATTTCACAAGATCAGAATTTAAAAGAATTGATTTTTATTACCCCAGAAGTAGATTTTAAGGCATTAGCTTTTGGAAATAAAATCAAGCTTACAGGTAATTTTTCCCCAAATAAAACTTATGAAATTCAACTTGCTCAAGGGATTAAAAGTGCTGATGGAATTAGTACAAAAGAAAATTATAAAACTCAAGTAAGTTTAAAAGACTATGAGCCTGCTATAAGTTTTACAAATCAAGGGGTATTTTTATCTAGCAAAGCGAGTAAAAAAATAGCTTTTAAGAGTATGAATGTTAAAAAAGTTCGTTTGGAAGTTCATCAAGTATTTTCAAATAACTTAAGTGAATATTTAAGATATAAAAATCTTCAAGGTGCTAAAAATTTAAGTGATTATGATAGTGATATTTTTTCAGAGAGTGATTATACTAGTGAAATAGTGTTAAAAAAAGATTTTGATATAAAAAATACCAAAAATCAGTGGCAAGAAAATGAAATAGTATTAGATGGTTTAAAAGATTTAAGCGGTGTGTTTATAGTCAAGCTTTATTTTAAAGAAGAAGATGTTGATTATGTTTTTGATGAGGGAATGGAGAGTTGGAAAAAATATAGATTTTTTAACCAAAAAGCAAAAGTAAGTAAGAACTTAATTTTTTCAGATATAGCTTTGATTGCTCAAAATTTAAATAAAAAGCTTTTTGTAGATGTGAGAGATTTTACCACGCAAAAGGCTTTAGGTGGGGTTAAGGTTGATGTTATTAGCAAAAGCAACCAAGTTTTAGCTTCTAAAATGAGTGATGATAATGGTTTGGCTGTTTTTGATGGTATTGATGAATCAAAAGCTTTATTTATCATTGCTTCAAAAGATAAACAAGCTTCTATTTTGCGCTTAAGTTCACCTTTATTATATGATGGTTTTGATGTAGATGGTTTTGATTTAACTTCTCAAAATAAAGTATTTATTTACACAGAAAGAGAGGTTCATAGATCAGGTGATGATATCCATTTAACTATGGTTGCAAGAAATGATAAAGGAGTTGTTAATCATCCTATATTTTTAAGTTTTTTTGATCCACGTAATAAAAAGCTTTTAGATAAAATCAAGCTTGAACCTTTGAGTAATGGAGCTTTTTATAAAAAGATTTCACTTGATCAACAAGCTTTAAGTGGAGTGTATTTAGCTAGGGTTGAATTTGCAAATACGATTTTTGATAAAGAAATTTTAGTACAAAATATAGTGCCAAATCGTATAAAAGTATCCATGCAAGCTCCAAAAAGTATAAAAGAAAATGAAAAATTAGATTTTAATATTAGCTCAAAATATCTTTTTGGAGCACCAGCAAGTAATTTGCAATATCAAGCTGATTTATTTGTAAGTAAAAAAGAATATAAAAATTCAAAATACCCAGAATATATTTTTTCAAATCCTAGTGTTTTGGTACAAAAATATCAAGATAATTTAAAAGGTATGTTAGATGAAAATGGCTTTACAAAGCAAGAATTTACTTTAAATGACTTTTTAAAAAATACCCCATATAATTTAGAAGCTAGCATAAGAGCTAGGGTTTTTGAAAAAGGTTCAAGATCGGTTGAAGCACTTGTAAATTCACAAGTAATATTGCATGAGTATTTTGTAGGTATTAAGCGTTTAAAAAATCACTATTTAAGCTCAGGTTCTATTATCAATTTTGAAGCCATTGTAAGTGATTTAGATGAGAATTTGATAGCAAATAGGGAGATTAAATATACTATTTATGCAAATGATTATTCTTGGTGGTGGGATTATGATAATTATGATGATTTTTTAAAATCACTCAAAAAAGATAAAAACACACAAATCATTACTCAAGGAAGTATTTTAAGCAAGGATAAACCGGTTAAAATAGAATTTGATCCAAAAGAATATCATGGTGAAATGTTCATAGAACTTGAAGATGTACAAAGTAAAACAAGCACAGGAGAGTTTTTTTATATTAGTAGTTTTGGTGCGCCAAGTAATGCTGATATAGTGAGTTCTTTAAAAATAAAAAGTGATAAAAAAGAATACAAGCCAAATGAAACAGCTTTTATAGAATTTGAAAGTGTTAAGGGTGCAAAAGCTATTGTTACTTTAAATGATAATGCAAAGGTTTTAAAACGCTTTGTGATAGATACACATGAAGATATTACAAAGGTTGAAATTCCTATTCTTAAAGAATATATGCCAAATGTTTATGTGAGCGTGATTTTACTTCAAGATTATGATCAATACACTAATGATAGAGCCTTAAGACTTTTTGGTGTGGTGCCTTTAAATGTAGTAGATGAGCAAAGTAAAATTGAACTTGATTTAAAAGTACCGGATAAAATCATGCCAAAACAAGATTTTGAAGTAGAAATTCAAAGTAAAAACAAGCAAAGTTATACTTATACTGTAGCTATTGTAGATGAGGGCTTGCTTGATGTGAATGCTTTTAAAACCCCAGATATTTGGGGGTATTTTTACCAAAAAACACGCTTTAACATGAGTATATATGATACCTATGATAAAATCATTGCTAAAAATATTTCTAATGCTTCCAAGGTATTAACTACGGGCGGTGATGTTTTCTTAGAAAGTAGAGCAAATAAAAGCAAAAATGATGAAAAAGCAAGACGTTTTAAACCTGTTGTATTGTTTCAAGAGCCAGTACAAAGTGATGAAAATGGTTATGCAAAATTAAAATTTAATATGCCATCATACTTAGGTTCGGTTAGAGTTATGGTAGTGGCAAACAACTTAGCAGGTTTTGGTAGTGCTTCTAAAGATATCCAAGTTAGCGCACCTGCTGTAATGCTTGAAACTTTGCCAAGGGCTTTAAGGCTTGATGATGAGTTTAAGTTTTTGGTGCAAGTATTTAAAGTAGATGATGATGTAAAAAATGCAAAACTTAAATTAAAAACAAAAAATTCACTCATAAATTTTGAAAAAGATGAAATTTTAATTGACTTTGGTAATGAAAAAAGCAAAGATATTTATGTTAATGCAAAAGTAAATTCAAACAAGCTTGGAGTAGAAGAAATAGAGTTAAGTTTAAATGCAAAAGATTACACCTATACTCAAAATACTCAAATTGACATAAAAGCGCTAAATACCATTACTTATGAGGGTAAATCTTTTAAAATTCCTGCAAATACTTCTATGGAGTTTAAAATCACACAAGATTATATTAATCCAGTGGCGTTTTTAAGTGTGAGTTCTAAGCCTATTTTAAATATAAATCATAGATTAAAATACTTGCAAAATTATCCTTATGGATGTATAGAACAAAGCACTTCAGCAGTTTTACCACAACTTTTTTTACAAAAACTTGATCAAGGAGCAAATGAGCAAAAAAATATTAACAATATCAATGCATTGTTAAGTAAATACGCAAATTTCCAAACTGCTAATGGTGGCTTTGCTTATTGGCAAGGACTTAAAGATTCTGATGCTTGGGGAAGTAATTATGCGGGTATGTTTATGATTTTGGCTAAAGAAAGAGGCTATTATGTGAGTGAGGGTATGTTTAAAGCATGGCTTGATTATCAAAAACGCTATGTTTTAAAAGCTCAAACAAATAAAGAAATTAGAATAAATTCTTTATATCTTTTAGCTTTAGCTAAAGAGCCAAATTTAAGTATAATGAATGCCATTTATGAAGATAGTACTTATTTGCAAAGCCTAAATAATGTAAGTCTTTGGCAACTTGGCGCAGCTTATAAATTAGCAGGTTTTGATGAGGTAGCTTTAAATATAGCTAAAAATTTAAGCACAAAGCCTGATGGAAAAACTAATTATACTCACACCTATGGATCTTTTCTAAGAGATGAAGCTATTATTGCAAATGCGTATAAAATAATCTATGGTAAAGATAATGATGAATTATTAGATGATATTAAAAAAACTTTAGAAAGCCAAGCTTGGCTTAGTACTCAAAGCACAGGTTATGCTTTATATGCTTTGGCAAATAGTTTTAGTGATGAAAACTCTAAAACTATCAATGCAAGAGTAAAAATTAATGGTGAGGATAAAAAGCTCAATACGAGTTTTTCTAAATTTGAGTTTAATCAAGGCGGTGCTTTGATAGAAGCTAAAGAAGATACTTATGTACATTTTGGAGTAGAGGGTATTAAAAAAGGTATTGCCGAGCCTTTTGCGCAGCGTATGTATATAGAAAGAAGTTTTTATGATGAAAATGGAAATGAAATAGATGAAAGTGCTATAAAAAGTTCTCAAATTTTTTATATGAAATTAAAAATATCAAATAAAAATTATCCAGGCGCTTCTAATATAGCTTTAACTCAAATTTTACCAAGTGGATGGGAGATAGTGCATGATCTTTTAGATGATGAAACTCCTGATTTTGTGAAAAATTCTTATTATGATTTTGTCGATATAAGAGATGATAAAATCATGTATTTCTTTCCTTTGTATTCTGATGAATCAAGAGAATTTTTTGTGAAATTAAGTGCTGTTACTCCAGGTGTTTATACTTTGAGTGGAGCTTATGTTGAAGCAATGTATGATAATGCTTATAAAGCTTTAAGTGAGAGTAAAAGAGTCAAAGTAGTGCAGTGAAAATCAAAATAAGCCTTGCAATATGCTTTTTAAGCCTATGTTTTTACATAGGCTTAGTTTATTTTAGTTTTGATAACAAGGATTTATTTAAAGGCACTTATAGCAAGGTTTTACTTGATAAAAACAAAGAAATTCTTAGTGTATTTTTAGATGCTAATGAACAATGGCACTTAGAGAGTGATTTTATACCACAAAAATTAAAAAGTGCAGTTATTTTATATGAAGATAAAAATTTTTATTCTCATTATGGAGTAGATTTTTTAGCACTTATAAGAGCTTTTAAAAATAATCTTTTTTCAAGTAAAAGAAGTGGTGCAAGTACAATTTCTATGCAAACAATCAAACTTCTAGAGCAAAATAAACGTACATATTTTAATAAATTTAACGAAATCATCAAAGCTTTTGCTTTAGAAAGTGCTTATGAAAAAGATGAAATTCTAAAGCTTTATTTAAACAATGCCCCTTATGGAGGAAATTTAGTAGGTGTTGCAAGTGCGGGTTTGTTTTATTTTGAAAAAGATTTAAAAGATCTTACTTGGAGTGAAGCAGCCTTGCTTGCTGTGCTTCCTAATAATCCAGGTTTGATTAATCTTGAAAAAAACAAAGATAAGCTTTTAAAAAAACGCAATGTTTTGCTTGATAGGCTTTTTGAAAAGGGATATTTTTCTAAAGATATTTTAACTCTTGCAAAGGCTGAAAAACTTCCTAGTTTTAAAGCAAGAAAAAACTTAGCTCCGCATTTAGCACGTAGGCTTTTAGCGGATAAAGAAAAAATCATTTCTAGTATAGATAAAAAAATTCAAATCAAATTTGAAGAAAAAGCTAAGGAATATTCTTATAAATTAGAGCAAAAGGGTATAAAAAATTTAGCTATATTATTAGCAGATACCAAAACAAATAAAGTTTTAGCTTATGTAGGTTCTAATGATTTTTATGATTTTGTAAGTTTTGGTCAAGTTGATGGGGTTATTGCAAAGCGTAGTGTGGGTTCAATATTAAAACCTTTGCTTTTTGCTTTTGCTATAGATGAGGGGTTTATAGTGCCTGAATCTTTAATGCTTGATGCGCCTACATTTTTTTCTAATTTTGCCCCGCAAAATGCAAATAAAAAATATCATGGCTTTATTAGCGCAAAAGAATCTTTGCAAAAATCACTTAATATCCCTTTTGTAAGCTTGCTTGCAGAATATGGGTATGAGAAGTTTTTTTATAAACTCAAAGATATTTTAGATTTTGAAGATGAAAATTTTAAAAAATATGGACTTTCTTTGATTTTAGGTACAAAAGAATTTAGTTTAGAAGATATGGTAAAAATTTATCTAGGGCTTGGAAATTATGGAAACTTTAAAGAGCTTTTATATGAAGAAAATGCATTTACTAAAGAAGATAAAAAGCTTATTAGTAATGGAGCAAGTTTTTTAACCTTACAAACTTTAAAGGATTTAGATAGAGCAGGTTTAAGACAATATGATTTTAATACTATCATCTCCTGGAAAACAGGCACAAGTTATGGTAGAAAAGACGCTTGGGCTATAGGAACTTCTCCAAAATACACTTTAGGAGTATGGGTTGGAAATTTTAATGGCGAAGCAAATGCAAATTTATATGGTATGAGTATAGCAGGGGAATTGTTTTTTGAGCTTTTAGCCTTGCTTGAGGGAGTTAATTTAGAATTTGAAAAGCCTAGTGATTTAGTTACTATCAAAATTGAAAATCAAACAGGGTATAGATATGATTATAAATTTGACTTTAAAGAAGTACTTTACCCACAAAGTGCAAATGTTTTAAGGACTTCACCATTTTTAAAAGAAGTTTTTATGTATAAAAACAAAGAAGTTGATTCTTTAGATGAAAATTTCATCCATGCAAAGAAAAAGATTATATTAAATTTACCCTCCCATGCACAAGCATTTTTTGTAGAAGAAAAGCAAAATTTACAAAATTCTAACCAAAATTTAAAAATTATTTATCCAATAAATAATCTTAATATCATTTTGCCAAAAGATTTAAAGAGTAAGCAAAAATTGTTAATTAAGCTTATAAATCCTAAAAAAGAAAAACTTTTTTGGTATTTAAATCAGGAATTTATTTTTGAAGGAAAAGAAGAAAGTTTATCTTTGGATTTAAAAAAAGGTAAATATACTCTTAATATTATTAGTGAAAATGGTCAAAGCGATTTTATAACTTTTAATATATTTTAAATAAAACTCATAAAAATCACTAAATAAAATTCATTCCCACTCCCCAATAATTATAGATATTTGTGCAATATAATTAAATATTTAATATTTTTTTATTTTAGTTAATATTTTTTTATTTTTATTTAATGATAAGTTTTTATAATTATAAAAATATTTTACTTTGTTTAAGGAGTACTTAATGTGGAAGCAATTAAAACTTAGTACAAAAGTTATCGCTATTGTAGTGTCAACTGTTGTTTTAATTTTGGCTAGTTTGTCTTTGTTGATTATACAAAAATCTACAAACACTTTAACTCAGCAGATTGACAAAACGCTTGTTACTTCAGTTTTTCGCTATACAAATTCTGCTGAAGCTGCTATAAAATCATTTTTTATTTCTGCTATTGGAACACAAAAAATCTTCAACACCTTGCTCGAAGAGGGTCCTATATCAGAAAAAAGAATAGAAAATATTCTTGGTGAGACTATAGATGCTAGCTCTACTATTGCTTATGGGTATTATTATTTAAAAGATGGGTCAACTTATAAAAATATGGGTTTAGATAATAAATACTTCACAAGTAAGAATGAATTTATGGTGTTAATGAAAGACTCAGATGTATTGAACCCTGGTGGTATGAAAACTGTACAAGCAAGTGAAGATTTATCGTCTTTAAGGGGTATTAAGCATATTATGGGTGGCGATAAATTATATTTTGGAGAACCAAGATGGTTTAATATTAATGGCGAAAAAATATTTGGTTCAAATATAGCCACACCACTTGTAGACAAACACGGAAAAGTTTTGGGTGTGCTTGGTATGATATTTGATATGAAAGTATTAGCTAATGATTTTAATGATCCTTCTAGATCTGTATATGAAGGCGATAGGAGAATATTATTATCTAATGGTGGTGTTATAGCTACACATCCAAATGCAGATTTTGTTACAAAAAACATAACCGATGTTAATAAAAATGCAAGTAATGTTATTGAGGTAATTCAAAAAGCACAAGTTACAAGTATTGATTATGTTGCAGATGATGGTTCGAAATATCATGGAGCAATAAGAGTTTTTGAAGTATGGCCTAATACAGGAATTTTATGGTCTATGCTTGCTGTTGCACCGAAAAAGGTTATTGATGCACCTATTGCTGAATTAAGAAATGTTATACTAATAAGTGGTTTAGTTGCTATAGTTATTATAATATTAGTTCTTGGAATTAGCATGAAAACTATAATAACAAATAGAATTGCAAGATTACAAGAACACATGATGAAATTCTTTAAATATTTAAATCATGAAATTTCAACAGTCGAGGTTGTGAAACCTAGATATAATGATGAAATTGGTAAAATGGCCGGTGTGATTAATGATAATGTTCAGTATATTCATACTTGTTTAGAAAAAGATGATATCACTGTGCAAAACATCTTAGAAGTTTCTTGTGAAATAGAAAAAGGATATTTCACTCAAAGGATAGAAGCAAATCCTGTAAATCCAAAACTTGTAGAATTAAAAGAAGTATTAAACAAAATGCTTGATGATATGCAAGAAAAAATCGGTAAAGATTTAAATGAAATAGAAAGAGTATTTGCAAGTTTTCAAAATCTTGATTTTTCAGATAAACTTGAAAATGCAGAAGGTGAGATAGAAAAATCACTTAATGCGGTAGGTGCAGAGATTAGAAAAATGCTTCAAGCTTCATTAAAACAAGGTGAAATGCTTCAAACTAAGGCTGATGCTTTAAAAGAGAGTGTTTTAAAACTTAATGATGGTGCGCAAAAACAAGCTGATTCTTTACAAGAAAGTGCAGCTGCAGTTGAAGAAATGAGTGCTTCTATGAATGCAGTAGCAGCAAGAACTGAAGAGGTTATTAAACAAAGTAGTGATATCAAAGATGTAACCGATGTTATTAGAGATATTGCAGATCAAATTAACCTACTTGCATTAAATGCAGCTATTGAAGCTGCACGTGCTGGTGAACATGGACGTGGCTTTGCTGTTGTTGCTGATGAAGTTAGAAATCTAGCTGAAAGAACTCAAAAGTCTTTAGGTGAGATTGAAGCTAATACTAATATCTTAGTTCAATCTATTAATGAGATGGGTGAGAGTATTAAAGAGCAAGCTTTAGGAATTTCGCAAATTAATCAATCTGTTTCAGTAATAGATGGTTTAACTAAAGAAAACTCACAAATTGCTCATGCAACTAATTCTGTAGCAAATGAAGTTGATTCTATGTCAGCTGATATTGTAGCAGAGGTTAGAAGAAAGAAATTCTAAAAAACTACCCTTTAAAGGGTAGTTTAATTTATAAAATATTCTTGAATTTTATTTTTATCTTCAAAAGCCATACTTTGGAAAATTTTATCTTTAAAGCCTATTTTGTATTTTGTATTATTTTGAGTTTTAGCATAAGTTAGTGCTATGCTTAGAGCAAGTTCAAGATCTTGTGGATTGATATTTTCATCCACCAAAGAATAAGCGCCTATTAAATCAAAAAGTTTTAATTCTTCGTATTTTTGAGTTTTTAATTCTTTTAAAAATTGATTTTCTAGCTCATTTCTACCTACTATCATTTTAGAGCCATTTGGAAGTCTTAAGTGGCGTCCGTATTTTAAAAGTTGAGCATCATTAACTTGCATATTTTTATCAAATTTAATGAAATCTTTGATTTTATTAGAAAAGCTCTCAAGTGTAAGCAAACATCCACCGCCTGGACTTTCAAAATCTTCAAAACCAAATTTGGTAGCTAGTTCTAGTTGTCTTTTTCTACTTCTTCCACTTATGTTTTCTAACTTTTCTCTATCAATCCAACCTTCACGCTCAGGTTTGGTTAAAGGTAAATTTTTAGCACACATTGGACGCAAGATTAAATCTTCTTCATCAAGTGCTAGTTTTTTAACCTTGGCCATAGCGTCATTTCTTTGGCTCATTGGGCGTTGACCAACTACTTCTCCTGTGATGATAAAACTTGCATTTTCATCTTTTAACATTGAAAGAGCAGTTTTAAACATAAAAGCATGACAATCTATACAAGGATTAAAATGCTTTCCATATCCATATTGAGGGCTAAATAAAACTTCTTGTAAATAAGCATTTCTTACATCTATCATTTCAAAACTAGCCCCTGCCATAGCAGCGCGTTTTGCCATGAGTTCGCTTTTATCACTTGTGCCACCAAAGCCTATGTTTATATTTAAAGCTTTTACTTCTATACCTTGAGAGCTTATGAGTTTTATAGCAAGCATAGAATCAAGCCCACCACTAAAAAGTGCTAATGCTTTCATTTTTTCCTTTCGAAATTTTTGGCATATTGTAATGAATATTTTTTAATTTTTGTGCAAGTTTTTATTTAAAAAACTTCTTCTTCAAAGTTATAATGAATTGCTTTTTTATCTTTGACATTTTTTTGTAGTCTATTTAAAAATAATTCCAAGCTTTCCTCATCATCTAAAAAATGCACGCTTTTTAAAACTTCTATCAAATGGTTTAAAAAAACTTCATCATTTTGATAGCTTTTTTTGATTTTTTCTAAATTTTGATTGAGTAAATTATAAATTTGTTTTTTAAAGGCTTGTTTTAAATTTAAACTTTTTAATTTATTAAAATATGCAAGGTTGATCTTACAAATAGCATATAAAAATTCTTCTAAATTGCTTAAGTTTTTGATATTTTCAAATTCATAAAGCTCTCTTATGCTAGGATCTTCAAAGTTTTTTTGCTCTAAAATAGCTTTAGTAATATCTTGGTGTAAAAAATATTCTTTTGTGCTTAAAAGCTTAAAAAGCCCTATGGTTTCATTATTTTCATATAAAAATTTCAAAAGCTCTAACTCGCTTATATTGTTGATTTTACTTTGTTTTATAGGATTAATGAAGCTTATTTTTCTTGTATTTTTAGAAAGTTTAATATCATTAATATTTACACCCAAAAGATTTGCTACCAAGGTAGTGTAGGAATTTGCTATTAAAGGTTCAAGGTTAAAAGTATATTTTTGTACCTCTTCTAAAGCCTTTTGTTTGCTAAGTGCTGAGTTTAAATCACAACTTGCAATCAAGCTTCTTATATAAAATTCTCCAAGTTCTATACCTTTTTCTAAAATATTAAAAAGTAATTTTTCTTGATGGCTTGCTACAAGTTCAGCCGGATCTTTTCCACCTTCTATTAAGACTACTTTTCCATCAATTTTTGCTAAACTTAGCAAATGTGCCGAACGCACAGCTGCATTAAGTCCTGCATTATCATTGTCAAAACATAAAATTACCCTTGCTTCTAATCTTTTTATTAAAGGTATGTGATTTTCACCCAAAGCTGTTCCCAAAACCGCTACAGCATTTTTAAATCCTGCTTTATGAAAGGCTATAGCATCCATATAGCCCTCACAAATTATCATTTCTTTTTGTTTATAAATGGCATCTTTTGCTAAATTAAGTGCATAAAAAACGCGTGATTTATCAAAAAGTTTGCTTTGGGGAGAATTAACATATTTTGCCATATTTGTTTCATCTAAAGTTCTACCACCAAAGCCTATAAGCAAATTTTTATGATCATAAATACTAAAAGTAATGCGGTTGATAAAACTTGCATAAGCGCCATTTTCATTTTGTTTTATCGCACCTACCTCTAAAGCTTCTTCTTGAGTGATTTGCTCATTTTGTAGCAGTCTTAGTGTTTCATTGGAACTTGGCGCAAAGCCTAGTTCAAAGGTTCTGATATCCTCATCATTTAAGCCTCTTTTATAAAGATAAGCTAAAGCTTCTTTGTTTTTAGCTAGGTTTTGTTTATAAAAAGCATTAAGAGTAGGCAAGATATGAATGATGGATTTTTTATTATCTTGTTTTTGCGAGGTATAAGTAAGTGAAAAATTACTCCATGAAGCAACTTTTTCCACCGCTTCAACAAAGTTTAATTTCTCATAATCCATTACAAATTTAAAAACATTACCCCCAGCCTTGCATGCAAAACAATGATAAAATCCTTTAATAGAATTAATATGCATACTAGGATTTTTATCATCATGAAAAGGACAAACGCAAACATAGCTTGAGCCTTGTTTTTTTACTTCAACATAATGAGCTATGATATCAACAATATCTGTTTTTTGTAAAAGTTGTTCTATACTTGCTTGTTCTATCATCTTTAAACCTTAAAGAAAATTATATAAGCATTTAGCTATAATTGTTATAAATTTGAAAATTAAGTTGTAAGGTTATGGATTTTTTCTTTGTAGAATACCGCGATCCTTTATTTGGTCTTATTGTTTTAACTGCTTTGGTTTTTATTATAGCTAGCTCACATTATATATGGCGTATTGTTGCAAGTAAAGACCAAAAAAGCAAACTTGATCGTTTTGTAAAAAAATTTGAAATTAATTCCACACACCAACAAATTTTAAAAAATGCCAATTTAAGCATAGAAAATTTAAATTTCTTAGCTCAAATTTTTACCAAAAGTGGTGAATTTGAAAAAGCTGTGGGGATTTATCTCATAGCTTTGCAAAAAGCAAATGAAGCAAGCCAAAAAGAATTTATCTTTTTTTCACTAGCACAAGTTTATCTAAAAGCAGGATTTTTAGAGCGTAGTGTAGAAGCTTTGTTAAATGCCTTAAAAATTAAAGCACGTAATAAAGAAAGCTTAAAACTTTTAAAAATTGTTTATTTAAAACTCAAAGATTATGACAAGGTTTTAGATGTTTTAGAGTGTTTGTTTGAGCTAGGAGAAAATATATATGCAGAAAAAGCCTTGATAAAAGCTTTAAAAATTCAAGTAAGTTCTAAAGAGCAAGAACAAAAACTAAAAGAAATTTTAGCTTTGAGCAAGGATAATGAGTATATTTTAAGACTTTGCTTTTTGCATTATAAAGATAAACTTACTCAAATGCCTCAATTTGAAAATGTCATTGATTTGCTTAATGAATGCAAAAGTCCGCTTAATCTTGAAGATGAAAAATACCACGAGTTTTTTTATGCAAAAAATTTAAGCAACAAAGCTATTCCTATCAAAAATCATAAACTAAAAATTTTAAAAATTTTAAACGATAATGAGCTAAGTGCAAATCTTAGCTTTACTTATGTATGTAATAATTGTAAAAATCAAAGTCCTTTGTTTTTTTATCATTGTCCATTTTGTTATGAATTTGGAAAATGTGAGATTTATTATGAGGTAAAAGCTTGAAAAATATTGAAATTTATACTGATGGTTCTTGCTTAAACAACCCTGGCTTTGGAGGGTGGGCTTATGTTTTAACTTATAAAAATCATCAAAAAGAACAAAGTGGAGCGTGTGAGAATACAACAAACAACCGCATGGAATTAATGGCTATTATAGAGGCTTTAAAAGCTTTAAAAGAACCATGTGAGGTAAAATTATACACAGATTCAAATTTAATGGTACAAAGTATTAATGAATGGCTTGAAGGTTGGGTAAAAAAAGATTTTAAGGGTAAAAAAAATATTGATCTTTGGAAGGAGTATTTAAATGTTGCTAAAGATCATAAAATAACTGCTTTTTGGATCAAAGCGCACAATGGCCATGAATTAAATGAGCGTTGTGATGAGCTAGCAAGAAATGCAGCCTTAAAGCTCCAAGAAGAAAGGTCAATAAATGCTTAAAAAACTCCAAGAAAGATTAAATTATCATTTTAAAAATGAGCAATTGCTCATCGAAGCTTTGACGCATAAAAGCTATAAAAAGCCTTATAATAATGAAAGATTAGAGTTTTTAGGCGATGCTGTGATGGATTTAGTAGTAGGGGAGTTTTTGTTTTTTAAATTTCAAAAAGACTCAGAAGGAAATCTTTCTAAACTTAGAGCAGCTTTGGTGAATGAAAAATCTTTTGCAACTTTAGCGCAAAAACTTGATCTTGGAGTATGTATTTTTATGTCTATTGCAGAAGAAAATAACGATGGACGCAATAAACCTTCTATACTTTCTGATGCTTTTGAAGCACTAATGGGGGCTTTGTATTTAGAAATAGGTTTTGAAAAAACTAAAAATATAGCATTAAATTTGCTTAATGAAGTTTATCCGCATATTGATACACAAAGTTTGTTTAAAGACTATAAAACAAGACTTCAAGAAATTACGCAGGCAAATATGGCAGGCACACCTGAGTATATTGTAGTAAAGGCTTTTGGGCCTGATCATAAAAAGCAATTTGAAATCGCAGTGAAAATTCAAGGCATAGAAGTAGCAAGATCTACAGCAGGTAGTAAAAAAGAAGCCCAACAACAATGTGCTAAAATCGCACTTGAGAAATTAGGAAAACTATGAATAGCTTTGGAGTAAGATTTAAATTTACAAGCTTTGGCGAATCTCATGGTCAAGCTATAGGTTGTATAATAGATGGTATGCCAGCAGGGGTGAAGTTTGATTTTGATTTTTTACAAGAAATGCTAGATAAAAGAAAGCCAGGTCAAAATAAATTTAGCACTCCTAGAAAAGAAGAAGATAAGGCTCAAGTTTTAAGTGGGGTTTTTGAGGGTTATACAACAGGAACTCCTATAAGTGTTTTGGTGTATAATGAAAATACACGCTCAAAAGATTATGAAAAAGATGTATTTCGTCCTGCACATGCTGATTTTACTTATTATCATAAATATGGCATTAGAGATTATAGAGGCGGTGGAAGAGCTAGTGCTAGAGAAAGTGTAGCAAGAGCAGCAGCAGGTGCTGTGGCACAAATGCTTTTAAAAGAATTTGATATAGAGATAATGAGCGGGGTTTTTGGAATAGGAAATATTGATAGCAAACTTAGTAATGATGAGTTTGATTTTGATTATGCTAAAAATAGTGAAGTTTATGCTTTAGATAAAAATTTAGAGCAAAGTTTTAAAGATGAAATTTTAAAAGCTAAAAAGGCAAAAAACAGCATAGGTGCTAGAGTTTTTACTAGAGTGAAAAACCCTATCAAAGGCTTAGGCGAGCCTTTGTATGATAAGCTTGATTCTAAACTTGCTCATGCAATTATGGGAGTAAATGCGGTTAAGGCTATAGAAATAGGAAGTGGTTTTCAAAGTAGTTATATATATGGAAGTCAAAATAATGATGAACTAAAAGATGGGGTGTTTTTAAGCAATCATAGCGGTGGGATCTTAGGCGGAATTTCTAATGGGGACTTTATCGATATAAAAACATATTTTAAGCCAACTCCTTCTATATTTTTACCCCAACAAACGCAAAATACTCAAGGAGAAAATGTTATACATGAGTTAAAAGGCAGACATGATCCTTGTGTGGGTATAAGAGGCAGTGTTGTGGTAAATGCTATGGTAGCAATTTGCATGGCTGATGCTTTGCTTTTAAATGCAAGCTCAAATTTGCAAAATTTACAACGAGTTTATGGAAAAAACAAATAAAAATTTAATACTTATTTAGATATGATGATAAAATATCTTTAAAAAGGGAGAAATATGAAAAAAAATATTGTGTTTTTTGAAGTTAGAGGTGGTAGCGATAAAGGTGAAGATGGCCATAGAAAAGATACTATGCCTATGGTAAATGCCTTAAAAGAACAAGGTTGGAATGCTGAGGTTATCTTTTTTGAAGTAGAAAAAAAAGATGAAATTTATGAATATGTAAAAAACAATGCCGATGCTTATGTTTCTAGAATCAACCCTGGAAATTTAAAAGAAGAAAACGAGTATTTTGATATGCTTAGAAAACTTTGTGCAAATGGTGTTATAGGTATGCCTCATCCTGATGCGATGATAGGATATGGAGCTAAAGATGCGCTTACCAAGCTTAATAAAACGGCTTTAGTACCTGAAGATACTTATGCGTATTATGATATCAAAACTTTTAAAGAAAGTTTTCCAAAAACTTTAGCAAAGGGTGAGAGGGTTTTAAAACAAAATCGTGGTTCAACGGGTGAGGGAATTTGGCGTGTGAGATTGATAGATGAGCTACCAGCGGGGACGACAAGTGTGCCATTAAATGCAAAAATCAAATGCACAGAAGCAAAAGATAATCACACAGAAGAAAGAGAGCTTGGTGAGTTTATGGATTTTTGTGAGCAATACATTATAGGTGATAATGGTATGCTTGTAGATATGACTTTCTTACCGCGTATTAAAGAAGGTGAAATTAGAATTTTAATGCTTTATCATACTCCAATTTATGTTGTGCATAAAAAGCCTGCAGAAGGTGCTGATGCATTCTCTGCAACACTTTTTTCAGGTGCAAAATATAGATATGATGAGCCAAAAGATTGGCAAGGATTGGTTGATTGGTTTTTAGCAACCTTACCTGAAATTCGTTCAAAACTTGGAAATTATGATATTCCTTTGATTTGGACTGCTGATTTTATCTTAGATACAGATGAAAATGGTAAAGATAAATATGTTTTAGGTGAGATTAATTGCTCTTGCGTAGGATTTACTTCTCCTGCTGAATTTGTTGAGCCTATTGCTAAAAAAGTAGCTCAAAATATCATTGATATCGTAAGTAAAAATTAACCCTTGTTTTAACAAGGGTTTTTTGAAAACTCATTATGCTTTTAACTATACTTTATATTATCGGAATTACTGTTGATGCAATGACAGGAGCTATTGCTGCGGGAAGACATAAAATGGATCTTTTTGGAGTGATATTTATAGCTTTGGTAACAGCTATTGGCGGAGGTTCTATTAGAGATATTTTGCTTGATCATCATCCGCTAACTTGGATTAAAACTCCTGAGTATGTGATTTTAATTTGTGTTGCAGCTATGATTACAACAAAAATTGCCAAATATGTTATAAGGCTTGAAAAACTTTTTTTGATTTTAGATGCTATAGGTTTGGTTGTTTTTAGTGTTTTAGGTGCACAAATTGCAATACAAATGGGGTATGGTTTTATAGTGGCTGTGAGTTCAGCTGTAATTACTGGTGTATTTGGTGGGATATTAAGAGATATATTGTGTGCTAGGATACCACTTGTATTTCAAAAAGAAATTTATGCGGGTGTTGCTATATTAACAGGGGCTTTGTATTATATATTGTATATTTTGGGCGTAGATGAGTTATGGGTAATTCTTGCTTCATTGATTGTAGGAACCATAGCAAGACTTTTGGCTATATATTATGGTTTAAGTTTGCCTATATTTTCTTTTAAAGATGGAGAAAATAAAGAAAGTTAAAATTCTATCTTATAAATTCTTAAAGGATAAGCCTTATTATCCATAGTATTTTCATAAAATCTTACAAGCTTGTTAGTAGGTAAATTTATTTATATTTTTTACTTTTAGAATATTTATTTGATGTATTGGTTATAAATTAAGTTTAGTTATGGAAAATTGCTATTTTTGATATTTTTGTAATTAGAATTTAAAAAGTGGTGACCCATACGAGACTCGAACTCGTGTTACCGCCGTGAAAGGGCGATGTCCTAACCGCTAGACGAATGGGCCAAATATTAAATAAGAAATGAAATTATATCTTATTTAATTTAAAAAAAACTTAATTATTTTACAAAGCGCAGATAAAAATAGCCAAATACACCTGAAGCTAAGGAAGCTAGTAAAATAGCAAAATTATCCACAAAATTAAATATATCACTTACTTCATAGGCAAGGGCGTCTATAAAAAAGCTCATGGTAAAACCTATGCCTGTGAGTATGCAAACTCCATAGAGTTGTTTAAAATTAGCATCTTTTGGCAGTTTTACAAGTTTAAATTTAATTGCCATATAAGCAAAGCCAAATACACCTAGTTGTTTTCCAACAAACAAGCCTAAGAAAATCCCTACACTTACACCGCTAAATAGCATATGTACTTCAATTTTTGAAAGATCAACCCCTGCATTGGCAAAAGCAAAAAGTGGTAGTATTATAAAAGCTATCCAAAATTTTAAACCATGCTCGATTTCCTCTAATAAAGCATGGTTGTTTTTTGTAAATACAGGTATAAATAAAGCTGTGATGATACCTGCTAAAGTTGCATGCACTCCACTTTTTAATACACTAAGCCAAAGCAATGCTCCAAGTATATAATAAAATGATTTTCTTTCATTGCTCAAACGATTAAGTAAAAACAAACCCACAATACAGCAAAAGGCAACAAAAAAGGCTAAAGTTGAAAGCTCTCCTGTATAAAAAATAGCAATGATTAAAATAGCCCCTACATCATCAAAAATCGCTAACGATACTAAGAATATTTTTAAAGAACTTGGTATGCGTTGTTTTAGCATTGTAAGTATAACTAGGGCAAATGCAGTATCAGTTGCCGTTGGTATAGCCCAACCTTTTAAAACATAAGCATCGTTAAAATTGATAGCACAAAATATCAAAGCAGGCACAACTATACCGCCTATAGCAGCCATTAAGGGTAGGGTAATATTACTAAGAGTTTTAAACTCTCCTTGAACAAATTCTTTTTTTAATTCAAGTCCTATGGCAAAGAAAAAGATTGCAATAAGACCATCATTAATCCACAATAAAGAAGGCTTAAAAAGTTCCCAAGCACCTACTTTTACACCTATTTCTACACTTAAAAAATCCATATAGTGTTGTCCATAAGGACTATTTTTAAGTAGCAAGGCAAAGATCGTTGCTAATAAAAGCAACAATCCTCCTAAAATTTCAAGTGATAAAAAGTTTTGGAAACTTCTTAATTTCATTTTTTAAAACTATAAATAAGTTTTAAGTAAACATATCCAACTATAGCGCTTAATAATGAAGCTACTAAAATTGCAAGTTTGTCTGAATATGCAAAAATATCACTATTTTGATAAGCTAGGCCATCTATAAAAAAGCTCATAGTAAAACCTATACCTGTGAGTATACAAACCCCGTAAAGTTGTTTGAAATTAACATTTTGTGGAAGTTTTGCTAGTCCTAGTTTTATACTAATATATGAAAATAAAAATACTCCAATTTGTTTTCCCAAAAATAATCCTAAAATAATACCTAAGCTAACCGAAGAAAACATAAAACTTGGATCCATATCTTTTAAATCAACTCCCGCATTGGCAAAAGCAAAAATAGGCAAGATGAAATAACTCACCCAAGGTGCTAAGTCATGTTCTATTTCTTTTAAAAAAGACTCACCACTTTTTGTTTGAAGTGGTATAAATAAAGCAGTAATCACACCTGCCAAAGTTGCATGCACCCCACTTTTTAACATGCTTATCCAAAATACTATAGCTATTATGATATAAAAAGATTTTTTGGTAACATGGAAGTGATTTAGCAAATAAAGTGCTAAAATACACACCAAGGCAGCAATCATAGCAAAAACTGAAAGTTCGCTTGTATAAAATAAAGCAATTACAATAATCGCGCCTAAATCATCAAAAATAGCTAAAGAAAGTAAGAATAATTTTAAAGAAGTAGGTACTCTTTTGCCTAAAAGCATTAAAATACCAACCGCAAAAGCCACATCAGTAGCCGTTGGTATAGCCCAACCTTGCAAAGCAAAAGGATCTTTATAATTAAAAAATGCAAAAATTAAAGCAGGTACTATCATACCGCCAAGTGCAGCAAATACAGGTAAAGACATAGCCTTTATACTATTGAGTTGCCCTCTTGTTACTTCATATTTTAATTCAAGTCCTATGGCAAAGAAAAAGATTGCAATAAGGCCATCATTAATCCACAAAAGTAAAGGTTTGAAAATTTCTAAACTTCCAGCTTGA
This sequence comes from Campylobacter sp. CNRCH_2015_0338h, assembly GCF_025772785.1. Lineage (NCBI taxonomy): Bacteria > Pseudomonadati > Campylobacterota > Epsilonproteobacteria > Campylobacterales > Campylobacteraceae > Campylobacter > Campylobacter sp. CNRCH_2015_0338h. The sequence continues at coordinate 46,817 of NZ_JAKMST010000008.1, forward strand.
AAGCCAAAAGGAATATTTAAAAAGTTAGTATATTGATCCGTTAAAGAACTATTTTGTAAAATGAGTGCAAGTACGGTAAAAAATATTAGTAAAACACCAGGAAAAGTTTCACTTTTAACAAAGGTTTGAAGTCTTTGCATAAATAGCCTTTTTAAATTTTTATTAACGTGTTATTTTAACATAAAAAGGCTTGAAATTTAAAGTTTAAGCAGAAAAACTGCTTAAACAGGTATAACGCGTATATTTGGACTAAGTTCTTCTTGTAAGATATTTTCTATAGCATATAAGGTTGCACCACTCCCACTTGAACAGCCGCTACATGCTCCAAGATAACGTATATATATATCTATATTTTTATTGTCACTTTTTTGGATATCAATTACTTCTAAATCTCCACCATCACCATGTAGCATAGGACGCACATCGCTATCTAAAACAGCTTCTACTGCTTTTAGTTGTTTAACCATGGTCATATCATCAAAAGCAATATCTGTTTTGCTTTGATCTTTTAGCTTTTCTCTTTCCATTTCAGCCCTAGTTTCAGCTAAAATATCTACAAGATAATAATCTTTTTTCTCATGTCCTCCAGGCTTAACACAAGATTTACAAAAAGCACCTGCTTTAGTAAATTGCGTGATTTCTTCTACTGTATGTAAATCATTTAGTTTGATTACTTCTTTGATGGTTCCAAGGCTTACCCTAGCACACTCACAAACTATGATTTGATCTTCAAAGTCTTCAGGATTAACACCTTTATAATGCGCTGCAGCTTGTTTGATAACATCATAAGCCATAACCGAACAGTGCATTTTTTGCGGTGGAACTGCAGGAGTTTCAGGGTTATCTCTCATAGCAAATTCAACATCTAAATTTGTAATTTTTACAGCCTCATCTACGGTTTTACCTATACAAAGATCAACCATAGTATCACTACTTGCTATTGCTGTACCACAGCCAAAGCTTTTAAATTTAGCATCAATGATTTTATCAGTTTTTTCATCTACTAACCAATAAAGCCTAACCGCATCACCACAGCTTTCAGCTCCAAAATCTGCAACAATAAGTTTTGCATTTGCTTTTTGTGCATCTTCTTGTGTAAATTCGCCCATATGTTGAGGGTTATTCATTCTATCTTGTACTTTTTGAGAATACTCATCCCAAATTGATCCGCCAATTAAATTATTCTTTGCCATTTTTTATCCTTTAAATATTTTCAGGCTTATATGCATAAGTACTTGAGATTGCTCTAAGTCTTTGCGTTGCTTTTTTTATTTGCTCTGCTGCATAATCAATTTCATCTTCTGTGTTAAATCTTGATAAAGAAAGTCTTAGAGCGGTATGAGCTAAATCATTTTCAGCACCAATTGCTTCCATGATAGGATTGCTCTCAAGTGCTTCGCTAGCACAGGCTGAACCAGTGCTTGCTGCTATACCATTTTTGTTTAAATCCCAAAGCATAGCCTCGCCTTCTACGCCTTTAATACTTGCTAAGATGGTATTAGGAACCCTTCTTAATCTATCTCCAACTACGCTTGTATCAGGCATAGCTAAAATTAAATCTTCTAATTTATCTCTTAATCTTCTAATGTGTGAGTTTTCAAAATCAAGCATAGTATTTGCAATTCTTAAAGCTTCTGCCATTGCTATAATATATGGTACATTTAAAGTTCCGCTTCTTCTACCACCCATATGCTCACCACCATGTAAAAGCGGAGTTAATTCTATATCTTTTTTAATATAAAGTCCACCTACACCTTTTGGACCATGGAATTTATGTGCAGAAAATGAAGCAAAATCAACCCCAGCTTTTGCAAAATTAACCTTGATTTTCCCAACAGCTTGAGTTGCATCAGTATGAAATAATGCTCCATATTCATGAGCAATTTGAGCCATTTCTTCTATAGGAAAAATCATGCCAGTTTCATTATTTGCCCACATAATGCTTACTAGGGCAGTTTTATCTGAAATAGCTTCTTTTAGATCTTTTACACTAGAAACACCCTCATGATCAACGCCAAGTTCTATGACTTTTACTCCTAAAGATTTCAAAAACATAGCACTAGCTGCTACTGCAGGATGTTCTACACTAGAAATGATTACTTCATTTCTATTGCTATTTAAAATTCTATCAAAATACACACCTTTTAATACCCAGTTGATACTCTCTGTGGCACAGGAAGTGATAATGATGTCATCTAAATCGCTTGCCCCAAGTCCTGCATAAAGTTTATCCATAGCTTCTTTTAAAGCAGGGTGAGTTGCACTACCCCATTGATGAAGGCTGTTTGGATTACCATAATGTTCTTTTAAAAAAGGTTTCATAAGCTCATAAGCTTCTGGTGCAAGTTGTGTTGTTGCATTATTATCTAAATATACTTTCAAAATTACACTCCTTTAATTAGGATAATTTTTATCTTTTTTGTTAATATACACTAAAATGTTAAATTTAACATTAAACTAAATGGATTTCACTTGTGTAAAATTTTTTATTATTTTAGCACAAGTTAAGCCATTGCATTTAAATATGAGTGTAAAATTTTATTAATGCTTGCTTGTCTTTTGCGATTTTCTAAAAATTGAGTGTCTAAAAGTTCTTTTTGAGTATTAATTTTTTCAAGATCTATATTAGAATCATTTTGATTAAACTCTTTTTTTAAAGCTTCAAAATCTTTGCTAATTTGCTCACTATAAAGACTATAAATAGAACTTGAATTAGCAAATTCTTGCATGTTGATACTGTGTTGATAGTTAATGTATTGTTGAAAGAAAACTGAAAGTTTATCTTCTGTGGTGTTGTTTTTATCTACTCCATTGATATATAAATATAAATCAAAACTCATTTTTTCTTTATTGCTTTCACTTAGATAATCTTGCATACTCATTTGACCTCTCATGAGTTTTTGAAAATTTACATTAGAAGACATATCTAACTCAATAGGAGTTAAAAAGAAATTAGCCTTTTGATTATTTTGTTCTTTTAAATCATGATAAATATAATTAAGCAATAATCCACTTTTAGAAACTTCGCCTTGTCGGTTTAGATAAGGTCTTATGATAGGATTACTAGCCGTGTTTTCAATGCTCGCATTGAATGCAAAGTCTCCTATTTTGTTATCAAGCATTAAGGTATTTAGATTTTTATTTGCTTCTTTTGCATTTTGTAAACTTTTGGCATTTTCATAAACTTTTAAAATTTTTCCTTCATAAGTATAGCTATAACCTTGATTTAATTCTGAAATTTGCGCTTTGCTTAAAAAATTATTATCATTTTTTTGAAATTCATGATTGATGGTTTTTAGCGTATTATGATAAGTGTTTAAAAGTCTTGGTAAGTCTATTTTGTTATAGTTTAAATTTTCATCAAGCTTTATAAGTTGTTTTGAAATTTCTCTTATACTTTTTATATTAATATCATAATCAAGAGGCAAAGCAGCCGTTTTATTAAGATCTTTTTCAAAAAAACCTTGCTCATTGATTCTAAAACCAAACTCGCTTGCATAGCTTACTTCATAATCTAAATTAGAACCTTTTATATCAAGTAAATCACTTTTAATATTGGTATTTTCTTTTTTTTCTTCCGCGTGTCCAGTCTTTGCAAAAGGATAATTTGCAAAATTCTGATACGGATTGACATTAGAATTTACAAACATAACTCTTCTCTTCAAAAATATTGCTTAGCCTTAAAAAAGCAAAAGCTATGCCAAAATTTTTTGAATCGAAGAGAAAAATTAAGCGTAAATGTCAAGCAATCCTGAACTAGTGCTAGGAGTAGTAGTTGGAGCAGGGTTTGCATTTACGCCTTCAAGTACTTGCATTACTGCATTTTCATTGGCTTCTATGGTTTTTTTCATCATAGTAGTTGCAATGTTAAGCATTAAACTTGCTTGGTTGTTAGTAACTTCGCCCATAACATACTCCTTTTGTTTGGATTAGTAGTATTATCGGCAAAGTTTGGTTAATATTAAGCTATATTATAAATTTTTGATAAGTAGTGATTGTGAGTGTTTTCTTTTGCTTCAAGCATATCGATATAGTTTTTAAACTCATCCATATCTTTAAAAAGATTTTTCATGGTAGTGTTAATTTCGCTAGAAAAATTTTGAAGATTGCTTTGTGTTTTTAAATATCTTTCTATTTGATAAATTCTAGCGATTTCTCTTTCATACTCATCTTGAGTTATTCTTTTTGCACTAAATTCTGCATTTAGTATTTTTTTATCATTGATAATAAATGATTTTTTTTGATTGTTGATTTTAAATTCAACGATAAATTCTTCTTTTGAATTAATAATTTTTAAGTATTTTAATTTAGCTTTATTTTCTAATAAAAGATAGCTTATACACTCTAAAAACATATGTGTAAAAATTTCTCTTTCAAAGATATTTTGACAAATATCGGTGTATTTTAAACCCAAGCTTTGTTGATGATCTAAAAAAGCTATATTTGACATGATCCATCCTTTTTTCATGACTTTTTATCATAAAAAAAGCAAAAATCATTCCAATTATTGTGTATCAATCATTTTTAGCATATTGATAGTATCTTCAAATTCAAAACTTTCTTCAGGATTTTGACTAAGAAATTGTTGCATAAAGTCTTTTTTAGCGATAGCCTGATCAAGTTCTTTATCAGTGCCTTTTTGATAAGCACCAATTCTAAGTAAAACCTCATTTTCTTTAAGCAAAGAATTTAAACGTTTAAATTTTCTAGCAGCTAGTTTGTGTTCATCACTAATAATATCACCCATAACCCTTGAGGCTGAATTTTGTATATTTATAGGTGGATAAATTCCAAAGTCAGTAAGTTCGCGACTAAGCACTATATGCCCATCTAGGATGGATCTACTTTGATCAGCTATTGGATCACTCATATCATCTCCATCAACTAACACGGTAAAAAAAGCTGTTATGGTTCCTTTGCCTTCTTCTTTTCCTGCGCGTTCCATAAGCTGAGGTAAAAGACTTAAAACACTTGGTGGATAACCTTTTGTTGTAGGAGGTTCACCTAGAGCTAGACCTATTTCTCTTTGAGCCATAGCAAAACGCGTTACACTATCCATGATAAATAACACATCTTTGCCTTGTTCTTTAAAATACTCAGCCACACTCATAGCGCAAAATGCTCCGTATTTTCTCATCAGCGCACTATCATCACTTGTTGCAACGATGATGACAGTATCATCAAGTTTACCACCAAGATTTTTTTGTATAAATTCAGGAATTTCTCTACCGCGCTCACCGATTAAAGCTATGACTTTAATGGGAGCTTTGGAATTTTTTACTATCATGCCCATAAGGGTTGATTTACCAACCCCACTTCCTGCAAAAATCCCAAGCTTTTGTCCTACCCCACAAGTTAAAAGCGCATCTATTGTTTTAACTCCTACTGGAAAGACTTCCTCTATCAAACCTCGTTTCATTGCATCAATAGGTGCACGCATAATAGGCATAAATTTACTTGCCTCAATAGGTCCTTTACCATCTTTTGGTCGCATAAAAGGATCAACCACCCTTCCTAAAAGTTCATCACTAACTCCTATTTGCATACCCGCATCATTAATAAAAGCACGATCGCCTATTTTAAAACCTTCCACAAAACCAAAAGGACTTAAATAACTTAAATTCTCATCTACTTCTACTACCATAGCCATAGCTTCTTTACTCTCATCTTCACTAGAAACTATTTTAATAATATCACCTATGCTAGTTTTTAAGCCATTTATTTCTATACTAGTACTTGAAATTTTAGTAATTTGTCCAAAAACACTAGCAAGATTTTGTGAAGCAATTTTGCTACGAAGTTTTTCTAAACCCATTAAAATCTAACCTGTTTTGCTGAGTTAATTAAGGTAAAAAATTCTTTTCTTGTTTTTTCACTTTTTAAAAAGCTACCTCTTAATGCTGAAGTACTAGTAGTAGAATTTGCCTTTTGCACCCCACGCATTTCAACACACATATGTCTTGCTTCAATAACCACCCCAACACCTTTTGCACCTACATGTTCCATTAGTGCTTCTGCGATTTGCTCTGTGAGTTGCTCTTGAATTTGTAAGCGTCTTGCAAAAACTTCTACAAGGCGTGGAATTTTACTAAGTCCTACGACTTTTTTATCTGGTATATACGCAACATGCACGCGCCCAAAAAAAGGCAAAAGATGATGTTCGCAAAGACTATAAAATTCTATATCTCTTACTAAAACCATTTCATTGTTTGAACTTTCAAATAAGGCATCATTTAGTATTTGTTTTGGATCTTGTTTATAACCGCTATTTAAAAATTCAAAAGCTTTAAAAACTCTAGTAGGAGTTTTTAAAAGCCCTTCTCTTTGTGGATTTTCTCCGATAATTTCTAACATATTTTTTACTGATTGTTCAAATTTTTCTTGCATTTTTTCTCCATCAAAAATTAAAATTTTAACATATTTTTATTTTTATATAAAGTGATAAGGAAAATTTTGGTATATTATCAAAAAATTTTATTTAAAAAGGGAAAATATTATGGAAGTTACAGCAAAACTAATTGATTTTGCAAATGCAAATGCTACTGTGAAAATTGCTCAAGGAGCTATTAAAGCAGAAGTTGAAAAATTAGCTAAAAAAGCATCTAAAACTATGAAAATGGATGGTTTTAGAGCAGGAAAAGTTCCTGTTGCTGCTATACTTAAAAGATATGAAAAAGAGCTTACAAGAGATGCGGAGCAAGATCTTTTAAGAAATGCTGTAGATGGTGCTTTAAAAGAAGTTAAAAAAGAGGCTAAAGATTTAGTAGGTGAGCCATATTTTGAAAAATTTGATAGAAAAGATGGCGCTATTGAGGCTCAAATGGTATTATCTTTTAGACCAGAAGTAAAATTAGATGGATATGAAGAACTAATTCCAACTTATAATACACCAAAAGTAACTCAAAAAGAAATTGATGCAAAAAAAGAAGAATTATTAAAAAGATTTGCTACTCCTGAAGCGATTAAAGAAGCAAGAGCTTTAAAAGAAGGTGATTTTGCTAAATTTGATTTTGAAGGTTTTGTTGATGGTAAAGCATTTGATGGCGGAAAAGCTCAAAATTATGTTTTAGAAATTGGTTCAAAACAATTCATACCAGGATTTGAAGAAGGTATGATTGGTTTAAAAGCAGGTGAGGAAAAAGATATTAATGTAACTTTTCCAAAAGAATATGGCGCAGCGCATTTAGCAGGAAAAGATGCGGTATTTAAAGTAAAAATTCACGAAATTCAAGAACTTAAATTACCTGAGTTAAATGAAGAGCTTTTAAAAAGCTTGTTACCTGAAGAAAAAGAACCAAGTGTTGAAAAATTAGATGCAAAATTAAAAGAACAACTAAAAAATGAAAAAATCTTTAAACTTATCAACGATGAGCTTAAAAATCAATTTGCAGAAGCTTTGGTAGCTAAGTTTGACTTTGTTTTACCAAGAAATATAGTAGAGCAAGAAACAGATATGCAATTTAGAAGCTCTTTGAGAACTTTAAGCGAAGAAGAATTAAAAGAATTTAAAGATGAGGCTAAATATAAAGAAAAAAGAGAAAGTTTTAAAGAAGATGCACAAAAAAGCGTAAAATTAACTTTCATTATAGACGAGCTAGCAAAACTTAGAAATGTTACAGTAAGCGATCAAGAATTAATCCAAGCGATTTATTTTGAAGCTTATAGATATGGTTTTAACCCGCAAGAACATTTAGATAATTACAAAAAACAAGGTGCATTGCCTGCTATTAAAATGTCTTTAATCGAAGAAAAACTTTTTGCTGATATTTTCAAAAAAAATGACAAAAAGAAAACTGAAAAAGAAAGTGAAAAATAATGAGCTCATACATACCTTATGTGGTTGAAAAAACAAGCAGAGGCGAAAGAAGTTATGATATTTATTCAAGACTTTTAAAAGATAGAATTATCATGCTAAGTGGCGAGATCAATGATGATCTTGCTGCTTCTATTGTAGCTCAGCTTTTGTTTTTAGAGGCTGAAGATCCTCAAAAAGATATTTATCTTTATATTAACTCACCAGGTGGGGTTGTAACCAGTGGATTTAGTATTTATGATACGATGAATTATATTAAAGCTGATGTAAGTACTATTTGTATTGGTCAAGCTGCTTCAATGGGTGCATTTTTGCTTAGTTGTGGTGCTCCAGGGAAAAGATTTGCTCTGCCAAATTCAAGAATTATGATCCATCAACCACTAGGTGGTGCAAGAGGGCAAGCAACTGATATAGAAATTCAAGCAAAAGAAATTCTAAGATTAAAAGCGATTTTAAATGATATTTTGGCTAAAAACACCAAACAAAAACTCTCTAAAATAGAAAAAGACACTGATAGAGACTTTTTTATGAGTGCTGTAGAAGCTAAGGAATATGGCTTAATCGATAAGGTTTTGGAAAAAAGTTTTAAATAAGGAAAAGCATAGCAATGTTAGATGATGATTTATTTGCTGATTTAAATTTAAGTAGCGATCCAACTCCAGCCAAAGAAGCTCCAAAAATTCAAAAAATTAGTGGAGGTGAATTTGAAAAATTTGCAAAGTCTATTTTGACTGAGCTTGTAAAAGATAATGTACCTCCAACACCAACTAATTATGGAGTTTATTTTCAAAAAATGCTTGAAGAACGTCCGGTAGCTTTTAAGAAAAAAGTTAGCGAGATTATGGAATTTGAGCAAAACGATGATGGTATCAAACGTGCAAATATAGAACAAGAAATCAAAAAAAGTTTTAGTTCTACTTCGGCATTATTGCAATACATTGCTATGATTTATAGACATCTTGAAACAGTTAAAGATATGTTAAGAAGACGTAATTCAGAACTTGCTATTAGTACAGGAAATTTAGCTGTTTCTAATGTAATTCACGCTCTTGAAGCAGATCTTTCAAGATTTTCTAGTATTTTAGATAAATATTCAGATGAGATTAAAGAAAGTTTTGATGAGGTTAGACAAACTTATAAACATATAGAAGAGCAAAGTGATTTTGACTCTAAATTTGGAGTTTATAATAAAAAATATTTTTTAGAAAATTTAGAAAAAAGCATTGAAAGTAATGCAAAATATAATTATCATACTTCCTTAATATTTTTTAGAGTAAAAGAAGAAATTCTTGAGCAAACTTATACTCAAAAAGAAAAAAATGCTTTTTTAAAAGGTGTGTGTAGAATTTTTAGTAAAAATGTCTCTTCAAGCGATATAGTAGCCCATTGTGGAAACAATATTTTTGCTATGATGATTTCTCATACAAATTTAGAAAAAGCACAAGAAATATGTAATAAAATTTTAGAATCTTTAGAAAATTCAAATTTTTTCCTAGCAGATAAAGAAATAGATGTAGATGTTGAAGTGGCTATAAGTGCTGTTAATCAAGATAGCAAGGGTGAAGAATTAATAGAAAAATGTATTGAAGCTTTAAAAGATTCAGGAAAAAATTTAGAACCCTTTATAATAGTGGAAAAAGAAAAATGATAAGAAAGATAATTACCTATCCTAATCCAAGATTATTTTTAGAGTCAAAAAAAGTAGAAAATTTTGATAAAGATTTACATATACTTCTAGATGATATGTATGAAACAATGATAGCTAATAAGGGTGTAGGCTTGGCTGCTATTCAAGTTGATGTGCCAATTAGAGCTTTGCTTGTAGATATTGGTGATGAAGAAGGTGAGCAAAAAGAAGATAAACAAACTCTTTTAGAAATTATTAATCCTATTATAACACCTTTAGATGATGAAAAAATTTCTTGTAACGAGGGTTGTTTAAGCATACCAGGTTTTTATGAAGATGTAATGCGCTATAAAAATATACAACTTGATTATCAAGATAGATTTGGCAAGCCACAAAGTTTGCAAGCACATGATTTTTTAGCAGTGGCTATTCAACATGAAGTTGATCATCTTGATGGGCATTTATTTATAGAAAAACTTTCTTTTTTAAAACGCCAAAAATTTGATAAAGACTTTAAGAAAAAATCCAAAAAGACCAAATGAAAAAACTAAAATGTGCAAGTTTTTCTACAGAGCTTGATATTATCGATGTAGAATCAACTTTCACAAGAGGTTTGCCAGGTTTTAGTATAGTAGGCCTTGCAAATTCTACTATCAAAGAAAGCACAGAAAGAGTTAAGGCAACTTTACTAAGTCAAAATTTCAATTTCCCAGCACAAAAAATCACTATCAATCTTAGTCCATCAGATATCCCTAAAAATGGCTCTCATTTTGATTTGGCTATTGCGATTTTGATTTTATTTCAAAAAGAAAATTTAGATGACTTTTTTGTTTTTGGAGAACTTGGTTTAGACGGTAGTATTAAAAGTACTGCTAGTTTATTTTCTATCTTGCTTTTTTTAAGTGCAAAAGTACAAAATGCCAAAGTAGTGGTACCAAAAGCCATAGCACAAAAAGCTTCGATGATACCTAACTTAACAATCTATGCTTTGGAAAATTTAGCCCAAGCTATGGATTTTTTTAAAGAAAAAAATTATGAGAATTATCATATAAATAATGCTCATCCTTTGTTTGAAAATGCCATAGAAATTAATAATCAAAAATATATAAAAAATTCTATTTATCCTTATGATTTTAAAGAAGTTAAGGGTCAAGAAAATGCTAAATTTGCTTGTATAATAGCAGCTTTGGGTATGCATAATATTTTATTTGAAGGTAGTCCAGGTAGTGGTAAAAGTATGTGTGCTAAAAGACTTCCTTTCATCATGCCACCACAAAGTTTGAAAGAAATTTTAGCCCAAAATGCCTATAAGTCATTAAACTCTTTAGATGATGATTTTAGTGCTAGTAGGGTTTTTAGAAGTTCTCATCATACAAGCACTAGGGCTAGTATTTTTGGTGGAGGAACTAAAAATGCCAAGATAGGAGAAATAGCACTTGCAAATGGAGGGGTTTTGTTTTTTGATGAGTTTCCTCATTTTTCAAAACAAATCATAGAAAGTTTAAGAGAGCCGCTAGAGGATTTTAAAATTCTTATTTCAAGAGTTAATACCAAAGTGATTTATGAAACTAAATTTTTATTTGCTTGTGCGCAAAATCCTTGTCCTTGTGGAAATTTATTTTCTAAAAGTCTTGCATGTCGTTGCCAAGAGATAGAAATTAAAAAATATAAAAATAAAATTTCATCTCCTATTTTAGATAGGATTGATCTTTATGTAGCTATGGATGAGATTTCACATGAAGATAAAACAAGTTTAAGCTCTGAACAAATGAGTGAAATGGTTTTTAAAGGATTTTTATTTCAAAAGCAAAGAAAACAAGAAGAATTTAATGCTAAATTAAATGATGAACAGCTGAAACAATTTTGTATTTTAGATTCTACTGCGAATGAAATTTTACAAAAGGCTACAAATTCATATAATCTTTCTCAAAGAGGGGTAAATAAAACCATAAAAGTAGCAAGAACTATTGCAGATTTAGAGCAAAGCGAGTTGATTTTAAAAACTCATATTTTAAAAGCATTAAGTTTTAGAATGAGAACTACATAGGAGTAAAAATGGATAATAAAAGTGTGGCGATCTTTATTGATGCAGAAAATATTCCTTCAAAATATGCAAAATCTATTTTTGATATCGCTTCTGATTATGGAGAAATCGTTATAAAACGAATTTATGGAGATTGGACACAAAAAAATATACAAAATTGGAAAGAACAAATCGCACAATATTCTATCATTGCTATGCAACAATTTAATTTTATAGCTAATAAAAACTCAAGTGATATGTATTTAATCACTGAGATTATGAGTTTTTTTTATGAAAAAGATATTGATATTTTTGTCATTGTTTCAAGTGATAGTGATTATACTAGTTTAATTCAAAGACTTAAAGAGGGCAAAAAGCAAGTTATAGGTATGGGTTTAAAACAAGCTGTAAAATCTTATGTGAATTCTTTTAGTGAATTTTTTTATTTAGATCAAGATGAATCCAAAGAAAAAATATTAAGCACTAAAGAATATATCAAAGATTTAATCAATATCACAGAAGCTTTAATAGAAGAAAAAGGCCGTGCTGAATATGCTCAAATTCGCACCAATATGAATAGAAAACACGCAAATTTTATCCCTCAAAATTTTGGTTTTAAAAATTTTAGAGCATTAGTAAAAGAGTTTTTACCACAAATGAAACAATTTAAAGAAGGTAATGAAAAAAATATTTATTTTCTTATTGAAAAAACAAAGGCTTAAAAATGGAAAATATCTTGATAGCCTTTTTAGTTGTTGTAATTTTGGCTTTTATATGGTACGTGTTTAAAAGTCAAAAAGAAAAAGCAAAATTAGAGTTTTTAAACCAAAGTAATATAGCTTTGCAAAATCAACTTGCTAATTTAGAGTTTGAAAAAACTACACTCATAGAAAAAAATTCCAAACTTTTAGATGAAAAAATATTATATTTGTCTAAAAATGAGGCTTTAGAAGCAAAATTAGCTCAAAAAGAACAAACCCAGCAAGAACTTTTAAATATACATTTAAAAGAGCGTGCGAATTTAAAAGAAGAATATACCCAAACTTTAATAAAACTAGAAGAAAAATACAAGCAAAGCTTAGTAGAATTAAAACAAGAATTAGAACAAAATTTACAAAAACAAAATGCTAGTATTTTAAACCAAAACAAACTTATGCTTAATGAGGATACAAAAAAAATCTTAGAAGAAATTTTCTTGCCTGTGAAAAAAAGCGTTAAAGAATACAATGAAAGACTAAATTCAAATGAAGTTAGTCTTAAAACTCATATTGATAATATGTTTAAATTTAGCCAAAATATGACAGAAAATGCAGATAAGTTAGCTAAAATTTTAAAGGGCGATAAAAAAATTCGTGGTAATTTTGCAGAATTGCAACTAAAATCAGTTTTAGAAAATAGTGGTTTGGTAGAGGGCGTGCAGTATAAATTGCAAGAGAGATTTCAAGATGAGGGTAAAACCTATATTCCTGATGCGGTAGTATTTTTAGATAAACAAAAAAGTATAATCATAGATGCAAAATTTTCTTTACCAAGTGATTTTGCTTTTGAAGATATTAGTCAAAATACCTGCCTTGATTTGGCTTATAATCTAAAATCAAGGATTGACGAGTTAGCCAAAAAGCCTTATATGCAGTATGATAAACACACTTATGAGTTTGTTTTGCTTTTTATACCTTATCAAAATATCTTAGATTTGATTTTAAATGTAGATCTTGAAATTTATCAATATGCTTATAAAAAAAAGGTTTATTTAACCACACCAAACACTCTTTTTATGGCACTAAATACGATAAATATTTCATGGAAAAATATACAAAGTAATGAAAATATCCTAAAAGCTTTTGATGAGCTTGGCAAATTTCATGATAAATTTGCAGGTGTTTTAGATGATTTTGAAAAAATCAAAGAAAACATCAAAAGATTAAACACAAATGTAGATAATATGCAAACAAAGCTTACTCATGGAAGTGGAAATATTGCTTCAAGAGTGATAAAGCTTAAAGAGCTAGGCGCTAAAACCCAAAAGCTTATAAAATGTGAGATGGGCGATGAAAGTAGTGTTTAAAGATAATATTTCTTATGAAAAAGAGCTTATTGAAAAAGGTTTGGATGAGTTTTTAATGATGGAAAATGCAGGCATAGAGCTTGCAAATTTGATTAAGAAAAAAAGTAAAAACATAAAAAATGCTAAAATTTTATTTTTGCTTGGTACTGGTGGAAATGGAGCTGATGGACTTGTGGCCATTAGACACTTAAAAAAAGCTTTTGCTTATACTGTACCATATAAAAAAAGTACAGTGTTTACCAAGCAAGAGCAAATTTTAAAAAATATAGGTTTTAATTTCTTAAAAAAAGAACCTAAATTTAAAGATTTTGACATTATAGTTGATTGTGTTTTTGGAAGTGGTTTAAATAAAGCTTTAGATAAAAATTTGCAAAGAATTTTTAAAAAAATTACTAAAAGCAAAGCTTTAAAAATAGCTTGTGATATTCCTAGCGGGCTTGGACAAGAGCTATGTTTTAAGGCTGATTATACTCTTTGCATGGGGGTAATTAAAGAAATTTTATTAGAAGATTTTGCAAAAGAATTTGTAGGTAAAATTAAAATTGCGAATTTGGGTTTAAAACCTTATATGCAAAATACTTCAAGCTTTTTACTAGAAAAAAAAGATTTAAAACTCATTCCAAAAAAGGTTAACTCAAATAAAGGTGATTTTGGCCATGTTTATATTTTTGCCAATAAAAGCGCGGGTACTCTAGCTGGACTTGGTGCTTTGGAGTTTGGAGCGGGGCTTGTATCTTTAGTGGCTAAAGAAAGCTTTTCGCCTTTGATTATGCTAAAAGATGATATTGAAGGCAAAATAAATGCAGCTGCTATAGGCATGGGACTTGATGATTTAAGTATTTTAAAAGATGAAAGATTAAAAAACATTCCTTTAGTCTTAGATGCAAATTGCTTTCAAGGTAAAAATTTACTTTCTTATCTTGATAGAGAAGATGTTGTTTTAACTCCTCATCCTAAAGAGTTTTCTATGCTTTTAAAGCTTTGCTTTAATGAGGATATAAGCGTAGAAGAAATTCAAAATAATCGCTTTTTTTATGCAAGAAAATTTAGTTCTAAATTCCAATGTGCTTTGGTGTTAAAAGGGGCTAATCCTATCATCGTTCAAAAAGAAAAACTTTTTGTAGTAAATTGTGGCAATGAAGCTTTAGCAAAAGGTGGAAGTGGGGATGTGCTAAGTGGTATGATAGTAGCTTTACTTGGAGCTAATTTTAATGCTTTAGAAGCCACTAAAAATGCAGTATTAGCTCATGCTTTAGTAGCTAAAAATTATAAGAAAAATAAAATTAGTTTTGATGCTTTAAAATTAATAAAGGGGTTAAAATGCTTATAAAATTAGCAGTTTTATTTAGTGGTAATGGAAGTAATTTGGAAAATATTTTAGAAAAATTACATAAAAAAACTTTTGGTAAAAATACCTTTGAAGTGGTTTTGTGTGTATGCAATAAAAAAGAAGCTTACGGCATACAAAGAGCTTTAAAATATAACCTTGATGCTAAAATCATAGAACATGAAAAATTTGCTTCAAGAGAAGAATTTGATGCAGAATTAGTAAAAATTATAAAAGAAAGTCAAGCAGATTTAACCATCTTAGCAGGATTTATGCGAATTTTAAGTCCTATTTTCACTCAAAATATAAAAGCTATTAATCTTCATCCTTCTTTGCTTCCTTTATTCAAAGGTGCTCATGCTATCAAAGAAAGCTATGAAAGTGATATGAAAGTAGCAGGCATTAGTGTGCATTGGGTTAATGAAGAGCTTGATGGTGGTAAAATCATTGCACAAAAGGCGTTTGAAAAAGCTAAGCTAAGCTTTGAAGAGTTTGAAGATAAAATCCACCAGCTCGAACATACACTTTTGCCTGAAGCTATTGTAAAAATTTTTGAAAATGATTAATTTTTCATCATTATAATTACGCTTTTGTTTAAGGAAAGTAAATGTTTGAATGGATTTTTAGTGTAGATGCTTGGGTGGTATTGCTTACTCTTACAGCTTTGGAGATTGTACTAGGTATTGATAATATCATTTTTCTAGCGATTTTAGTTTCTAAATTACCACCAGAACATAGAGATAAGGGTAGAATTCTAGGTCTCGCTTTTGCGATGATTACTAGAATTTTATTATTATTGTCTTTATTTTGGGTGATGAAACTTGTTGCGCCTTTATTTAGTATATTAGGCAATGAAATTTCAGGTAGGGATTTAGTGCTTTTACTTGGAGGGCTGTTTTTAA
Source organism: Campylobacter sp. CNRCH_2015_0338h (assembly GCF_025772785.1). NCBI lineage: Bacteria > Pseudomonadati > Campylobacterota > Epsilonproteobacteria > Campylobacterales > Campylobacteraceae > Campylobacter > Campylobacter sp. CNRCH_2015_0338h. The sequence continues at coordinate 62,574 of NZ_JAKMST010000008.1, forward strand.
TAGTTAAGTCTATTAAGGAAATTAAAGAAAGTATAATGCACCAAGAGGAAAGTCAAAGTAATATAAAAATTAGTAATAAGCTTTGGGTTGTAGTTGCTGAAATAGCTGTGATAGACATAGTATTTTCTCTTGATAGTGTTATTACTGCTGTGGGCATTGCTCAAGATATAGAGATTATGATTATTGCTGTGATTATTGCAGTTTTAGTTATGCTTTTTGCCTCTAAACCAATTGCGGATTTTGTAGAAAAATATCCAAGCATTAAAATCTTAGCCTTGGCATTTTTAGTAATGATAGGCTTTGTTTTAGTATGTGAAAGTTTTGATATCCATATAGATAAAGCATATATTTATACAGCTATGGCTTTTTCTTTGATAGTAGAAATTTTAAACATCATTTCACAAAAAAAACAAACAGACAATTCTTAAAGTATTTAGCATTTTTTATGCTAAATACTTTTTTATCTTGACTTTTAATATTTTTTTATGTAAAATAACGCTTTATTTTTGTACATCGGGGTGTAGCGCAGTCTGGTTAGCGCACTTGGTTTGGGACCAAGGGGCCGAAGGTTCGAATCCTTTCACCCCGACCATTTTTATAAATGGTGAGTGTAGCTCAGTCGGTTAGAGCATCAGATTGTGGTCCTGAGGGTCGTGGGTTCGATTCCCATCACTCACCCCATCAGCGCTCGTAGCTCAACTGGATAGAGCGACAGACTTCGGATCTGTAGGTTATGGGTTCGATTCCTATCGGGCGCACCATAAGCCTATTGTTACTTTTATTTTTATGCGCTCATAGCTCAGCTGGATAGAGCAACGGCCTTCTAAGCCGTAGGTCAGAGGTTCGAATCCTCTTGAGCGTACCACTTTTGCGGATGTGGTGAAATTGGCAGACACGCCAGACTTAGGATCTGGTGCAGCAATGCGTGAAGGTTCAAGTCCTTTCATCCGCACCACTAATTTAAAATTCTTTTAAGTATTTAAGTTTCGCGATTCATCTTAGTCATATTTATAATATAAATTAAATTTATAATATTGCAAAACTAGGAAGATGCTGTGGTAAATATATATCAAGTTAAAATTATTGAAAATTTTTGTAAGGATAAATTTAAAGAAGATACAAGAACAAAAGATTTTTTTCATACCTTTTTGGCTCAAAATTTAGAAATTTACACCAATATAGAAGATCAAAAGTATGCCAAAGATACAATATTAATATATAAAATTTTTGATATATGTATTATATGTATAAAAGATGGAGTCTCGGTAAGTCAAGAGTATTGTCAATTTAAAAAAGGTGTGATAGATCATATAGTTGTATATACCGATGAAAATATGAATGATGGTAAAATATCGCAACTATTAAGAGGTAGTTCTACATTAAAAATAGATAAATCAAATTGTTATGATAATCCAGATATTAAAGTTGTGTTTTCAGAAAAAGGCTTTTTATTTCAGGCTAGATTTAATAATTGTGAAAGTAAATTTAACGATACAATGACTATGTTTACGCTTTCTTTGGCTTATCGTGAGAAAATGGAGTATTACTTGAATTTAACTTCAAGTATTATAGATGAAGAAAATTATCATGATGTTATTGATATTAAAAAAGATTTTTATGTTTTTAATCTAAAGTATTTTTTTAGTAATCCAGTGCACTATAACTACCAACAAAAACATGCAATATGGAAAATTATATTTCAATATTACGATATTTTAGAACAACATCAAGAGCTTAAAATCCAGATAGAAAATCTTGTTGATATTTTGCATATTGAACAAAATCAAGAGGAAGATAAAAAGGAAAAAATAAAAGAGAATAAAAGAAAAAAAATCGAAATGATTTTTTTAATTATCGGTGGTTTTGTTACTTTAGCTTCGTTGGTCAGTGCATACAAAGACGCTATGGAATTATTTGGTTAAAATCATATATTATTTTGGCAAAACAAGCGTTTTAACTTTATAGTTAAATATGTTTTATGCAAAAATTAAAAGCCTTACTAAAATTTTGGAGTTTTTTATCCTCTTACATCTTCTATTCTATATTATTCTACATTCCTTCCGTTATTTCCCTAAAATAACTTTCCCACATCTACAATATAT
>NZ_JAKMST010000009.1:0-44661 GCF_025772785.1 Campylobacter sp. CNRCH_2015_0338h
CAAAAAACGAAATTATGCCAAAAGAATATTCTTTTGTCAAGATATAATATAAAATTTTGAGCATATTTTTTTATATACTCAAAATTTAGGCTAAGTCTAAAGATACTTTTCCGTTTTTAATTTCTGCCACTTTAACTTTAATTTCATCTCCTACCTCTAACTTTTCTTTAATCTTAGAATTATGTAATAAACCATCCACGCCTTCTTTAAGTTCTACAAAAACTCCAAATTCTACAACCTTTTGAACCCGTCCTAAAAATTCTTCTCCAATATCAAATTTAGGCATTTCCTTTTTGTCGCGCTTTTTGTTAGAACCTTTAGAGTGAAGTAAATTTAATATATACTCTTTACTTTGAGAAATCAAATCATGATCAATTCCTGCTATTTTAACCTCACCTTTATCTCTATCTAAATCAATATTAACTTCAAATTTTTCAATAATTTCTTTAATGATTTTACCACCTTGACCTATAATATCAGGAATTTTATTTGGATCTACATTAAAAATTTCAATCTTTGGCAAAATAGCTTCATTAACAACTATGTTTTGATTAGCCTCCTCCATTAATTGCAAAATGTGCTCCCTAGCTTCTTTTGCTTGATATAAAGCCTCTTTTAAAACCTGTTGCTCTATACCACCAAGTTTTATATCCATCTGCAAAGCAGTGATTCCATCATAGCTTCCTGCTACTTTAAAATCCATATCTCCATCATGATCTTCAAGCCCCATGATATCGGTTAAAATAGCATATTTTTCATCTTCAAAAACAAGCCCCATCGCCACACCTGCTACCAGTTTTTCACTTTTTACTCCCGCAGCTCTTAAAGCCAATGCACCACCACAAACAGTAGCCATAGAACTAGAGCCATTACTTTCTAAAATTTCAGAAACCAAACGAATTGTATGAACACAATCTGTATCAACACTAGGATACAAAGCTCTTTTTGCTAAATTTCCATGGCCAAGCTCTCTTCTACCAGGAGCTTTTATAGGGCTAGCTTCGCCTACCGAAAAACCTGGAAAATTATAATTAACCATAAATTTTTCACAAATTGGGTTTTTTTCTGTAAGCATATCTGACATTTGCGCATCATTATCATTTCCCAAGGTGGCCACAACTAAGGCTTGGGTTTGCCCTCTAGTAAAAAGACAAGATCCATGTGCGCTTGGTAAAATATTTGTTTCTATGTCTATTTTTCTAACATCCTTTAAACCTCTACCATCTGCTCTTTTATTTTCATTAATAATTTGGCTTCTAATAAGTTCTCTTTTGCATACATGTAAAGCTTTTTCAATATCTTCAAATTTCCATTCGTTTTCAATAGCCATAGATTCACTTTCAATCTCTTTTGCTATTTGTAAAATTTCACTTGCCCTTTCACTTTTTGCCATTTGATTAATAGCAATTTTGAGTTTTGTTATATAAGTATTTTTTATATAGTCAATAATTTGAATATTATCTGACTCTATTTTAAACTCAAGTTTAGAATTTTTTCTATAAGCAGCAAATGCTTTTTCATATTCATTGGAACCACGCAAGATTGCACTACTTGCAAAATCTAAAGCCTTTAAAGTATCATCTTCGCTAAGTTCATTCATACAGTGTTTATCATCTTGCTTGTTTGCCAAAGCTCTCATTTCTATCATTAAAAGCTCATCTTTAACACCTGCTACATAAAGATCTAAAGTGCTATTTTTTAACTCGCTATTGCTTGGATTTAAAACAAATTCATTATTTATACGACCTATTCTTACACCACAAACAGGTGCTTTAATAGGGATATCACTTAAATACAAAGCAACGCTTGCAGCGTTTAAACTCATCACTTGTAAATCTACTTCAGGATCAGCAGAAAGAACCATTACAACAATTTGAGTTGGATATGCATATCCTTTTGGGAAAAGAGGTCTTAAACTTCTATCTATAATCCTAGCGCTTAATGTTTCATTGTCACCTGGCTTAGTTTCTCTTTTTACATAACCTCCTGGAATTTTACCTGCTGCGTAAGCTTTTTCTATATATTGAACTGTAAGAGGCAAAAAATCCTCTTCTACCATTTTTTCTTCTCTTGCCACAGTTGCTAAAACTACTGCATTTTTTTCTTGCATTAAAACTGCACTTGCTGCTTGTTTTGCCACTTTATCGGTATCAAATATTTCAAGGTGTTTATTGATATTTATTTCATGTCGCATGATTTTCCTTTAAATTTTTATCACAGGCAAAACCAAATAAGCTTTTTAAATTTTAAAAACTAAAACTTAAAAAGCCTGTTTTTATTTTGCCTATAAATTTATATCTAAACAACTTATTGCTCAGATATAAATTTATTTTTTTAAAGGTAAATAATACCTACTTTCTTCTAAAATATCTAAAATTTCGTGAGCTTGCAAAATCGTTTTATTTTTAAAATAAAACTCAATATCTACAAAATGATCAATTTTTTGCACGCAATAAACTTCATCTGCAAAAACACTAATATAATCATATACATCACTTGGCATTAAAGCGGTGGCATAAATAATACTACTAACCTCTTCTTTTAATAAACTTTTTATACATGAAGAAGCAGTAATCCCACTCTCACACCCCTCATGCAACATTAAAATATTTTTTCCTTTTAAATCTTTTAAAAGATTACCTTTTCTATAACGATATACATTCTTTAAAATTTTTTCTTCATAAGTTCTATTTGCCTCACCATAAATATAATCTAAGCTTATATCAAAAGCATTAACTAAGGCTTCATTGTAAACTAATTCTTTTGTTTCGCTAATCATAGCTATTTGACATTCATCATTATTAGGAGCTTTGATTTGCTCTGTAAATAAAAAATCATAGGGTATTTCTAATTTTTTTGCCAATGCATCAACAAAAACTATAGATTTTAAAGAAGGAGTAATAATGATATAATCTTTTAATTTATTTAATGGAAGTAAATCATATAATCTTTCAAGCGCATCTTTTTCATCTTCAAAAAACATTATATAGACCTTTCATTTTCTTCCAGAGAAAAATCATAAGATACGCCACCCAAAGGATAAAAATTAAACATAAAATACACACCACTTTGATCTTTAGCACTAATCCCACCACTAGTAAGTTTAGGTGAAATATCCTTACGATACATCAAAGAATAATTCCAACACTTTCTTTGATAAGTATAACCTATCTCCCATTTTTCAGGATCTTTATTCAAATCAAACCACAAACCACCAAATATTTGATAGTTGGTATTTATATCATACTGAGCTTTAGTTCCTAAAAAATTATATTTTTCTTTTTCATATATTCTATAAGCATGATTTAAACTAACTTTCCACTCACCATAATCAAATAAGGCCTCACTAAATACTTTATCAAAGCGATTATCTACCCCTGAATATTCCGCCTCATTTCTTAAACTTATATAATCATTATAAAAATATTCCACAACATTATCAAAACCACCAAAACTACCTTCTTTGGTAAAATACTTAGCCTTTAAACTATGATATAGCTTTTTTTTGCCTAAAGCACTATAAAAATACTGATACATCGAAAAATTAAACTGCTCAGGATCATCTTTTAATTCTATAAAATCTTCGGTAATTTTACCTGATTTGGCTCCAGGTATAAAATAATTAGCACCTAAATATAAGGTATGATAAAAATTTTCATAAGGTTTAGAAAGATCTGTATATAAAGAAAAATTATGTGAATTTCTAAACAAATGCTCTTGATTTTTAATATCTGTATTAGAATAATCTACAAAATTTGCATAAACTCTTTCTGTAAAGGCAAAATTTAAAAAATCATCCAAAAAACTTGTATGATAAATTAAAGGTAAATCAAAATCTAAAGTTTTAGCATAAATACCCGTATGTCTATAATATCTATGAAAAGAAGCATCTAAGCTATACTGTATATAGTTATCAAAAAAACCATTTAAATATCTATGATATTGAAAAGAAGGGTATTCTTGCATGGTATCTTTGTTGCTAATTTTAGAAGTGTCTATATAATACTTCGCATAAGCACCATAATAATTATCATCATCAGATAAGAAATAATTTATTTTTGAGGTAACCAAAGAAGCTTCAGTTTTTGCACTAGAGCTTAAGTTCATATAATCTACATCATTTAAATAAGTAGCATCAATCCATAAACCTTCTTGAAATTCATCGCTCAAAAGGCTCTTGAGTAAAGCTCCACTTGAATATTTAATCTCTAAACCATAATGTTCTTTGTTTTTTAAATTTTCTTCTTTTTTATAGCTTGATTTTTCTCCAAAAATACCACCACTAATTTCACCTTGAGAATAAGGACTATCAATAAATCTTAAAGTTGAGTATAATCCATAGCCTCTTTTTGTCCTAATTTGAGGTTCAAATTGAATATCTGCATTATCATCAATAACATAATAGATTGGTTGGTTATAATATAACCCCTCGCTTTGTTTTAAAACCACCTGAGGAATTAACAAACCACTTTTCCTTTTAGTGTCTACACTAAAGCCAAAATACGGCAAATACATCACGGGAGTATTTTTTACATACAATCTTGCATTATAAAGATGTAAAAAATTACTCTCTTTATTTAATTTTCCTTCATCAAAACGAATTTCCCAATCAGGATTTTCAACATTACAACTAGAAACAACCGACTTTTTAGTTACAACAAACTTATCATTTAAATCTGCTTGATGACATTGCAACCAAACCTCTAAATCGTTATTTGAAAAAAATAAATTTTTAAAAGCTGTTGTGTTATCTTTAAGATTAATTTTAGTATAAGAAGAATTAGTTCTTTCTTTTTGTCCTCGTAAGATATTCACATCACCAAACAATTCTAAATCTTTAGTTGTTTCATTAAATTTAGCTTCGCTTGCAGTTATTAAATACAAATCAGAAACTACAACCACATTGTTTTTTGCTTCTATGATATCATTTGTTTTTACAACATCTAAAGCATAAATGTCTACCTTAGAAGCATACAAACTCCCTACACAAGCTAAAGAAAGCAATATTTTACGCAAGATCTATCACCACTGTTTTGGCTGCATAATCATGCCAAGTTTTCAAAACAATATTACTCAAAGCCCAAGCAAATCCTAAACCATACAACATATCACTAATTTGTCTTACACCTGCTCTTAGAGCGCTTTGAGTAAAATTTGGTTTATCTAGCAATTCTTGATCAATCACCATGATCTTCAAAAGCATTTTTCCTAAAGTTGCGCCATATAAATAAGTAAATAAACTATGGTATGCAAACTGTAAAATCAAAATCCCACCAGCAAAACGCATTAAAAGATTATGAATTTCTTCATAAGTTTGCATAGAATTAATTTTATCAAGCAAAATAATACTTACGATGCCCAAAATTACAAAACTATCAACAACATAAGCTAAAAATCTTTTTTTAAAACTTGCTATTTTTATTTCTTCTTTTTCTAGCTTATCAAATAATTCTTGATTGGTGCTCATTTAAGAACCTGAAAGGCAATATCTTTTCTGTATTGTTTTCCTTTAAAATGGACATTTTCACAAAGCATATAAGCATTTTTTTGAGCTTCTTCAATGCTTTTGCCAGTTCCCACACAAACCAACACGCGACCACCGCTGGCATATAATTTATCATCTTCTAAACTCACACCAGCATAAGAAATATGAGAATTTTGTGGAATATCGCCTATCTCAATCAAAGCTTTTGGTGAGTCCTTGTAAGGATAATTTTTACTTGCACAAACCACACCCACAGCAAATTCATTTTTAATTTTTATATGAGTATTAGCAAGATTTTTATTCACACATGCTAAAAATAAATCCAAAGGATTTTCTATTAAAGGCATCAAAACCTCACATTCAGGATCACCAAAACGCACATTATACTCTAAAACATAAGGTTTATTATTTACAACCATCAAGCCTATAAACAACACTCCAACAAATTCAGCACCTTCTTCTTTCATGCCTTTAAGAGTTGGCGCCACTATATCTTTCTTCACTTGCTCTAACAAACTTTCACTTGCTAAAGTACTTGGAGCATAAGCCCCCATGCCACCCGTATTAGGCCCTTTATCATTATCTAATAATCTTTTATGATCTTGCGCTGCAGGCAACAATATAAAATCATTTCCATCGCAAACTGCAAATACGCTTAATTCAAAACCATCAAGATATTCTTCAATCACAACAATTTTTCCAGCTTCCCCAAAGCTTTCTCCACTTAGCATATTTTTAGTAGCTTCTAAAGCTTCTTCATGGTTTTGCGCGATAATCACCCCTTTACCTGCGCATAAGCCATCTGCTTTTACAACAATAGGAGGTGTTAAAGATGTGATAAATTTCTTAGCTTTTTCATAATCAGTTGTGTTTAAAAATTTAGCTGTTTTGATTTTATATTTTTTTAAAAAACTCTTCATAAAAGATTTTGAAGCTTCCAACATAGCAGCAGCTTTAGTAGGCCCAAAAATAGCAATATTGTTTTCTTTAAAAAGATCTACTATACCCTCTGCTAAAAAATTCTCACTCCCAACTATGCAAAGATCAATCTCAGATGCTTTTGCATAAGCTGTTATAACTTTAGGATCTTTCATATTAAGATTTGTTCCTATTTTAGCAGTAGCACCATTTCCTGGAGCAAAATAAAATTCTAAATTATCATTTGTTTTTTGAAGAGCCAAAGCGATAGAATACTCCCTAGCACCGCTTCCTAGTATTAAAATTTTCATTATTTTCCTTAAAAATATTACAAAAACCCAAATGGCCGGAGTATAAGTGTCTGACCCTCAAAAAGTCAAAGTATGCCATTAGGTGATTTTTAAAGGCTGCAGCTTCTCGCTTTTTTCAAAACTCAAACGAAGTCACAGAACACGGTAAATCACACATCACAGCTTATAATTAATGTGTTGGATCCTCTTTAATACCATATCGAACCATTTAGGCAGTATAATTATAACTAACAAAACTTAAAAATAGTGTTTAAAAGGTTTTTATAAAATCTTAAATTTTGTCTTAGAATCTTTCTTTAAAAAATATTTTCCTTCCAAAATAACATCAGCAACAGGCGCCCATATAGTCTTTTCATCGACATAAACTATATCAAATTCAGTATTTTTCATTAACCCTTGGTAATTTACTTTCTTAGGTGCATGCTTAACTACATAATAAGGATTCATTGCAAAAATTTGAATCTTCATATTAACATATAAATCAGGATTAGAAGTTACAACTAGGAAATTCTTTTCACATTCTTTTTTTACTTTCTTTACATATGAAAATAACAATTGATCATTTGGGTTTAAAGCATGTTTGTTTAGTCTGTTTAAATAAAGCTCAGCAAAAGAAAGCGTACAAAAAGAAATTTCACTTGCTGTTTTAAAATAAGAGTTTTTAATGCTTGTTGATTTTAAAGATTTTTTCCAAATTTCTATATCTAGTTTTGTTGCACATATATTTAAACCCTGCTTAATCTTTTCAAAAAGCTTTTCTCTTGCCATATTAAAACTATTACTAAAAATTGTAAAATTTTTTTCATAAAAAGATTTTTTTATCAACTCTAGTCTTTCTACGCTTTTAGTAAAATAATCAGCTTCGTTTTTTAATTCTATTAATTTTTGTTTTTTACCTTGTATCATTTCTTCTAGTTCATGGTGTTTTTTTCCACCTTCTGCTTCTAATCTTGCTTGTTTTGATTTTATATCTGTTATTAAAGTGCTCATTTGACGATCAAGCGCTAATTTTCTATTTTTTCTGTTATCAATTGAAGCCAAAAGTGCTTGATAATGACACTGATGAGATAAAAAAACCTCTTCATATAAGCGTTCCATATTGATATGCTTTTGCTTGTCTTTCATATCTTTATATGACATTTCAAGGTGCACTATGATATTTTTCATTGCAGAAAAATCAGCTTGATTGATAGTATTATCCGAAAATAATAAAGTATCTAAAGCCTTATATAAAAAACGCTTCATAGCAAAAAAATCAATAATATATGGCACCTCATCTGTGTTAATGTCTTTTACTGCATTAATTGACAAGCTTTCATTATAAAAATATCTTTGAATGGCTTGTGGGATAGTTAAATTTAATGTGATTTTATCAAGATTATCATAATCTGTTTCTCTATAAAGTTCTTGAACATAAGCATCGCGTCTTGTCAGTCTTAAATCTTCTAATTCATCATCACTATCTGTTTTCCAGAAATCTCTTTCTTTGATAAAATCACCATCTATAAATTCTTGAAATTTAGAAGGACGTAAATCGGTAATATGCTTTCCATCGGATCTAAATTCAACAAACATACCAACCGTTGGCATACTTCTTTTATCATGCCATGCGTGTTTATTAAATTCAAAAAATGTTTTTGCTAGATTGATTACTGTTCCTCTTCCAGTAGCATCCACATAAACCATTATTTTTCCGTGCATATCCAAATCCTTGATTTAAAGAAAAATTCAATTCTTATTTTAACTTTGTTTTCATAAATTTACAATTATATTTTAAAATTTCACAAAATAAACGTCTTTAGGTATTTTATTTATGTTTTTATATCAATATTTTAAAAACCCAAAACAAACAGGTGCGTTTTGCGCAAGCTCTAAAAAATTAAGTAAACTCATAACTTCTCATGTCCAACATGCAAAAAATATCGTTGAAATAGGGCCTGGCACAGGAAGTTTTACAAAGTATATCCTCAAACAAAAAAGCCATAATGCAAGTTTTTTTGCCGTAGAAATCAATCCTCAAATGGCAAAAAAATTAAAGCAAAAGATAAAAAATATAGATATAGAAGTCAACTCAGCAGAATTTTTACCAAATATGCTAGAAAAAAGAGCGATCAATAGTGTAGATTTAATTATCTCAGGAATTCCTTGGGCTTTATTAAATTCCAAAGAACAAGATTTATTGCTAAAATCCATTCATGATGCTTTAGAGGAAAATGGTTGTTTTGCAACATTTGCTTATATACTCCCAACACCAAAAGGGAGAGCTTTTAAGAAAAAACTTTTTGCCACTTTTAGCAAGGTAGAAATTTCACCTATCATTTGGCAAAATCTTCCCCCTGCTTTTGTTTATTTTTGCACTAAATAATCATTCCCATTCAATCGTTGCTGGTGGCTTGCTAGAAATATCATACACTACGCGATTGATTCCTTCTACTTCATTAATAATACGACGTGAAATATTTTCTAATAATTCATAAGGTAAATGAGAAAAAGTTGCAGTCATACCATCGCTTGCATTAACAACGCGCACGCAAACTGCATTATCATAGGTTCTATTATCACCCATTACACCAACACTTTGCACGTTTAAAAGCACACAAAAAGCTTGCCATGTCTTATCATACCAGCCACTGCTTTTTAATTCTTCAATCAAAATAACATCTGCTTTTCTTAAAAGCTCCAAACTAGGCTCATTTACCTCACCCATTATACGTATAGCAAGGCCTGGTCCTGGGAAAGGGTGACGATAAACTACATCTTTACTTAAGCCAAGTTCCATTCCCAAAGCTCTTACCTCATCTTTAAAAATTTCCTTTAATGGCTCAATGAGTTTTAAATTCATCTTTTCAGGTAAACCACCCACATTATGATGAGATTTTATAGTCTTACTAGCTCCTACAACCGAACTTTCGATAATATCAGTATATAAAGTCCCTTGTGCTAGATATTTTACATCTTTATGTTTTTTAGCTTCTTCTTCAAAAACTTCTATGAAAGTATTTCCTATAATTTTTCTCTTTTGTTCAGGATCTCTTACCCCTGCTAAACGACTTAAGAAAATCTCTCTAGCATCAATACTGATTAAATCAATGCCCAAGGTGTGTCTAAACATATACTCAACTTGTTCTTTTTCACCACTTCTTAAAAGACCATTATCAACAAAAACAACTACTACTTGATCTTTTATCGCACTTGCTAACAATGCAGCCACCACGCTACTATCAACTCCGCCACTTACTGCACAAAGTACTTTATCATTTCCTACTTCTTCTTTGATTTTTTGTGCTTGAGTTTTTGCAAAAGATCCCATATTCCATACACTATCACAATTACATGCATACTTAGCAAAATTTTTCAAGATGCTTTTTCCAAATTCACTATGTTGCACTTCAGGGTGAAATTGTAAAGCAAAAAATTTACGCTTCTCATCTCCAAATACACAAAATGGACTATTTTCGCTAGTCGCTAAAACCTCAAAACCTTGTGGCAAATTCTCAACCTTATCAGAATGGCTCATCCATACCGTTTGCTTTTTAGGTAAATTTTTAAACAAATCACTATCATTTTGAATATCTATAGTTGCTTTACCATATTCTTTATGGCCTGCTGGGGCAACATTTGCTCCAAAATGATGTGCCATAAGTTGCATACCATAGCATATTCCTAAAACTGGTGTATTTAAATCAAAAATACCCTTATCACAAAAATAAGCATCATTTGCATATACACTAGCTGGCCCACCACTTAAAATAATACCCTTAGGCTCTTTAGCTTTGATCTCATCTAAACTTACATTAAAAGGTAAAATTTCTGCATACACACCTTGTTCTCTTAATCTTCTAGCAATGAGTTGTGTGTATTGTGAACCAAAGTCCAAAACTAAAATATCTGCTTTTTTCATCTAACTCCTTTACAAATTTAACAATTGAAATTGTACATACCAAACTATAATAGATATTATATAACCAACCAAAATCGTCCATGCATATTTTAAATGAGCATTAAAAGTATAAATTCCCTTCATTTTGCCCATTACCCCTACTCCAGCAGCTGAACCAAAGCTGATCAAAGACCCCCCTATTCCTGCTGTAAGAGTTACTAAAAGCCATTGAGTATCATCCATGCTTGGATTTGCCTTTAATACCGCACTCATAACCGGAACATTATCTACAATAGCAGATAAAAATCCTACTCCTATATTAATACTAGTAGCTCCAAATTTTGTATAAAGATCAGAAGCGTAAGCAAGCCAACCAACAAAATGCAAGGCGCCCACAGCAGATAAAATACCAAAGAAAAATAATAAAGTGTCCATCTCAATACGCGTCATATAATGAAAAATATTTAAATCTTTTTTACCTTGTTTTCTGTTGAAAAAATACATATACAAACTAAGCAATGAAAGGCCAAAAATCATACCCCACATTGCAGGTAAATCACAAATACTATGAATAAATACCGCCAAAGCTATAGTTAAAAAACCAAGCACAATAAAAACTTTACCACCTGGTTTAATCTCGACTTTTTCTAAATTATCTTTGTGAAAATTCGGCTTAATATTAGGCACATAACGTGATAACAAATAAGCAGTAAGCAACCAACCAATAAAAGAAGCAGGGAAAAGAGCAAAAAATTCAAAAAACGTGGCTTTTTTTGCTGTCCAAACCATCAAAGTAGTAATATCACCAAAAGGCGACCAAGCTCCACCAGCATTAGCTGCTACTACAATATTTATAGCACCTGGAATTAAAAATTCTTTATTATCTTTATCTATGGTTAAAAGCACAGTAGATAAAATCAAAGCAGTTGTAAGATTATCTGCAATTGGAGAGATAAAAAAAGCTAAAATACCTGTTAGCCAAAATAATTTTCTATAAGTATAACCCTTGCTTACAAGTTTGTATTTTAAAGTTTCAAAAACCGATCTTTCTATCAAGGCTTCTATAAAAGTCATAGCAGCTATTAAGAAAAACACAATTTGTGCAATTTCTAAAATAAGATGATTTACACTTTCTTCAAGTATTTGTGTGTCTAAATCATTCATTACCATATATATACCAATGATAATAAAAGAAAAAGTTCCTATAAATAAAGCAGGCTTAGTTTTATTGATATGATATTTCTCTTCTGCTGCGATAAAATAATAACCCAATATAAAAATTATTAAAATACCTATACCTAAAGCACTAAAAGCTAAATTTAGCTCATGTGTTTGACTAGCTAACAAAAAACTAACACCAAAACAAAGTAAAAAAAGTATTTTATTCATATTTCACTCTCCAAAGATTGGAATTTTTTTATTTCCTTTACACTGCCATTATTATCTTTTATCTCATAAAATGGAGCATCCTTATAGCCACATGCATTTAGAAATATTAATAAAAAAAATGTTAAAATAATTAAATGAAAATTAAAACGAGTCATTACATCATCAACGAGCTTGCTGATTTTAAACATTATAAACCTTTAAAAATATTTTTTCAATATAAAGAGTTTTTAAATTTATTTAATCACAATCACCAACAAATGATTACTAAACTCTTTATAAAAAATAATACTTTGATTATTTTAGTTAAGCACCACATTGCATATATGGAATTAAATCACGATAATACCAAAAAAATGATTAAAAGTCTCATAAAAAACTATACTTTAGCTAGGCCAATGAGTAATTTTGCAAAGGTGAAAAACATAAAAATACTCAGTGATCAAAACTTTATTTCTAAAAACAAAACTTTTAATGAACATAAAAAAGCTCACTTAGAGCTTTCTAATGGAAATTTTAAAAATCATTTTGAAAATCCTATTTTACATAACAAATTTGAAGAACTGCGAAAGCTTATAAAAAATGCTTGAAAATGAACTCAAAACCTTACCAAATTTACCTGGTGTATATCAATACTTTGATATTCAAGGTAAGCTTTTATATGTAGGTAAAGCCAAGAATTTAAAAAACCGCGTTAGAAGTTATTTTAACTTCACTCCAAATCTTTGCCCAAATCCTAACAATAGCTTGAGAATTCAAAAAATGATTAGCCAAACACATCATTTAGAATTTATCACTACAAAAAGTGAGGCTGATGCTTTAATATTAGAAAATTCTTTCATAAAACAACTTCATCCAAAATATAATATATTATTAAGAGATGATAAAACCTACCCTTATATTTATATAGATTTAAATGAAGATTTTCCAAGATTTGAAATTACAAGAAAAATTATCAAAAAAAACAAAATAAAATATTTTGGTCCATTTTTTAAAGGAGCAAAAGAGCTTTTAAATGCTTTGTATTTATCATTTGAACTAAGACAAAAAAAATCTTGTAAGGAGCTTTGCCTTTTTTATCAAATCAAGCGTTGCAAAGGTCCATGTGAGCAAAAAATTTCTAAACAAGAATATGAAAAAATTATCCAAAAGGCCACTCAAGCTCTTTTAAATCCCTTATCTTTAACAAAAAATTTAGAAAATAAAATGCTTGAATATGCAAAAAATGAAAACTACGAAGAAGCAGCTATTATAAGGGATCAAATCAAAACAATAGAAGATTTAAGTGTAAAAATACAAATAGACCTTGCAAAATTAGAAGATTTTGATGTTTTTGCCATACACCATGAAGCAAATATACTCTCTATGGTGCGTTTTGTTATAAATAATGGCAGGATAATCAGCTCAAACCACAAAGTACTAACTCTAAATCATCAAGATGAATTTGACCTAAATGCAATATATAAACAATACATATTAGAAAATTACACCCAAGATAGTCCAATAAATTCAACCCGAATCTATACGCATAAAGAATTTGAAGATATGAACCTTTTGCAAAATTTACTTAGTGAAAGGTTTTCTAAAAAATTTCACCTTAAAACTCCAAAACTTGGCGAAAAAAAAGCCTTATGTGAACTTGCACTAGAAAATGCAAAAATAAACATACAAAAGCACTTAAAAAGCGATAATTATTTATTTTTAAAAGAATTAAAAGATTTTTTTAACCTGCAAAATTATCCTAATTATATAGAAATTTTTGATAATTCTCATATGCAAGGCGAGGCAAATGTCGGTGCTTTGGTAGCTTATAAAGATGGGCAATTTGACAAAAGTTCTTATAGACACTACCATTTATCCTATAAAAACGATTACAATCAAATGCTTCAAACCCTTAGCAAAAGGGCTTTGTCATTTGACAAAAATCCCCCACCTGATTTATGGTTAATTGATGGAGGAGATGCTTTATTAAAGCTAGCCAATGATATCATAAAAAGCTCTGGGGCAAATGTGGATATTTTAGCAATTTCTAAAGAGAAAATAGATACAAAAGCTTACAGGGCAAAAGGAAGTGCGAAAGATAAAATTTATACTCAAGAAGGCAAAATTCAACTTTCTACTGATGATAAAAAATTACAATTTTTGCAAAAATTACGTGATGAAGCACATCGCTTTGCAATTAGTTTTCATCAAAAAACAAAAAGAAAGCAAGATTTGCAAAGTTCTAGATTAATTCAACTTGGAATTTCTCAAGGATATATTAAAAAATTTTTAGATTATTATGGTAATTTTGATGAGATTAGCAAAGCTAGTTTTGATGAATTAAAATCACTTTCAAATGCAAAAATAGCTAAATTAATCAAGGAAAATTTATGATATTATTTATTAGTGTTTTGACTTTAATTTTATGTTTTTTAAATTATTATTTTTTATATCCTATGGATCAAAAATTATTCTTCATTTATACTTTTATAAGTATTTTGATTTTTATTATTGCCTGTATTTATATAATCTCAAAAAATCATAAAATCAAAAAAGACAAAACCTTGATTCAAGAAATAGAAAAATATTTTTCCTTACCAAAATCAAACTCTTTAGAAGAATTAAAAGAAAATTTAAAATTATCGTTTGATTTAATGGGTAAAAAACTGCATGAGCAAAAAAAGGAAAACCTACATCTAGAACAAAATTATCAATATATTGTCCACGGCTTGAGCTATCTATATCTAGATAATTCTGCTTATATATTAAAACCTTTTATCAATGATTATAAACCTGACTTAGAATACAGACGCTTTAAAAACATACATGCAGGTATTATCAATAATAACAAAAATGAAAATTTTCTATTGCAGTCTATTTTGCTTAAAATGGGTATTAGTAGTGAAATTTTATACAAACATAACCAAAAAGATGATAAAAATTATTCTTTTATCATTTCAAAGGAAAAAATAGATGATGTTTTAAATTTCACTTTTAAAGAAATTCATATTGAGGAGATTGTTGATTTTTTAAATACTCATTTTACACAAGAGTGTTACATTACAAGAGATTGTTATAATGTTTTAATTTTTAAATCTTCTTACTTTGAAAATGATCTTATTTTAAACATAACTAATCAATTTTGTTCACATAATCAAACCATAGATAATTTAAGTGACTTTAAAAAGGCATTACAATTTAGATTTAAATTAATTTTAGTAGACTATGAGGTTATAAAATTTGATCTAATGCATATTAGTCAAATTTTGCAAGAGTACAAGATAAAAAATCCACAAATTGCAATTTTGCTTTTTTCTAAAAACAGAGTTAAAGATTGTAATTTTGCAAATTTAATCTTAAATGATATTAACAAAAATGAATGGCTAGCATTGTTAAAACAATATATCAATCAAGTTTAGTTCTATGATTTATAGCTTTATGCAAAGATATAAAATCAACATTTTCTAAGCTAACACCACTTGGAATACCTTGAGCTATTTGAGAAAAACTCAAATTTAAATCTTTTAATTTTTCTTCTATAAAAAAAACAATGGCATCAGAATTTAAGCCTTGTGTGAAAGCAAAAAATATTTCTGTGGTTTTATTATGCTCAATCATGCTTCTTAATTTTATAATATTTTCTTCACTTGTATCATCAAGTACAAAATAAAGCCCATCATAACTTCCACTATCTTCTAAAACCAAAACATCTTTAGAATCTTGAACTATACAAATAATGCTATGATTTCTTTCTATATTAGAACAAACTTCGCATAATTCATTTTCACTTAAAGCACCACATTGTGTGCATTTTTTTATCATTCTAATTGATTCTTCAATATGATAAGCAAGCTTAGAACCTAATAAGGGATCTTTTATGCAAACATGATATGCAAGCCTTAAAGCAGACTTTTTCCCTATAGTAGGCAAAGCGGAAAAGGCAGATACTAGCTCGTTAAATTTTTCCAAACCTTTCAAATTATTTTAACCTTGAAAAAACAATTTTAAAAGTATGATAGCCATCTTCATAGCTGTAGGTTAAATTATAACCGTGAAGATTGCAAATATTATTAATGATATAAAGTCCTAGCCCCATTCCCTCTACTTGGGTATTTTGTTCTCTCACAAAAGGTTTTAAATAATAATCAAAAGTTTTTTTAAGCTGCATCCCTTTATTTCTAACAATTATATAATCCCCAGAGCATATAATCTCACACGCTTTATCATCTGAATACTTAATAGCATTATCAATTAAATTTTTAAGCATTAAAGAAAAGAGTTCTAGATCAGCGATTATCATAGTATCTTCTTTATAGGATATTTTTACTTTTTGATAAAAATCATCCCTCATTAAATAATCTTCAGCCTGCTCTAAAATCAAACTCAAATGATAGGTTTGCAAATTAAGTTGACAATTTCTTGATAAGACTTTTTCGATTTTCCCAAATTCATCAATCAACAATTCAAGTCTTTCAAAAATCGCTACTAGACGATCTTTTTGCTTTTGGTTATCTAACATTTCACAAACTATTCTACCTTTGCCAATAGGTGTTTTAAGCTCATGCATAATCATTCTTAAAAAAAACTGTCTTGATTTTACAAGCTCTTGAATTTTATTGATAGCATGATCAAATTCAAAAGATATTTCTGAAATTTCATCATTAATCTGAGAGTATTCAGATAAAGGTTCAATTTTACCTGCACTAATATTTTTAATTTTCTTTTTTAGAATTTTTAAAGGCATTAAAGATCTTAATACTGAAAAATATAAAAATATAATCAAAATCAAACTAAAAAAGAAACTTAATAAAAATAAATATTCTAAACGCGTAGAAGCATTTAATTCATAAAGATGTTTTGCATTCAATCTTTCTACATAGAAAAAAATTTGATTATGATAAATAATAGAAGAAAAACTTCCATACAAAGAATTAATCCTAAATACCTTTTCACCTTTTGCAATGATATGTTTTGCACTGCGATCATTTTCAACTAATTTAAAAGATTTAGAAAGAAGATACTCATGTATTGAAAAATCTTCTTTTCTTTCTAGATTATATATTATTTTTTCTACAATTTCTTTTTGTCTTCCTTGTTCGTTGGTTAAATAAGAATCAATCTGAACCTTTCCTAAAAGCACAAACAAGGCACAAACAAATAAAAAAGCTGTTGCAAAAAGAACGGTGATTTTAAGATTAATAGTTACTTTCATCCTATTAATTTATATCCTATTCCTCTAACTGAAAAAATATGTTTTGGCGCTTTTGAGCTATCACCAATTTTAGTTCTAAGTCTACCAATAATAACATCTAAGCTTTTAGAATCTTTATCTTTTAAGCTTTTGCAATGATACACAAGTTGTTCTCTGCTAACCGAAAAACCATGCTGTCTTATCATATAGCTTAAAATTTCATACTCAGCAGGAGTTAAAACCAAAACCTCATCATTGTAACTTATCTCATGTCTTTTTTCATCAATTTTAAATGCCGAATTGATTATTTTCTCGGGAGTTTCATTGGTTCGTTTAGAACGACGAATCAAACTCATAATTCTTGCGTGCATTTCTTTTGGATCATATGGTTTTGGCAGGTAATCATCTGCACCTATTTGAAGTCCTACAATTTTATCACTCAAATCACTTCTAGCTGAAGAAATAATAATAGGAATACTATATTTTTCTCTTATTTCACGACAAACTTCAAGACCATCAAGTCCAGGTAAAGTTAAATCAAGAATTAAACAATCATAGTTTTTTATACCAGCACTCATTCCCAAATATGGATCTTCATAATTAGTAACTTTTATATTAAACTGGGCCAAATATTCTGCCAAAAACTCTGCAAAATCTGGATCATCTTCGATCATTAAAACATTAATCATCTCTACCCCTTTAGTGAAAATATGTTACGAACTTAACATTATAACACATAATTTAACTATTCATTTATTTTTTTGCTAAAATTACAATATTAATTTTTCAAGAGAGGAAAAAAGTGGAACTTAATTATTATGAAATACTAGAAATTTCCCAAACTTCAGATAAAGAAACCATAAAAAAAGCATACAGAAAGATGGCTTTAAAATATCATCCTGATAGAAATCAAGGAGATAAAGAAGCAGAAGAGAAATTTAAGCTTGTAAATGAAGCTTATGAGGTGCTTAGCAATGATGAAAAAAGAAGTATATATGATAGATACGGAAAAGAAGGGCTTAAAGGTCAAGCCGGTGGTTTTGGTGGTTTTGGAGATGTTGATTTAGGGGATATATTCTCGAGCTTTTTTGGAGATGGATTTGGTTTTGGCAGCTCAACACGTAAAAAAGAAAAAGGAAATAAATATCCTCAAGATTTAAAAATAACGACAAAAATTAGCTTTAAAGAAGCTGTTTTTGGCTGTAAAAAAAAGATCGATTTTACCTATAAAAGTTTTTGTAAATCATGCAAAGGAAGTGGTTCAGAAAATGGAAAATTAGATACTTGTCCTCATTGCGGAGGAAAAGGGCAAGTTGGTGTTAGACAAGGCTTTATGACCTTTGTGCAAAGCTGTGATCATTGTAAAGGTAGTGGTCAGATTATAAAAGATAAATGTAAAACATGTCATGGTAATGGCTATGAAGAAATAAAAGATTATATAGAACTTGATATACCAGAAGGTATAGACAGCGGTATGAGTCTTAGAGTACAAAATAAAGCAAATGAGCTTCCAAATTCTCCTCAAAGAGGTGATTTATATATCAAAATCATCGTAGAAGATGATGATAAATTTATCAGACATGATGATGATATCTATACCATAGTACCTGTATTTTTTACCCAAGCTGCTCTTGGAAAAACTATTAAAGTATCCACTATAAGAGGAGAGGCTGATCTTAAACTTCCAGTCGGTGCAAAAGATAAACAAAAATTCGAATTAGCCAACGAAGGTGTTAAAAATATTCACAATGGAAAATTAGGCTCACATATTGTACAAATTGAAATAAAATTTCCAAAAACGCTTACTGATGAACAAAAAAATCTACTATTGCAGCTTGAGAAAAGTTTTGGCTTAGCAGATGAAGAAGGCTTTATAGAACAAGAAAGTTTGTTTGATAAAATCAAATCTTGGTTTAGCCACTAAGGAAGCTTTAAAGCCATTTTCATGGCTTTAAAAATTTCTTCTGTTTTTTGACATTCTAAAAATAACTCAAGAGCAAAAACACCTTGCCATAAAAGCATTTGCGTGCCATCTTTTATTTTTAATCCATTTTCTCGTGCCAACTTTAAAAAAGATGTTTCTCTACCATAAATAACATCAAAAGCATACTTAGCTTTTTGAAAAATATTTTTTAAAATCCTTTCTTCACAAGGTAAACTTTCATCATGTAAACCCACACTAGTCGTATTTATTACCAAATCAAATTGTGTATTTAAATCAAGTTGATTATAAAAAAAACATGGATAGCTAGCTAAATTTTCAAATCTAGCACTAGAACGATTTGCTACTGTAACTTCAATATATATAGATTTTAAAGCATATGCTAAAGCTTTAGCTGTACCTCCAGCACCCAAAATCAAAGCATTTTTGATAAAAGAAAAATCCTCAATTGCTTTTAAAAATCCCAAATAATCTGTATTATAAGCATAAATTTTATTATCTTTATTTAATAAAGTATTAGCAGAGCCTATATGTATAACACTTTCATCTTTAAAATCAGCTATTTCACAAGCTACTTCTTTAAAAGGTATGGTGATATTAGCACCATCTAACTTTTGAATAATCTCTTTTAGTTTTACTTTATCTTTTAGATGATATCTTGTATAAACTGCGTCTTCTTTGAGTGCTTGCAAGGCATTATTATGCATTCTTGGAGATTTAGAATGCATAATAGGATCACCTATAACTGCAAAAGTTTTCATTTTACTCTAAATGTAAAAGCACCTTTTGCAATTTTAGAACGTACTTTTTCTAATTCGGTCTTTAATTCACTCTCTTTATAAGGTCCAACTAAAACCTTCGTTAGCTCTTTGCCATTTACTGTTGTTTTATAAATTTTATAATCATATCCATTTTCTTTAAGTATATTTAATTCTTTTGATTTAGGATCTAAACTATTTAAAGAAAAAACTTGAATATAAGCACCTGAAGGAAGTTGTGTTTGAACATTTGGTGTTTTGATACTTTCAAATAATTCATTTGTATTGCTTTGCTCTGGAGCTTTTTGTTGCTCAACTATATTATTTTTTGGTTTTTCAGAAGGTTTTTGAGTTGATTTTTCTATAGATTTTTCTATAGGTTTAATCTCTTCTTGTTTTTCTTCCACCTTAGCTGGCTCTTCTTTTGGTTCTATTGTAGTAATTTGATCTAAAACACTATTACTTGGAACTTCTTGTTTTTCTTCTATGGTAGTATTCGTATCATTCAAAGAACTCTCTTCTTTTAATTTTCTAGCTAAAGCTTCAAATTCATCCTCTTCTTTAGCACTATCTGTAATAGGCAAAGAATTAAAATTATTTTCATAAGCAGCTTGCTCTTGTGGTTCTGATGGCATTTGTAATGTTTTTTCTTCACCTGGGTCATTAATTAGCTTCATTACTATCATAACAACTAAAAATACAATGATTAAAATAATCGATCTAAGTAAAATTTTTTTAAGTTTTTCGCTTTTATTGCTTTTTTGCAAAATTATATCATCAAATTCATTTTTATTGTTTTCTTCCATTTTTCATCCTTTCAAAATTACATATGTTTAGACCAAGAAGCACCGCGTTCTTTTTGATAAACTTCATAAGGCAAGGTTAATATATTAAATTCTCTAGGTATATCCATACTAGGAAAAACCTTCCACTCTACTGGCATCTTTTGAGAAAAAAGCAAAGATAGTTTTGAGCCCAAAGAACAAGCCTCGTTAAAAGTTGTGTGTCCTTTATGAATATACAAATGTAAATGATTATTAGTTCTTGTTCTATAAGCAGTAAAATTAATAAAACCTTCTTCTCTTAAAACAAGCTGCGCTCTATGCCAAAAACGCTCCGCGTTAAAACCGTTATAATCAAATACAATATTTTCAACCTTATCAAAACTATTGATCAAAGAATGCGCCACGATTATCTTTTTTTCCATATGCTCTTGTATAACACTAGCGGTTAATGGGGCATTAACTTTTTCAAATTTATCAAAGAAAATTCTACCCTTGTATTCGTATTTATTTACTATAGTATCACGCTTTATATAATAATGGCTTGTAACCATTTTAATTAAAGCTAAATCCATTGTTGTAATCAAAATAAAGCCCTTTCATAAATAATAAAATTACTTGCTAAATCCTTCAGTTTAACCTTAATTTCCTCTTGTAATTTTGTATTTTGTATATCATCTAAAATATCAGCTATATAATTTGCAACAATAGAAATTTGCTCTTCTTTAAAACCTCTTGCTGTTAAAGCTGCTGTTCCAAGTCTTAAACCACTCGTTACAAAAGGACTTCTAGTTTCACCTGGAACAGTATTTTTATTAGCTGTAATACCTGCTCTTTCTAGCGCTAAATCTGCATCTTTACCACTAAATTCTTTATTTAAAAAGCTTAATAAAATCAAATGATTATCAGTACCACCGCTGACTAAATCATATTTTCTATCTATTAAAACTTGTGCTAAAGTAGCAGTATTTTTGATGATTTGCTTAGCATAAATTTTCCACTCATCACTTAAATTATATTTAAATCCAACAGCCTTAGCAGCAATTACATGCATTAATGGACCACCTTGAATGCCTGGAAAAATTGCAGAATTTATTTTTTTAGCAATTTCTTCATCATTACACATGATAATCCCGCCCCTTGGACCCCTTAAAGTTTTATGTGTAGTAGAACTTACAACATGAGCATAAGGAAATGGACTAGGATGCTCACCCGCTACAACCAAACCTGCAATATGTGCAATATCAGCAAACAAGTACGCGCCAACCTCATCTGCTATTTCTCTAAATTTGGCAAAATCAATCACTCTAGGATAAGCACTAGCACCACAAACAATAAGTTTTGGTTTAATCTCTTTTGCTATCTCTCTAACTTTATCATAATTAATTCTTCCATCAAGCTCAACTCCATAAAAAAAGCTTTCATAAACCTTTCCAGAAGAACTTACTTTAGAACCATGAGTTAGGTGTCCTCCATGGCTTAAATCCATACCCAAAATTCTATCACCTGGATTTAACAATGCCATATATACACCTTGATTTGCTTGTGAGCCTGAATTAGGTTGCACATTGGCAAAATTACAATTAAAAAGTTTTTTACATCTTTCTATAGCAATCGTTTCAATCTCATCAACAAATTCACATCCACCATAATATCTTTTACCAGGATAGCCTTCTGCATATTTATTTGTTAAAATACTTCCCATTACCTCCATAACTTCTGGTATGGTAAAATTTTCACTTGCTATCATTTCAAGACCATCGCATTGTCTTGCTAACTCTTTTTGGGTTAAATCAAAAATTTCTTTATCAAATTTTTCCAACATTTACTCTCCTTTTATCTCATTTTTAAGTGGTCTCATGGCTGGGAAAAGCACTACATCACGAATTGATTTTTTATTAATTAAAAGCATAACCAATCTATCTATTCCTATACCTTGTCCTGCAGTTGGTGCCATAGCATAACCTAATGCATTAACAAAATCCTCATCCATTTCGCATGCTTCTTCATCACCTGCATTTTTTGCTTCAATTTGCTTTAAAAATCTCTCATATTGATCTAGAGGATCATTAAGCTCATTAAATCCATTAGCAATTTCTCTACCTGCGATAAACAACTCAAATCTTTCAGCAATATCTGCATCTTTATCACTTCTTCTAGATAAAGGACTTATAGAAATAGGAAAATCTATCACAAAAGTAGGATCAATCAATTTATCTTCAACATAATTATCAAAAAGTTCAGCTTGCAAATGACCTAGTTCCAATTTTTCATTGGCTTCGAATCCATCTTTTTTTAGTTTTTCTAAGATTAATTCTTTATTGTTAATAAGCTCATCTTCCAAACCGCCATATTTTTTTAATGCGTCTTTATAAGTAATTCTTTCAAATGGCTTAGAAAAATCAATTATTTTTTCATCAAATTCAAGTTTTTTATCTAATTTTAATTTATCTAAAAGCATAGCAAAAAGCTCTTCTGTTAAATCCATTAAATCATGATAATTATGATAAGCCCAATAAAACTCGATTGTAGTAAATTCAGGATTATGCGTTAAATCCATCCCTTCATTTCTAAAACATCTATTAATCTCATAAACCGCCTCAAAACCACCTACAATCAAACGTTTTAGATATAATTCTGGAGCAATTCTTAAAAATCTTTCCACACCTAAAGCATTGTGATAAGTTACAAAAGGCTTTGCATTTGCTCCCCCTGCAATAGGATGCATCATTGGTGTTTCAACTTCCAAAAATCCTTTGTTATCAAAAAAAGATCTAATATAAGAAACAATTTTAGAGCGCAAAATAAAATCTTTTCTTACCTCACTATTCATAATCATATCAAGATATCTTTTTCTATATCTTTGCTCAATATCTGTCAACCCATGATATTTTTCCGGTAAAGGCACTATAGCTTTTGTAGCTATTTGAATTTGTTCCACATGAAGACTGAATTCTCCTGTTTTTGTCATAAAAGGAAAACCTTTAACCAAAACAATATCCCCTACTTCAAGATATTTTTTTAAAATGGCAAAGTATTCTTCCCCTAAAATGTTTTGATTAAAGTAAATTTGTAAATTATCTTGTTCATCTTCTATATTAGCAAATACTGATTTACCAGCTATCCTAAGAAGCTTTAATCTTCCTGCTAATACTCCATGAGCATTTTCATCACGCTGATTTTCTATATCTTTAATATAGGTGAATTTAGCCTTATATTCACTTATACTCATTTCTTTTTTTAAAAAGTGTGGATAAGGGTTGATTCCTAGTTCTTTTAACTCTTGCGCTTTTTGAATTTTTTGTTGCTCTAAAATATTATCAAACATTAAATATACCTTTATTTTTTACTACATTGTGGACATAGGCCATAAAGTTGCATTAAATGTCCTGTTAATTTAAAATTATATTCTTTTGCGATTAACATTTGTTGCTGTTCGATAATAGGATTTTCAAATTCTACAATCTCGCCACAACTTTTACAAATCAAATGATCATGATGAGGTTTATTTGCAAGTTCAAATTTCTTCCCTGAAGCACCAAAAGATATAGAAGTAGCCATACCAGATTCTTCTAACAAATTTAAAGTTCTATAAACTGTTGCAATGCCTACATTTAATTCGGGATTTTTTTGCTTTATTTCTACGTATAGACTTTCTGGAGTATAATGCATATCGCTATTATATAAAGTTTTTAAAAGCACTTCTCTTTGTTTAGTATATTTTAGACCATTATCTTTAAGTGTTTTTTTAAAACGCTCAAGCAAAACATCATATTCAATATTTTCAATTTGCATTATTTACCTCCGAATTTAGACTTAAATTAGAATCTATAATTTGTTCTTGTATTTTATCTAAACCATTTTGAGTAAAATCAGTATTCATTATAAAATCACCTGTTTGTCTAAGTAGATCTAATGTATAGCTATTTTTAGCATATTTTTCTAAGCTTGCATTTAAAAATTCTATATTATTAATACAAGCCACTAAAATTGCAAAAATCAAAAATATTTTAGCACTACCAAATAAAAATCCGCCTATACGATCTATAAAACCAAGACCACTCATACTAAAAATCTTTGATAATATATTTCCTAAAGCCATACAAGCTACCCAAATTACAATTAACAAAACCAAAAATCCTGCAAAAATCGCAAGATTTTCGTTTTCAATTGCATAAAAATTATTATTAATAATTTCTGCTACTTCTTTAGCATATCTTGAAGCAAGTAAAACCCCACCAACTATACCTAATAAACCAAAAATTTCCTTAAATAAGCCACTTACCAAACCTTTTAAACCTAAAATCGCAGTTAAACCTAAAACAAATACATCAAACCAAGAAAAATTTTCCATCTATATTAAACTCCAAATATTTTATTCAATTATCTTAGGGACTATAAAAAATCCATCCTGAGAATTTGGAGCATGCTTGCTAAGCATATCTATCACATCAGATTTTCTACTTTCATCTAGCCTAAATGGCGTTGCAGCATTTGTAGTGCTGGTCATAGCTTCAACATCATCAAGTTTTAGCTCATCTAATTTTTCTACGAAATTAACAATCTGACTTAATTGTTCTTCTAATTCTTGTCTTTTATCATCGGCAATTTTTAAAGCACTTAGCTTTTCAAGTTTGGTCAATAATTTATCATCAATTTGCATAATTTACCTTAATCTTAATTTTTAACTCAAGAAAACTCTTTTTAGGTTAAAAATTATAACATAAAATCATTTATTTTTTCATTTTTATATGTTACAATTATAGACTTAAAACAATAAATAATGTTTATTCTTGCTAAAAAAGGGAAAATATGGCTTTAAAAGAAAACCTAAAAGCGGTTCAAGCAGAATTAAGCTCTCAAGAGCAGATGATGGAAAATTTTATCAAATCTGAGCGCTTTATAAAAAAATACAAATACTATTTCATTGTAGTCATTGTACTTTTAATCGCATATCTTAGCGGAAGTTATTTTTACAATCTAAAACAAGAAAGTAATATTCAAGAAAGTAATATAATTTTTAACAACTTATTGAAAAATCCTTCAGACCAAAAATTACTTGAAGAATTAAAACAAAAAAGTGCAAATCTATACACCATATTCATGATGAGTCAAAACAATCAAGATCTTAATCAAACTTTAAGTCTTAACATAGATCCTTTGTTAAAACAAATAGTGCTTGCTCAAAACAATCAAAAATCAGACTTTTTGAAAGATTATAATGCCTTATTGGTAGGTTTTGATTTTCTAAAACAAAACGATTTTAAAAATGCAGATATAGAATTTAATAAAATACCTATAAATTCTCCCTTATGGCAGATTATTACAAGCTTAAAACATTATCAAGGAATAAAATGAAACACTTTTATTTATTTATCATTACTTTAATATTTTTTAGTGCTTGTGGCACAAAAAGGGAGTATTACCAACCAACGCAAGCAGAACAGCTTCCTTATAGCTCTCAAAGTATTAATGGTAAAATTATAAATTTCAATAACAATATAGCACAATTAAGCAATAATTCCTTTATAGATACTATGGGAAATATTATTAATTTTAAACTAGATAAAAATTATCATATTATAAATATACAACAAGAAGAAGTTCTTATTGGCGATGATAATGGAAATTTTAAGATTTTAAATTTACAAGGTGATGAATTATTTTCTCATAAATTTAATGAAAGTGTAGTGAGTGCAAGTATAGATGGAGATGATATAGCTTTAATTTTAGCTAGCAATACCTTAGTATATGCAAATAAAAATCTTGGTATTAAAATGCTTCAAAATCTTGGCACAGCCTATGCTCAAGATAGTCGTTATGCTAATCCTTATTTTTTAAATACCATTATTATATATCCTATGCTTAATGGAAAATTAGCCATACTTAATAAAAGCACACTAAAAGTGAGTAAAGAAATTTTAGTAAGTAGTGAGGAATTTTTTAACAATATCATCTATCTTCATGTTAAAAATGATACTATGGTTGCTGCAACTGCACAAAAAATCATCGTTGTTACTCCAAATAGAACCTTATATTTAAACGAAAATATTAAAGAAGTAAACACTAATGATAATGAAATTTTTGTACTAACAAAAGATGGAAGAGTTATTAAAAATGATTATAATCTTAGAAAAATCGATGAAGTAAAATTTCAGTTTGCTCTGTTTTCTAAAAGCACCTTGTACAATAACTCTTTGTATATTTTTGAAAAAACAGGTTATTTGATCAAGCTAAACACAAATTTGAAAGATTATACAGTATATAAACTAAGTGAAGCCGTTGATAAAAAAAGTTTTATGGCTAATGGTAAATTTTTCTTTCAAAATAAATTTTTACAATTAAACTAAAATGAATCAAGAGCTTAGTGATATTCTTATAAAATATGGGATTGTTTTAAAAAATACTAAATCCTTAGATATCCATGCTTTTAGTAAAAAGAAAAAATTAATTTGTATTTATGGAGAGAATACAAACAAACAGTGTTGTTTGATTTTATTTTCTTTTACAAAAAGTAAAATTTTAACAAAAGAATGTCTAGAATTTGAAAGTATTTTTCAAAATATAAACCAAACTCTAAACTTAAATTTTCAAAATTATTTTATATTTCACCAAGCTTTAATTTGTTCTAAAGCAAAAGAATATCTAGCTACCAAAGGGATTAAAAATTATGCTTTTATGTGATATTGGTAACACAACCGCTAGTTTTCTAAATGAGCAAAAATTTTATTCTATGAGTATTGAGCAGTTTTTACAATACGAACCTACACAAAAAGTATTTTATATCAATGTAAATCCAAATTTAGAGCAAAGATTAGAACAAAATCCTTTATTTATCAATCTTGCCTCATATTTTAATTTTGATACTATTTATGAGAATTTAGGGGTTGATAGAATAGCAGCATGTTACACTATAGAAGATGGTGTTGTAGTTGATGCGGGTTCTGCAATAACTGTAGATATTATCTCTAATTCTATTCATCTTGGGGGATTTATACTCCCAGGTATTGAAAGCTATAAAAAGTCTTTTTCCAATATTTCATCACGTTTAAGATACGAGCTAAACACACAGATTAATTTTGATGCTTTCCCTCAA
Organism: Campylobacter sp. CNRCH_2015_0338h; assembly: GCF_025772785.1. Classification (NCBI taxonomy): domain Bacteria; kingdom Pseudomonadati; phylum Campylobacterota; class Epsilonproteobacteria; order Campylobacterales; family Campylobacteraceae; genus Campylobacter; species Campylobacter sp. CNRCH_2015_0338h. The sequence continues at coordinate 27,732 of NZ_JAKMST010000009.1, forward strand.
AGAACCGTTGATGCTTTAAGTTATGGAGTTTTTAAAAGCATATATTTACTTATAAAAGATAGTGCATATGGTAAAAAATTATATTTTACCGGCGGTGATGGACAATTTCTTGCAAATTTTTTTGATTATGCTATTTATGATAAATTTTTAATTTTTAGAGGCATGAAAAAAGCTGTTTGTGAAAATTTTATACTTTAAAATTTATTTCTATACCCAAGCGCTTGAAATTATAAAATTTATTTACTCAAAACAACTATATTTTGATATTATTAGCAAAATCAAACACACAAAAGGAATTGATAACAATGGATCAAAAACATTTTGATACCGTGGTAATTGGCGGTGGGATTTCTGGTGCTGCAGTATTTTACGAGCTGGCTAGATACACAAATATTCAAAATATTGCTTTGTTAGAAAAATACAATAGCGCTGCAACTTTAAATAGCCATAGCACAAGCAATTCACAAACTATCCACTGTGGTGATATAGAGACAAATTACACTTTAGAAAAAGCAAAAAAAGTTAAAACAACAGCAGATATGATTGTAAAATATGGTCTTTTGCAAAATGCACAAAATAAGTTTATGCACTCACACCAAAAACTCGCACTTGCAGTTGGAGACAAAGAATGCGAGTATATGAAAAATAGATATGAAGAATTTAAAGAATTATATCCTTATATTAAATTTTATACTAAAGATGAAATTAAGCAAATAGAACCTAATGTTGTATTAGGCGAAGATGGCATAAATGATAGAACCGATGAAGTAGTAGCTATGGGTGTAGAAGCAGGAACGGTTTATACTACAGTAGATTTTGGCTTGATGAGTCAAAATCTTATAGAGCAAGCTTGCAAACAAGGAAAAAATACTCATGTTGCCTACAATCAAGAAGTTGTGTTTATAGAAAAAAAAGATGATATTTTTTATATTAAAACAAAAGATTTTAAAGAATATAGTGCGAAATCTATTATAGTAAATGCAGGAGCGCATTCTTTATTTTTGGCACATAAAATGGGTATAGGATTAGATAAATCTTGCTTTCCGGTTGCAGGAAGTTTTTATATGTCTAAAAGAAAAATTTTAAATGGTAAAGTTTACATGGTGCAAAATCCAAAACTACCATTTGCTGCGCTACATGGTGATCCTGATTTATTAGCTAATATGAATACACGCTTTGGCCCTACTGCCTTAGTTATCCCTATGTTAGAAAGATACCATGGTTTTAAATCACTACCTGAATTTTTCAAAACACTTAACTTAGACATGAATGTAGTCAAAATTTGCCTTAATCTTTTTAAAGATTCTACTATTAGAAATTATATTCTTTATAATTATTTATTTGAAATTCCTTACATTAACAAAAGACTTTTTGTAAAAGATGCAAGAAAAATAGTTCCTAGTTTGAAAACAGATGATATATACTATGCTAAAAATTTTGGCGGAGTACGTCCTCAAGTACTTGATAAAAAGGCAGGAGAATTAATGCTTGGTGAAGCAAGTATCACTGAAATTCCAGGTATAATTTTCAATATGACACCAAGTCCAGGTGCTACAAGCTGTCTTGGCAATGGTTATAGAGATGCAAAACTTATTTGTCAATACTTGGGTGCTAATTTTAATGAGGATTTATTTACTAGCGAACTACTATAAAAAGGATAAAAAATGCTAAAAAAAACAAAAATAGTTGCAACGATTGGACCAGCAAGTGAAAACGAAGCTACAATAAGACAAATGATTATTAATGGGGTGAATGTTTTTCGTTTAAATTTTTCACATGGAACCCATGAGTATCATAGTCAAAATCTAACTACTATTAGAAAAGTAGCAACTGAACTTAATGCAAGAATTGGAATTTTACAAGATATTAGTGGACCAAAAATTAGAACCTTAAAAATTCCAGAAGCTTTTGAATTAAAAAATGGAGATAGACTAGACTTTTACAAGGATACTTTTGAAGGAGAAAAACTTTCTAATGAACATTATAAAGTCTGTATTAATCATCCTGAAATTCTTTCAATGCTAAAGGTAGGAGAATACATCTATCTTTGTGATGGCTCCATCAAAACTAAAGTAGTGCAAGTTGAAAAAGATTTTATCCAAACCCAAGTAGAAAATAGTGGGGTGCTTAGTTCAAACAAGGGAATTAATTTTCCTAATACAAAAATTAATATCGATGTTATCACCCAAAAAGATAAAGATGATCTTGCATGGGGTATTAAAAATGATGTTGACTTTTTAGCCATCTCTTTTGTACAAAATGCTCATGATATTGATGAAGTTAAGAAAATACTTGATGAAAATAATGCCAAAATTGCTATTTTTGCAAAAATAGAAAAATTTGATGCTGTTGAAAATATCGATGAAATCATAAATTGCAGTGATGGTATAATGGTAGCAAGAGGGGATTTGGGTATTGAAGTGCCTTATTATAGAGTGCCAAATATACAAAAACTCATCATTAAAAAAGCCAATGAAGCTAATAAACCTGTCATTACTGCTACTCAAATGCTTTTTTCACTTGCAAAATCCAAAACTGCCACAAGAGCTGAAATTTCAGATGTTGCTAATGCTGTGCTTGATGGCACTGATGCAGTTATGCTTAGCGAAGAAAGCGCGGTAGGGATTGATCCGGCAAATGCGGTTGATATTATGACTCAAACCATTATAGAAACAGAAAAAAACTATCCTTATGAAAAATTTGAAACCTTTAAATGTTTCAATGAAACCGATATTATTGCCAAATCAAGCACACAACTAGCAACCGATTTAAATGCAAATGCAATTTTTACCATCACAAGTAGTGGTGCTTCTGCGGTTAAAACAGCAAGATATCGTCCAAAAATGGATATCATAGCTATTACTCATTCTAAAAAAGCTTTAAATTTTTTAAGTATAGTTTGGGGAGTTCAACCTGCTATATTAATAGAAAAACATGAAAATTTAACAGAGCTTTTAAGCAATTCTGTAAAACTTGGAGTCGAAAAAGACCTTATGAAAAAAGATGGAGTTTATACTCTTACTGCAGGTTTTCCAATAGGTGTTGCAGGAAGTACAAATTTAATTAGAATTTTACAAAAAGATCAAATTGAATATTATTTAAGTTTGGGAAAATAACCCAAACTTAATATTCTTCTTCTATCAAATCACATAAACAATGTATAATTAAAATATGCATTTCTTGAATTCTAGCTGTATCGTCACTTGGAATGACTATATTATGCTCACATAATTTATTCATCACTCCACCACCCTTTCCACTGAGTCCTATACACTTAGCACCAATTTCTTTGGCCTTTTCAAAAGCTTTAATCACATTTGGACTTTTTCCACTAGTAGAAATTCCAATCAACACATCATTATCACTAGCTAAAGCTTCAACTTGTCTTGAAAAAACAAATTCAAAACCATAATCATTTCCTATAGCACTTAAAGCAGAAGTATCAGTGCTTAGAGCAATAGCAGCTAAAGCCTTTCTTTCTTTTTTATATCTTCCGCTAAGTTCAGCTGCAAAATGCTGGCTATCTGCAGCGCTTCCACCATTTCCACAAATTAAAATTTTCCCACCACTTTTCAAGCACACTTTTAACTCTTGAGCAACCATAGCAATTTGCTCTTTTAAACTCAAACTTTGTTCTAAAGTTTTTTGATGTTGAATAAATTCCTTTTCGATTTTATTTATCATTTGCAATCCTATTAATTATATTGGTAGTGCTAAATCCATCTTCAAAGTCGATCAATTCTACTTTTTTTACTAAATTTGAACCCACTACCTCTTTGTCTTTATAATCAGCTCCTTTAACTAACACATCAGGTTTTAAAAACTCTATTAATTCATAAGGAGTATCTTCATTAAAAATCACTACATAATCTACAAAATACATGCTCGCAAGCATACATGCACGTTGAAACTCTAAATTTATAGGTCTTGAATTTCCTTTTAGTCTTTTTACGCTTTCATCTGAATTTAAACCTACAACTAAGATATCTCCTAATTTTTTAGCTTTTTCAAGATATTTTATATGACCATAATGCATAATATCAAAACACCCGTTGGTAAAAACTACTTTTTGATCTTGTAGCAATTTTACAAGCTCTTCTTTGCTTTTAATTTTATCTTCAAAAGAAGCTTTTTTTAGATTTTTAATCTCTTCTAAACTTACACTCACACTTCCTACTTTTGCTACCACAACGGCTGCTGCATCATTTGCTAGCTCGCACGCTTTTATAATATCAACTTTTAAAGCCAAAACATAAGCAAGCATAGCTATAACACTATCTCCAGCTCCTGTTACATCATAAACCTCCAAGGCTTTTGCAGGAATAATATGTAATTTTTCATCAAAAAGCGCTATTCCTTCTTCAGATAAAGTTATAATAGAATAAGTTAGATTTAAATCATATTTTAATTTTTTCAAAGCTTTTTCTAAATTATCAATTTTTTCTACACCCAAAGCTTGAATAGCTTCTTTTTTATTTGGAGTTAGCAAGGTTGCATTTTGATATTTGCTAAAATCACTTCCTTTTGGATCAATCAAAATAGGTAAATTTAAAGCATTTGCATGCTCTATCAAAGCTTTTGTTACTTTTGAAGTTAAAATCCCTTTGGCATAATCACTCAAAACAATCGCATCATAATATTTTGCGATTTTTTTATACTCTTGAATAATTTCATCTTCTAATTTAGTATCAAAATCATTCTCATCATCAAGCCTTAAAACTTGCTGAGAATGTGATAAAACTCTGCTCTTAAGAGGGGTTTTTCTATCTTTTTCTACTAATAATTTTGCATTTAAATTCTCTTTTAAAAATCTCCCACTCTCATCATCACCCACAAGTCCTAGAGCAAAAACCTCAGCACCAAGACTTTTTAAATTTGCATATACATTACCAGCTCCACCTAGTCTTTTATCTTCTTTTTGTGATTTCATTACCATTACAGGAGCTTCTGGAGAAATTCTAGTACAATCACACCATATATAATGATCCACCATAAAATCCCCAACAACTAAAATTTTTGGCTTTTTAGAACTTAAAAAATCAAGCATTTACTTCCTTTTCATAAAGCCTTTTAATCTCATCTAAATAATCTTTTATTCCCTCTTCAAGACTAAATTTAGCTTTATATGAAAAACTCTCATCTAATTTTGCTTGAGTATGAAATTGATAAGCATTTTTATAAGGATTAGAAATATACTCACAAGGATAATTAGTGTTTAATTCTTTTTGTAAAATATCAACTATATCTTGAAAAGTTCTTGCCTTACCTGTGGCTACATTATAAATTCCGCTTTTTGCTTCTAAAGCTTGCAAATTTGCACTCACAACATCTTTAATATATACAAAATCACGATAAATTTGATCACTTCCTTCAAATAAACGCGGACTTTTGCCCGCTAAAATTTGATGCCCAAATTGCAAAATCATAGAAGCAGTGCTATTTTTAAAAAATTCTCCCTTGCCATATACATTAAAATATCTAAGCCCAATTATATGCATTTTATCAAAGTATTTTTTTGCTAATTTATCCATCATTAATTTTGAAAATGCATAAGGGTTTTTAGGGGCTTCACTTAAATTTACAGTTTGCGGGCTTGGAGCATCTCCATAAACTGAGGCTGAACTTGCATAGATCAATTTTGCATTAAGTTCTAAAGCAAGTTCTATAAAATCTTTAAAAGTGTTTAAATTAGTCTTTAAAACTTTGTTTTGATCATAAACAGTTGTATCTGAAATTGCGGCCTTATGAAAGATCGCATCGGGTTTAAAATCTTTTATAACTTTTAAAGTTCTTTCATCATTAATATCACCCACATAAAGCTCACCTTCAAAATCTAAAATATTTTTAAAATGGCCAAAGCTTTCTAAATTTCCATTTTCAAAAGTAGTGCTTGAACGCATTTTATCTACAATCAAAACTTCATGTTTATCTTGAAGTTCTAAAGCAAGTGCAGAGCCTATAAAACCTGCTCCACCCGTTATCACTATTTTCATTTTCTATCCTTTAAATAATGCAAAAGTTCTTTTAAATTTTTAAAGACCTTATAGTTTTTATCATCATTATAATTTTCATTAATCAAAAATAGATTTTTTACACCAGCATTAATTCCAGCTTGCATATCACTTAAATTATCCCCTATAAAAAAAGATTGTGAAAAATCTATATCAAATTCTTGTTGTGCTTTTAAAAGCATGCCAGGTTTTGGCTTACGACATTCACAATTTTCTAAATGCGGGCAGTGATAAATTTTTTCTATTCTAATGTTTCTTTTTAAAAATTCATCCAGCATATATGAACTTAAAATTTCAAAATCTTTTTCACTATAATAAGCTCTTGCAATGCCTGATTGATTAGTAGCTACAAAAATTAAAAAATTTTGCTTTTGAAAAAATTCGCAAAGTTCAAAAATACCATCACAAAATTCAAAATCACTGATCTTATGAACGTATTTTTTATCTATATTAATAATCCCATCTCTATCTAAAAATAACGCCCTTGTTTTCATAAAAAAATTATAATGTATTTTTATTAAGATTTTTATAATTTATCAAGCAAAAAAGTTTTTTAAGCGACTTTAAATAAAAAAAGCTTATAATTCAAAACATTTTATTTTCAATTTATATAGGAGTGATACAATGAAAAAGCTACTTGTTTTATCAGCTTTAGCATGTCTTGGTGTTTCAGCTTTTGCTGCAGATGGTGCTACACTTTACAAAAAATGTGCAGTATGTCATGGTGCTAAAGCAGATAAAGTTTATCTTAACAAAGTTCCTGCTTTAAATTCTTTAACTGCAGCTGAAAGATTGCAATACATGAAAGACTATGCAGCAGGTAAAAGAAATGCTTATGGTCAAGGTGCTATCATGAAAATCAACCTTAAAGGTTTAACAGAAGCAGATTTCAAAGCAATTGAAGAATATATCGAAAGCTTAAAAAAATAATTTAACAGCCTTTATGGCTGTTTTTTGTTCTTTTCTAAAGCCTCTTTTTTTCTTTTTTCTAAAATCACCGCATCATTTAAAGCTTCTTCACTATCATTTAAAGTAGTAAATTTATAATCATCATCAAATTGTTTATTCTTTATACCCCAAAGCAAAGCGCAAATCGCCAAAAACAAAGCAACCAAAGAAACGCCTATCATCATCATTAAAACACCGTTCATTTTTTAATCCTTAAAGCATTTAAAATCACTATTATACTACTAAAAGACATTGATAAAGCCGCGATTAAGGGATTAATCAAACCAAAAAAAGCTAAAGGCATGCTAAAGGCATTATAAAATAAAGAAAAAGCCAAATTTTGTTTAATAATTTGATAAGTTTTTTTAGCTATTTGTATGGCTTTTTGTAAGCTTTTTAGGTCATTTTTTAACAATATAATATCACTATTTTCCATAGCAAGTTCAGAACCTTCTTTTAAAGAAACCCCAACACCTGCATAAGAAAGCGCTAAAGCATCATTTACCCCATCTCCTACCATTAAAACCTTACCTGTTTGATTTAAATTAGCTATTATTTGCATTTTATCTTCTGGCATACACGAGGCTTTGAAATTATTTATTTTTAATTTTTCAGCCACCTTACTCACAGCAGATAAATTATCACCACTTAACATATAAATTTGCATTTTACATTCTTTCATAAATCTAATCAACTCTTCAGAGCTTTCTCTCATACTATCTTCTAACTCAAAAACTGCCAATATAATTTTATTTTTAGCAAATATAAAATGCGTGGTTTGAAATTCTTGTACTTGTATATGATTTGCTTTGAAAAATTTCTCATTTCCTCCCAAAAATTCATCTTTACCCAAAAAAGCTTTATAACCTCTTGCTTGAAAATTTTGAACTTTTTCAAATTCTATTCTGCCATCGATTTTTTCATCTAAAAATTTCAAAATGCTTTTAGCCACTGGGTGGTTAGTTAGGTGTAAGAAATTTAATAACTCATTTTTATCCAAACTCTCATCCAAAAAGCTTTTTTTAACTTCTAAACTAGCCTTTGTTAAAACCCCTGTTTTATCAAACACAGCCACATTACACTTGCTCAAATCCTCCACAACACCTGCTTCTTTGAATAAAATTTTTTCTTTCAAACCAGCACTAATTGCTACTAAAGAACTCACCGGAGTAGCCAAAGCTAAAGCACATGGGCAAGCTATAATTAACACAGAAACCATGCGTATCATAGCCTCTTCAAAACCCAAATTTAACACAAAAAAAGTAAAAGCAAAGCAAAGTAAAGCACAAGTTAAAATAATAGGTGAAAAATACTTACTTACTCGCTGTACCATTTTTTCTATTTTGGCTTTTTTTGAACTTGAGTTTTCAAGTAAATTAATAATCCTAGCTAATTTAGAATCCTTATAAAGCGCATTTGTCCTATATAAAGCATTCCCGCTTAAAACCAAAGAAGCAGAATAAATCATATCATCTTTTTGCACATCAAGCGGTAGACTCTCTCCACTTAAACTAGACATATCCAAGCTAATATTACCACTAATACACACTCCATCTATTAAAACCCTATCGCCTTCTTTTAACTCTATAATATCTCCTATTTGTACTTCTTCTACATCGATATTTTCTATTTTATCATTTTTTAAAACCCTTACTTCACTACTTAAAAACGATCGTAAATGATCAAGAGTATCAAGAGCTTTTTTCTTACTTAAAAGCTCTAAGTACTTTCCTATAAAAACAAAACAAATAATCATTGCCACAGAATCAAAATACACTTGCGAAGCTCTTGAAAACATTGCCCATATTGAATATATATAAGCTAAACTCGCCCCACTAATTACCAAAGTATCCATATTAACACTTTTAAATTTCAAAGCATAATAGGCATTTTTATAAAAGATTGAGCCTGTATAAAAAAGCACAGGAGTACAAAGTAAAAATTCAGCAAAATGTAAAATATCCTTAGTATCAGCTTCCATGCCACTAAAAAACCCAGCATACTTGGCTACAGATATCCACATGATATTCATCACACAGGCTATGGCAACTATTAATTTTGCATAAAAATCTCTTTTAGTTTGAGTTGCTCTTTGTTCATTCTTTGTAGGCAAATACACACTAGCTTTATAACCAATACTTTCTATGCTTTGGATAATTTTTGCTAAATTTATACTTTTTTCATCAAAAACAATTCTAGCTTTATGAGTAATAGAATTAATATCAACTTCTATCACCCCTTCACTTTTAATGAGAATTTTTTCATTAAGCCAAACACAGGCAGCACAATGAATTTCTTCTATAAGTAAAAAAATCTCACTAAAACCTTCTTTGGTTTGTTGTATATATTTTTCATAATCTTTAACATTATGTTCTATTATGGCAGGAGTTAGGGTTTGATTGCCAAGTTTTTCATAAAATTCTTCCAAGTTATTTTCTTGTAAAATCTCATAAACACTTTCACAGCCTTTACAACAAAAATAATTTCCATTTTTTTCTATCATTTGATCTTGTCTGAAACTTAATTGGCAGTGTTTACATTTCATCTTATACTTTCTTCAATAATTTTTTACAATATTTTATCATTTTTTTAAAATCGCTATTTTAAAAATTATTTACAAAGCTATATTATAATTTTAAAAATTTGACAAAGAAGCATTTTTTTGAATAAAATCTCTTATTCATTATTAAATACTACATTTTCTACATTTTAGAGGATATATGGAAAATACAAAAGAAAAAAAACAACATCAAAGAACACACATTCCAGTGGAAGGTTATAAGATAGAAGATTTAAAGTTGCTTGATCTAGAAAGCTTAGTTAAAATTGCTAATGAAGCAGAAATAGAAAACCCAAGAGAATTTAGAAGACAAGATCTTATTTTTGAAATTCTAAAAGCACAAACCAAAAAAGGTGGTTTTATACTCTTTACAGGAATTTTAGAAATTTCACCTGAAGGCTATGGCTTTTTGCGTGGAATGGATTCAAATTTAAGCGATAGTGTAAATGATGCTTATGTGTCAAACTCACAAATTCGCAAATTTGCTCTGCGTGTTGGAGATATAGTTACTGGTCAAGTTAGAGAACCAAAAGATCAAGAAAAATACTATGCTTTGTTAAAAATCGAAGCGATTAATTATCTTCCATTAAAAGAAGCTAGGGAAAGACCTTTATTTGACAATCTTACTCCAATTTTTCCAACTGAAAAAATCAAATTAGAATACGATCCTTTAAAACTAACAGGTAGAATGCTTGATTTATTTGCTCCTATAGGAAAAGGTCAAAGAAGCTTAATCGTAGCACCTCCAAGAACTGGTAAAACTGAGCTAATGAAAGAACTAGCTACTGCTATTGCTAAAAATCACCCAGAGGCACATTTGATTGTACTTTTAGTAGATGAGCGTCCTGAAGAAGTTACAGATATGCAAAGATGTGTTAAAGGTGAGGTTTTTAGCTCTACTTTTGACTTACCTGCTTATAATCATGTTAGAGTAGCTGAGCTTGTTATAGAAAAAGCAAAAAGAATGGTAGAAACAGGCAAAGATGTCATTATCTTGCTTGATTCTATCACAAGATTAGCAAGAGCTTATAATACTGCTACGCCAAGTAGTGGTAAAGTTTTAAGCGGTGGAGTTGATGCAAATGCCTTACATAAACCAAAACGCTTTTTTGGTGCAGCTAGAAATATAGAATATGGTGGCTCATTAACCATTATAGCAACTGCTTTGATAGAAACAGGCTCAAGAATGGATGAAGTAATTTTTGAAGAATTTAAAGGAACGGGAAATAGCGAAATCGTTCTTGATAGAAATATTTCAGATAGAAGAATTTACCCTGCAATTAACATCATAAAATCAGGTACTAGAAAAGAAGAATTACTCCAAGGTGTTGAAAAGCTTCAAAAAATTTGGGCAATTAGATCAGCTATTTCACAAATGGATGATATAGAAGCATTAAAATTTTTATACTCTAAAATGCTAAAAACCAAAAGCAACGAAGAGTTATTATCTATCATGAATGAGTAGCAATGCTTCAAGCTCTTGCTGTTAAATACAGACCAAAAAATTTCAATGAGCTTGTAGGGCAAAATACTGTTTCTACAAGCTTAAAATATGCTCTTGAAAATAACCGTTTAGCGCACGCTTACTTATTCTCAGGGTTACGCGGAAGCGGAAAGACTTCAAGTGCAAGAATTTTTTCAAGAGCTCTAGTATGCGAAAATGGACCAAGTGCTAATCCTTGTGGAGAATGCTCTCAATGTTTATCTTCACTCACTGGCTCTAATATAGACATTATAGAAATGGATGCTGCAAGTCATAGAAGCTTAGAAGACATTCAAGAGCTTATCGAGCAAGTCAAATACGCTCCATCTTTAGCTAGGTTTAAAATTTTTATTATCGATGAAGTACATATGCTTACCCCACAAGCAGCAAATGCCTTACTTAAGACCTTAGAAGAACCACCAAGTTATGTTAAATTTATACTAGCAACAACTGATCCTTTAAAACTTCCTGCCACAGTTCTTTCAAGAACACAGCATTTTAGATTTAAGCAAATTTCTACCCATGATATCTTAAATCATCTTGAGTGGATTTTGAAAAAAGAAAATATCAACTATGAAAAAGAAGCTTTAAAACTCATTGCAAGAAGCGGAAACGGATCTTTAAGAGATACCCTAACCTTACTAGATCAAGCCATAGTATATTGTCAAAATGACATACAAACACAAAAAATCACTGCTATGCTAGGCTTTTTAGATCCAGCTAAAATTGAAGAATTTTATCAAGCCATTTTAGCCAATGATAAAGATAAAGTTCTTGAGTTTTTAAAAGAATTTGAAGATTACGAAGCAAGCAATGTCATTGATGAGATGATATTTTTTTTAAAAGAAGCATTTTTTGCCAAAAATAATCTTTTTTCTATGTTAATTTACGAAAGATTTTTTAGAATTCTTTCACGCGCTAAGACTATGTTAAATTCTAGTGATGATGATAGCTTTGTACTTTGCGTTATGGCTTTCATGCTTATTGAAGCAACTTATCTAAAAAGCATTGATGAAGCTATTTACAGTAAAAATCCAAAACAAGATAACACACCAAGTCCAAAACAACAAGAAACTCATTCTATTCAACAAACCCCTAAAGAAGAAAAGCTTAGTCCTTATGAAAATCTCTTAAAAGCAATATATAAAAGAGATTATGACTTAGCTGAAGTTTTCAAAAAAACTACACAGTTTGTTTCTTTTGAAGATGACATTTTAAGCATTAGCTCACATGCTAAAGATGATGATAGAATGGTTTTAAACAATGGTTTTAAATTAATCAAAACATTGCTTCATGAGCTTTTTGGAGAAAAAGCACAAATTAAAATCCAAAAAATAGAAACCATAGATACTCAAAAGCTGCAAGATATATTCAAAACTCCCATAAAACAAGAAGTAAAAAGCACTCCAAATTTAAATGAGCATTTTGAAAATTTTAAAAAAGACGCTAAAAAATACGATCCTAAAGACGAAACCAAAGAAGCTCTTAACAAACTCTTTGGTTCTCCGACAATACAAAATTAAAAACTACCATTGATTGAAATATAAATTCTTCTTCCTTCTTCTATACGGTTATAAGTATTTACCCAAACATCTTTGCCATCGCTCTTATAAGATTCCCAATCATTTGTAAAACTCTTATCAAAAAGATTATAAATTGCTGCATTAATATTCCAATTTTTATTGATATCATAACGCACACCCATAGAAGCTAAAAAGACATCTTGATAATATTCTCTATTAATATTTGTATCACCCATATAACGATCTATTTGCCACTCGCCTTTTACCCATGGAGTAAATTTATTAAAGATATTATAACTTGCTTTTAACATGATGTTGTGTTTTAAACTATCAATCTCTGGCTTTCCTATCACAGCCTTATCTTGTGCATCTTTTACTTCACTATCAAGATAAGTATAAGCTAAATCTAGATTTAAATGTTCTATAGGAGTAATCCCTGCTCCAAGCTCTATGCCTTTGTATTCAACCTTGCCAAGATTTACATCCTTATAACATTTATAAGCTCCACAAGTACCAACACCTGGTATCATATCATCTTTTTTAAATTCTTGTTCTGAGATTTTATCTTTAAAATTTGTCAAAAATCCGGTTGCTGAAATATAAAATAAGTCATTATTGTAAACAGCGGCTAATTCATAATTAAGCGATGTTTCTTCTTTTAGATTTTGATTTCCATACATAGGGTACTTACCCTGTCCACTATAATTATAAGCACCTGCTATCAATCTATTAGCATATGGAGTTCTAAAGCCTGTTGAAACACCACCTTTTAAAGTAAGTTCGCTAGTAGGATTATAAACTAAATAAGCTCTTGGTGAAATATTATTTCCAAAAATTTCATGATGATTATACCTTGCACCGAAAGTAAATCTTAAATCATCTCTTATACTATACTCATCTTCTGCAAAAAAAGCTAATAAATACTGATCAAAATTCGTTGGATTAGCGATTTTATCTTGCATTTTTTCAAGTCTATATTCACCACCCACGCTTAAAATATGACTTTGGCCTAAAGGAATAACTGATCTTGTATCTACAATAATATCTTCAGCAACTATATCTCTATTTTGCCCTAAAAATGGCTGATTAGATAAACCAATAACCTCTCTCCCATCATTACTTACACGGTTATACTGCAAGGTAGAAGTAATCGAAAAATCTTCATACACACCCTCATGACTTAGGTAAGTTACCAACTTATCTACTTGCATAGTATCTTTATAGCCACCCTTTAACGAACCTGCGTCGTCTCCAGGCACAGTTAAATCACCTATTTGACCTCTATTATTATCATAGTGATTTCTTGAAAAATCAATATCAAATATCAAGGTATTATAATCATCTACTAAGTAATTTAGCCTAGTTCCTAAATTAAAATTATTAGCTTTTGTAGGACTTTGTTCCTTTTTTGCTTCGATTTCTTTTCCACCACCATCTCTATATTTTATATTAGATTGCTCCCTATAAAATTCTCTAAAACGCAAAGTAAGCCCCAAACGATCATTCATCAATGGACCACTTGAATATATACTTGTACCATAAGTATTACCCCATTCTTTATGTGCATTAAAAATACTATCTAAACTAACTGATGTTTCCCAATTATCGCTTACTTTTTTTGTGATGATATTCACAACACCACCTAAAGCTTCAGAGCCATATAAAGTACTCATTGGCCCTTTTATCACTTCTATTCTTTCTATACTAGAAATTGGTGGTAAAAATGAATTTGAAATTTCATTAAAACCATTAGGCCCTACTTCTCCGCCTATCCCTTGTCGCCGTCCATCGATTAAAATTAAAGTGTATCCTGTAATACCTCTCATGGTAATGTTATAAGATCCAGTTTTTCCTTTACTAGCAAATAAATCCACACCAGGAATATCAGCAATAGCTTCGGCAACATCTCTATAAGGCTTACTTTCTAAATCTTTTTTGCTAATCACATTTATAGTAGCAGGGGCTTCTTTAATATCTTGAGAAAAACCAGAAGCGCTTACTATGGAGCTATCTAATAAAACTTCTTGCGATAAAGCATTGCAGACCAAAAAACTAGCAACACAAAACGATAAACAATGTTTTTTCATTATTTCCTTTCTTATAAATATATTTTCAAAACTGGAATATTATGATAATAATTATTAATTTAAAATAAATTTATTGTATCAATTATGATAATTGTTATTAATAAAAAATTTAATTTTTAGTAATATAATCACAAAAAAATAAAACGAGGATAAGATGGAATTTTTAAAAACTTACATTGACTTAATTATATTTATTGTTTTAGGAATAATGGCATTTATTGCTATATGGTGCACTATAGAACGTATATTGTTTTTTAGAAAAATTAAGCTAAATGATTATCAATGTCAAGAAAAATTTGATGATGCAATTAGTGAAAATCTCACCATGCTTTATATCATTTACACTAATGCTCCTTATGTAGGACTTTTGGGAACTGTAGTTGGGATTATGATTACATTTTACGACATGGGCGCAAGTGGGAATATTGATGTTAAATCTATTGTTATTGGTTTATCGCTAGCTTTAAAAGCTACAGCATTAGGAATTTTAGTTGCTATCCCTTCTTTAATGGCTTACAATGGATTACTTAGAAAAATATCAACTTTGAGCAACGCATATCGTATTTTTAAGGATAAAAATGCTTAAATTACCAAAAAATGAGGGTTTAAACATCATTCCTTTTATAGACATAATGCTTGTTTTACTAGCTATTGTTTTAAGCATATCCACTTTTATCGCGCATGGTGAAATCAAAATCAATCTACCTCAAAGTGAAAATTCAAATTCCATAAACGAAAATAAAGACAAAGTGAGTATTTTAATCAATAAAGAAAATGAATTTTATATAGATGGAAAAACAGCTTTCTTAGAAGAAATAAAAGCAAAATTTGACACTATAGATTCTAAAACATTAGTAGAGTTAAAAAGTGATAAAGAAGCAAAATTTGAAAGTTTTGTAAAAATTATTGATATTTTAAAAAATAAAAATCATGAAAATTTTCAAATTTTAACAGAGCAAAAAAAATGAAAACATTTATAAACAATCATAAAAATCAATCCTTTTTTATCACTTTATTTCTCTTTTTGCCTTTATTTTTTGTTTTTATTTATACTAAGAGTTTTTTACATATACAACATAGTGCTTCAAAAGAAGAAAAATTTAATATAGCAATAAAACAATTTTTACAAGATTCCCCTAAAGTAAAAACCGAACAGCCTAAACAAGAAAAAATAAAAAAGCCAGAACAAACAAAAGAAAAAGCTATCATTCAATCTAAAAAAACAAACACTTTAACGAATACCAAGGCAATAAATCAATTAAATGAAAAAATAACTATAGCGCAAGAAAAAAACACTCCAATAACTTCTCAAGAAAGCATATCTTTAGCTAATAACAATGAGCTTTTAAAAGAAGTCAAACAAGCTATAGATGAAGCTTTAATCTATCCTAGGCAAGCCAAAAAAATGCGAATGAGTGGCGAAATTTTAGTAGAATTCACATGGACTAAAGATAAAAATCTATTGAACTTAAAAATATTAAAACCATCAAAATATAAATTATTAAACGATAGTGCTTTAGAAACTATACGTATAGCGTCTAAGAATTTTCCACAATATGAAAAAACTTTTCATATAAGAATACCATTAATATATAAAATAAACTAAGTAAAATTGCTTAGTTTGTCTTGATTAAATTATGTCCTCTATAGATCCCATAAATTTTATAGTCTCCATTTTTAAGCATCAAAACTACAGGGTATTCTTCTTCATAGCCTTGCTCCATTCCAGGACTTCCCTGAGGCATACCAGGAGCAGAAATACCTATAACATCTTCAGGTTTATTTTTCAAAAGCCAAGCAACTGCATCTTCAGGCACATGCCCTTCTATAACATAACCATCAATTACGCCAGTATGGCAACTTTGATACATAGGCTGAATATTCATTTTTTCTTTTATTTTTAAAAAATCATCGCTTTTGTGTATTTGCACTTTATAACCTTTATCTTTCATATAATTAGCCCAAAGATCACAGCATCCACAAGTAGGACTTTCATAAATATTTAATAATTTCTCATTAGCCAATAAAGTTGCAAAACCCAGTGATAAAGTTAAAAATAATTTTTTCATATATCCTCCAAAAAAAACAAAAAGATAAAATACATTATAAAAATTAATATTTTTTATAAAACCAATAATTTTTATTTTAAAATCTATAAAAAAACAAAAATACACTCTTACTTCACTCACAAATACTTTTTTTACCTACAACTAAAACCCAAGCTATATACCAAATAAAACATTCAATGAATAATTTCAAACAAAATTTATAAACTCTATTAAAAACTTAAACCCAAATTTGTTATAAATATTTTAACC